>CAVGDP010000203.1:0-18176 GCA_963627985.1 uncultured Eubacteriales bacterium
AATAGTTATTGATGTTATTCGAATAGTTATTGATGTTATTCGAATAGTTATTGATTTTATTTTGACGAAATGTAGTTTTATTTTTATGAAATGCAATAAGTAGATATATTAAAGGGTTAGCAATGGTTGAAAAACTAAATCTATAAACAAAAAAGAAGTGAAAAGAAAATTTTTTAGTAACTTTGCAAGTTCAAAATCAAAAAATACACATTTGTGTACTATATAATATATAACACAATAATTAAAAAAAGTTCTAATATTTATGACTTGTAATGAGATACGAAAGGCTTTCATAGATTATTTTGAAAGTAAAGGACATACAGTTGTTCCATCGGCATCAATGGTAATCAAAGACGACCCTACTCTATTATTTACTAACGCAGGAATGAATCAATTCAAAGATATATTCTTGGGTAATGTAAAGAAATCTTTCTTGCGAGCAACAGACTCTCAAAAATGTCTTAGAGTAAGTGGCAAACATAATGATTTGGAAGAAGTTGGACACGACACTTATCATCATACTATGTTTGAAATGTTAGGTAATTGGTCTTTTGGTGATTATTTCAAAAAAGAGGCTATTGCGTTCGCTTGGGAATTACTAACAAAGGTTTATAAAATAGATAAAAACAAATTATATGTTACTTATTTCGGAGGAGATATTAAAGAGGGATTGCAAGCAGATGAAGAGGCTCATAAATATTGGCAAGAATATGTAGAGGAAAGTCATATAATACAAGGCAATAAACACGATAACTTCTGGGAAATGGGAGAAATTGGTCCTTGTGGTGCTTGTTCGGAGATACATATTGATTTGAGAGACGAGAAAGAAAGAGAGAAAATAGCAGGTAGTGATTTGGTTAATAAAGATAATCCATTAGTTATAGAGATTTGGAATTTGGTCTTTATGGAATTTAATCGCAAAGCAGACAAATCATTAGAGTCATTAAAAGAAAAGAATATTGATACAGGAATGGGGTTTGAGCGTCTGTGTATGGTATTACAGGGAAAAACTTCTAATTATGATACGGATGTATTTCAACCACTAATACAAAAAGTTGCTTTACTCTCTAACACGGAATATGGTAAGGATGGAAAGAAAGATATTGCTATGAGGGTTATAGCAGACCATGTACGTGCAGTTGCTTTTGCTATTGCGGATGGATTACTTCCGTCTAATACGAAACAAGGATATGTTATTCGCAGAATACTTCGCCGTGCTATTAGATATGGTTATACGTTTCTTGGATTTGATAAGCCGTTTATATATTTGCTTATTGATACTTTGGTGGAACAAATGGGTGAACAATACAAAGAATTAGAGAAAAATCATTCACTTATCATTAAGGTAATAAAAGAAGAAGAGAGTGCGTTTTTGAAAACTTTATCAAGTGGGATAGTTAAATTTGATAAATATCTAAAAGATAACCCAAAGGGAGCAATAAGTGGTAGTTTTGCATTTGAATTATTCGATACGTATGGTTTTCCTGTTGATTTAACTTGTCTAATTGCCAAAGAACAAGGTAGAGAAGTTGATATGAATAGTTTTGAAAAAAATCTATTAGAACAAAAACAAAGAAGCAAGAATGCTACAAGTATCAAAAGAGGTGATTGGATAGAGATAATAAAAGATTTCAAAGAAGAGGAATTTGTTGGCTATGATGAATTAGAATGTGAGAGCAAGGTAGTTAGGTATCGCCAAATAGAGACAAAGGGAGAGAAATTATATCAAATTGTTCTGGATCGTACGCCATTATATGCCGAAATGGGAGGTCAAGTAGGTGATAGTGGTTTATTGATTAATAAGGATGAGAGAATAGAAATAATTGATACCAAAAAAGAAAATAATCTACCTATACATATAACAAAGTCTTTGCCAAAAGATATTCAAGGAGTATTTAGGACAGAGGTTAATGTAGAGAGAAGACATAATATAGAGAGAAATCATACTGCTACACATTTATTACATTTTGCTTTGCGTAAAGTACTTGGTACGCACGTGGAACAAAAAGGTTCGTATGTAGATGATAAACGTTTGCGTTTCGATTTTTCACATCATAGCAAAATGAGTGAAGAAGAGATTCGTAAAGTTGAACGAGAAGTCAATAAGATGATACGACAAGACTACAAGGCAGATGATAGACGTAATGTTGCTATTGATCAGGCAAAGCAGATGGGTGCAATGGCTTTATTTGGAGAGAAATATGGCGACAAGGTAAGGGTAATACGTTTTGGAGATAGTATAGAATTATGCGGAGGGACACATTTGAAATCTACTGCGGGTATTGGTATGATAAAGATTATAAGTGAGGGTGCTATTGCAGCAGGTATAAGACGTATAGAAGCTATCACGGGACAAGAGATGGAAGAATATCTCTACAAGACAGTTGATACATTGGCAGATATACGTACTTTCTTTGAATCTTCGCCAGATATAGTTGCCTCTTTGCGTAAGTTGATGGACGAAACGGCAAAGATGAAAAAACAAATAGCAGATTATTCTTTACAAGCATTAAATACCTTATATAAAGATTTGAGAGAGAAGTATCAAATGATAAATGGTATAAAATATTTTGAGGCAATACTTCCACTCTCTTCAGAAGAAATCAAAGAAATTGCTTTTAGGTTTAGAGCAGATGAAAAAGATTTTTGTTTTGTTGGTGCTAATATGAATGGGGAGAAAGTAATGTTGAGTATAATGTTAAGTGATTCTTTGGTTGAGAGAGGTTTGGATGCCAGTAAGATAATACGTGAGACTGCCAAGAGTATCAAAGGTGGTGGCGGAGGACAAAAATATTATGCCACAGCAGGAGGTAAGGACAAAGAAGGTATAACCGCCGCTATGCAATACATACGAAAAGAAATAGAAAAGAGATAACAATCAGCTCTAATGATAGAATTTGGCAAAATATATAATGAAGATTGTTTGCAGACAATGAAAATAATGGATAACGAGAGTATAGATCTCGTTATCACTTCACCTCCGTACGATAATATAAGGAATTATAATGGTTATAACTTTGATTTTGAAAATATAGCAAAAGAATTATTTCGTATTATTAAAGTCGGAGGAGTTATTATTTGGGTTGTTGGAGATGCAACTATAAATGGTAGTGAGACGGGTACAAGTTTTCGTCAAGCCTTGAGATTTATGGAGATTGGTTTCAGATTACATGACACTATGATTTATTATAAAAACAATCCAATGCCTCAAACAGGTAACCGTTATCATCAAATGTTTGAATATATGTTTTGTTTATCTAAACAAAGTCCAAAAACATTTAATCCTATTACCGAACAGACGAAATACAGAGGTGTAGCGAATATGAAGAATAGAGGAAAGATGGGAGAACTTAATTACGAAAAAATAGAGAAAACAAAAGAAAAGAAGGTAGGTAATGTATTTTTCTATTCCATTGGAGGAGGTATTTCTACGAAAGATAAAATAGCATATCAGCATCCTGCTATTTTTCCCGAAAAGTTAGTAGTAGATCAGATATTGACTTGGACGAATGAGTTTGATGTTGTATATGATCCTTTTATGGGTAGTGGTACGACAGCTAAGATGGCAGAATTATTACACCGCAAATGGATCGGTTCGGAGATCTCAAAAGAGTACGTTGATATTGCCGAACAGCGATTGAAAGATTATAGACAAAATGATTTATTTACTGCTATTTAATTCTGTATTTTATGAAAACGCAACAAGAAGGTTCTATCACAGCAAAACAAGGCTTCAAAAATGAAGATTATGTTATATATAAATTCAATTCTTGGCAAAAAGAAGGAAAAAATTGAAATATAAAATACGAAATACTGCAAAGATGCTACAATTCAAAATTAATCCAACATTATTGTTTAATATAGATAAGAAGAGTAATAATTATAAAAAATAAAAATATATGCAAAATATTCGCAACGTAGCAATAATCGCTCATGTTGATCATGGTAAGACAACTTTGGTTGATAGAATGCTTTATCAAGCAAAACTATTTAGAGATAATCAAGAAAAAAAAGAATTAATTCTTGATAGTAACGATTTGGAAAGAGAAAGAGGTATAACAATCTTATCAAAAAACGTGTCCATACGTTATAAAGATTACAAAATCAATATTATCGATACTCCCGGACACTCCGATTTTGGTGGCGAAGTGGAACGTGTCCTTAATATGGCAGATGGTGTGCTATTGGTCGTAGATGCTTTCGAAGGTCCAATGCCTCAAACTCGTTTCGTATTGCAAAAAGCCATTGAATTGAATTTGAAACCTATCGTGGTAATAAACAAAGTTGATAAACCTAATTGCGACCCTATCGCAACACAAGAGAAAGTATTCGATTTAATGTGTGCCTTAAACGCAAGCGAAGAACAATTAGATTTTCCGACTGTTTATGGTTCTTCCAAAATGGGTTGGATGGGGTCAGAGCCTGATAAACCCACATCGGATGTTTCTTATCTACTTGACACAATTATCAAATATATACCTCCTTATCCAAATATTGAAGGAAATACACAACTAATGATCTCTTCTTTGGATTATTCTTCTTACGTAGGGAGAATAGCCGTAGGACGTTTGCATAGAGGTACTTTGCAGGCAGGACAAGAGATAACATTATGTAAAGCAAATGGCGAAAAATACCTAAGCAAGATAAAAGAGTTATATGTCTTTGAAGGATTAGCAAAAGAGAAAATCAAAACACCAGTACAAACAGGTGAAATAGTAGCTATGTTAGGTATAGAGAATTTTGATATAGGTGATACCGTTTGCGATAAAGAAGCACCGGAGCCCTTACCTCCTATCAAAGTAGACGAACCTACTCTTAGTATGTTATTCACTATCAACAATTCCCCTTTCTTTGGCAAAGAAGGAAAATATGTTACTTCTCGGCATTTAAGAGATAGACTACACGCTGAATTAGAAAAAAATCTTGCACTACGTGTTGAGGATACCGATTCTCCTGATACTCTAATGGTTTATGGTAGAGGTATATTGCATTTAAGTATTTTGATAGAGACAATGCGTAGAGAGGGGTACGAATTGCAAGTTGGTCAGCCAAAGGTTATTATCAAAGAAATTGATGGTAAGAAATGCGAACCTATTGAGCAACTTATAATCGTTACCCCCGAACAATTTGCCGGCAAGATTATTGAACAAGTAACCTCCCGCAAAGGAGAATTGATTTCTATGGAAACACGTTCCGATAGACAACATATAGAATTTTCTATTCCATCAAGAGGTTTGATCGGATTGACTAATAGCATTCTTACTATCTCTGAAGGAGAAGCTGTTATGGCACATCAATTCAAGGATTACGAACCTTGGAAAGGTGAAATACCGTCCAAACGAATGGGAACTTTGATTGCAAAAGAGACTGGTACGGTAATAGAATATTCATTGAATAAATTACAAGATAGAGGTAAATTTTTTGTGGAGGCAGGTGATGAGATCTATACCGGAGAAGTTGTTGGCGAAGGGTTGCGTCCTGATGATATTGTAGTTAATTTGGTTATTACCAAGAAATTGACTAATATGCGTGCAGCAGGTAGTGATGAGAAAAGTAATATTGCACCTGCGGTTAAATTCTCTTTGGAACAAGCAATGGAATATATCAAAGAAGATGAATATTTGGAGATTACTCCGCAACATCTACGTATAAGAAAGATTATCCTTGACGAAACACAAAGAAAACGTGCCGCACAAGCTAAAAATAACTTAAAAGATAAAGAAGAATAGTCTAATAGACAATCAAAGAGACTAAAATAAAGTTCTTATAAATACATAGGATTGAGCGAAGAGTATCTGTCGCCGGAAGATAATTTCGGAGGAAAGTCCGAGCAACATAGAGCATCATACTGTCTAACGGACAGGCAGGAGAACGAAGATAATCTCCTGACAGATAGTGCAACAGAAAATAACCGCCTGCAAAGGTAAGGGTGAAAATGTAGGGTAAAAGCCTACAGCAATTATTAGTGATAATAGTTTGCGTGTAAACCTTATGAGTTGAAAGTCCAAATATATTAGCATATAGTACTTGCTCGGTACTGCTAAGGGGTAGGACGATAGAGTCTTACTGCAAAGTAAGGCGTAGATTAATGACAGAAGAGAAACAGAACTCGGCTTACGAAACGCTCAATCCTTTTTTATTGTTTCAACCCTTTTGATTTCGTTTTCTCTATATATTTTCAAGTAGAAATAAATAAGATTAATTATTTCTAAAATACTGATTATCTATCTTTTGCCTATAATTATAGAAATAATATTGAGGTAAAATCAATCAATAAGATAAACAAAGTATTTTTACAATCCTTTTCTCAAAATAAAAGCACATTTCATTCAAATAAAATCAAATATTATTCAAATAGAGTCACATTTCATTGAAATAATATCAGATATTATTTTGATAAGTATTGAAGTTATTCAAATAAGTATTAAAGTTATTCAAATAAGTATTAAAGTTATTCAAATAAGTATTAAAGTTATTCTGATAAGTATTAAAGTTATTAAAATAAGTTCCGATATCGTTTGAGAGAGTAAAAAATAAAAACAAAGCAATACCAAATAACATTCACTATTATTTAGTATTACCTTGATAATGTATTTATTATAAACTATTTTTAAGTATAATCGTAAGTCCTATGATAGATTATTTAACCTGACTACCTGTTTTGAATTCTTTCTCTGGGCAAACAAAACAAAGTTCTCCTAATGGGTTTTGTGCCATTAGTATCATACCTTGACTTTGTATACCTTTCAATTCTTTAGGTGCTAAATTCACCAAGACAAGTACCTGTTTGCCAATTACTTCTTCTGGTTTGTAATACTCCGCAATACCACTTACGATAGTCCTTTTATCTATACCAGTATCAACGACTAACTTTAATAATTTTTTGGTTTTTGCTACTTTCTCCGCCTCTATAATCTTGCTGACACGAATATCTATTTTCTCAAAATCTTCAAAGTTAATATTCTCTTTTTCAGGTAATAGAGTAGCGTTATTTAACTCGTTTTGTTTTTTGCTCGCAAGTAATTTATCTACTTGTTTTTGTATTTGGTCGTCATCTATTTTTTCAAACAAAAGTTCTGGTGTATTTATCTCTTTATCAACTTCTAATAGATTAGTATTACCTCCCTCTGTCCAAGTATCAATATTGATATTAAGGATTTTTTGCAATTTTTCGGCACTAAATGGTAAAAATGGCTCGGATAAAACAGATAAACAAGCACAAATTTGCAAAGAAATATTCAATATCGTAGAAGTACGTTTTTCATCCGTCTTAATAGTCTTCCATGGCTCATTTTCAGTTAAATATTTGTTACCAAGACGTGCTAAATTCATTAATTCAAACAATGCGTCTCGGAACTTATACGTCTCAATCAAGGTACCAATCTTTTCAGGATAGGTACTAATCTCTTGAAGAGTGTTTTTGTCTGTTTCATTCTCCTCAAAACGTTTAGGAACTCTACCCTCAAAGTATTTGTGTGTCAAGACAATAGTACGATTTACAAAATTACCCAAAATAGCAACCAATTCACTATTATTTCTTGTTTGAAAATCCTTCCAAGTAAAGTCATTATCCTTTGTTTCTGGTGCATTTGCACAAAGAACATATCTCAAAACATCCTGTTTATTAGGAAAATCCTCCAAATATTCATTTAACCAAACAGCCCAATTACGTGAAGTAGAGATCTTATCACCTTCCAAGTTAAGAAATTCATTTGCAGGGACATTATCCGGTAGAATAAAATCTCCATGTGCTTGCAACATCGCAGGAAAAACTATACAATGGAAGACAATATTATCCTTTCCAATAAAATGAACTAATTTGGTATCCTTATCTTGCCACCATTTATGCCAATTATCACCTAATTTCTCAATAGTATTAGAAATATATCCAATAGGTGCATCAAACCAAACATATAAGACCTTATTTTCTGCCTCTTTGATCGGTACTTTTACTCCCCAATCCAAATCTCTGGTAACTGCACGAGGCTGTAAACCATTATCTAACCACGATTTACATTGTCCATATACGTTTGTTTTCCATTCTTTATGCTGGTTAAGTATCCAATCTTTGAGAAAATCTTCGTATTCATTCAAAGGAAGAAACCAATGTTTAGTTTCTTTCAAAATAGGAGTATTACCACTCAAAGCACTATGAGGATTAATCAAATCCGTTGCGTTAAGAGAAGAACCACATTTCTCACACTGATCTCCGTATGCGTGTTCATTACCACAAATAGGGCATGTACCTACTATATATCTATCGGCAAGGAAAGTTTTCTCCTTTTCGTCATAATATTGTTTGGTAGTCTTGTCTATTAATTTGCCTTCGTTATAAAGTTTTAGGAAAAAATCACTCGCTGTCTTGTTATGAATCTTACTTGTTGTGCGAGAATAAACATCATAACTCATACCAAACTCACGAAAAGAGTCTTTGATTATTTTATGATACCTATCCACAATATCTTGTGGCGTACAGCCCTCTTTTTTGGCACGAATAGTAACAGGAACACCGTGTTCATCACTACCACCAATAAAGAAAACTTCTTCCTTTTGGCTTCTTAGGTATCTGCAATAAATATCTGCTGGAATATATACACCTGCCATGTGACCAATATGTATAGGTCCGTTAGCGTATGGTAAGGCTGTTGTAACGGTATAACGTTTGAATTTTTTGTCTTTATCTGTATATATCATAAGTATTAGATATTAAATGATTAGAGGTTTTCTCTTATCGTTGAAGTTATATCTTGTATTATTACGTTGGCTAAATGTTCTGCTGTTGTTGCAGAATTACTTTCGGCATAAATACGAATAATCGGCTCGGTATTACTCTTACGCAAATGAACCCACTCATTATCGAAATTAATCTTCACTCCATCAATAGTATTTACGTCATAATTTTCGTATTTTTTGGCAATAGAACAAAGAATCATATCAACATCTATTTCTGGTGTTAATTCCATTTTCTTTTTGGCGATAACATACTCAGGATAGGAGTCTCGTAACTCTTGAGAAGAGATATTTTTCTTTGCTAATAAAGTAAGAAACAAAGCAATACCTACTAATGCGTCTCTACCATAATGACACGCAGGATAGATTACTCCACCATTGCCCTCACCACCAATAACGGCATTGATTTCTTTCATTTTCTTAACAACATTAACCTCTCCTACTGCGGCAGGTTCATATACTTGATTGTATTTCTTTTCTGTTATATCTCTTAATGCTTTTGAGGAGGAAAGATTAGATACTGTAGAGCCGGGAGTATTTTGCAATACATAGTCAGCAACCGATACCAAAGTGTATTCCTCTACAAAAGGTTTGCCAGTATTAGATACTATTGCTAATCTATCAACATCGGGATCAACAATAAAACCACATGCACAATGCTTTTCTTCTACTAATGTGCATATATCTGTTATATTCTCCGGCAATGGCTCTGGGTTATGAGCAAAAAGACCTGTTGGCTCCTCGTTTAGTGCAAATATCTCTTCTATACCTAATGCCGTTAGTAGTTTTCTTAAAACGAATCCTCCCGTAGAATTAACCGAATCAAAGGCAATTCTAAAAGATGCTTTTTTGATAGCCTCCACATCTACAAGATCTAATGATAGTACCTTTTGAATATGTTTCTCCACTGCATCCTCCACAGTTGTATAGGTACCAAGTGAAGTTGCTGAAGCAAAATCAAAATCATTTTTCTCTGCAATAGATAATAATCTTTCGCCGTCTTCTTTAGAGATAAATTCTCCATTAGAAGCCAAGAATTTAAGAGCATTCCATTGTACCGGATTATGAGAAGCGGTAAGAATAATACCTCCGTCTGCTTGATTATCTACAACTGCTATTTCTGTTGTAGGAGTTGTGGAAAGACCTGTATCTAAAACGTCTGTACCCATAGCCATTAATGTACCACAAACTAAATTATTGACCATTTGACCAGATATTCTTGCATCTCTACCTACAAGTATTTTAATCTTATCCTTACCTGTCTTTTCTTTGATTAGCATTACAAAGGCAGATACAAATCCCACCAAATCAACAGGCGTTAAATTATCGCCCGGCTTACCTCCAATAGTTCCTCTAAAACCTGATATTGATTTAACTAATGACATATTCCTATATATTTTATTGAATAACGAGTGCAAAATTAATAAAAAAACAACTAATAGAATAACAAAACACCAAATAAATTAATATAGAGAGGAAATTATTTACCGAAAATTGCATTTATAAGTAAAAAGAGAAATCTTGTAATCACACTTTATTTTTCTATGATATAGTGAGTATGGGAAACATAAAAAATATTTTAGTTTATTAGCATTCTACATATTTTTATATTTTTGTATCAAAAAAACACTTTTATAACAATCACCCGATAAGGAAAAAGGAATATTTTCAAAAATATAAATTTTTCATACTACTACATTTCGCCAAAATAAAATCACATATTATTTAGATAAAATCAGATATTATTTTAATGATTATAGTACTTATTTTAATGATTATATAATCAAACTATTAGAAAAGAGAAAAAATACTTATTTTTTTACCAAAAAGTATCCCTAAAAAATACTCCTATAAGGAAAATAAATTATTTAGGAATGAGAAAATAATATATGTTTTTCGTATTTTTATGTTAGATTCGTGTAAAGAAATCTAACCTTTTCTTACTGAAAACTATTAGCATAGTATAAATATATGTAGATGAAAAATTTTCATTTCTCCTCACCTATTTATCTATTAATAATAATTGTATTTTTAGGGTTAGAGTAATATGGAAACATTCTATTAAAAGAAGAAAAAGAATAGAAAAAACATAAAAAAATAAAAAATTCGTATGATTTGTTATTCCTATTTTGAAAAATGTTCGTACTTTTGCAAAAGTTTTTTTGCTAAAAAGCATTTTGCTTTTGAGAAACATTAACATTATATATTGATAAACAATCTAAAAATAGTCTGTTATGAACACAGAAGACAAAAATGTAGTTGAACAAACCGAAAACACTAACAACACAGAATTATTGGACGAAATATCCAAAGAATATTCTGCATTGAATAGAGAAGACTTGATTAAGGAATTAAAAACTTTGTTGGAAAAGAATGATTTTGAATTACTCAAAGTTAGAGTTCCTGTTTTGAGAAATGTTTTTCTTTCTTTGCCCACAGAAACTAATAAAGTGGAAGCAAACACCGAAAACACAAGTGAAACAATAGAGAATGAAACAAAACAAGTAGAAACAAACGAAGATACTACTCCTAATACGGAAGACAAGTCAAAGGAAGATACTACAAGAGACGAGTTTTTTAGTTTATATGAGGTCTATAAACAAAAAAGACAACAATATAATGAGAAACAAGAAGAGTTGAAACAACAAAACTTGGAGAAAAAAAGAGCCTTGTTGGAAGATTTTAGGACTTTGTTGGAAAGCGAAAAGACTCTAAAAGAAGTATATGATGAGTTTAATGTTATACAAGAGAAGTGGAAAGAAATAGGTAACGTACCACACGCAGAAGTTAATAATTTGTGGGAGAGTTATCGCTTCTTGATAGATAAATTTTACGAAAAAGTAAAGATTTCTCGTGAGTTAAGAGATTTGGATTTGAAGAAAAATCTTGACGATAAATTAGCCTTGTGCGAAAAAGCAGAAGAATTACTCTTAAGTGATGATATAAATAGTAGTTTTCAGATTTTGCAGCAATATCATAAGGAATGGAAGCAAATAGGAGCAGTACCTATGGACAAAAATGAAGAAGTCTGGGAAAGATTCAAAAAAGCCTCCGAAAATATTAATGCAAGAAGAAGAGAATTTTACGAACAACGAGCTAGTGAATTAGAAGATAATCTCAAACATAAGCAAGAATTGGTAGAACAAGCAAAAGAAATTACTTCCAAAAAGAGAGAAAAATTATCTGAATGGAATGAGGATACTACCAAAATGAATGAATTATTGGATAAGTGGAAAACAATCGGTCCTGTTGCTCATCAACATAATGAGGATATTTGGAATAAATTCAAAGAACAAAAAGATGGTTTCTTTGAGGCAAAGAAAGAAGTCTTCAATCAAAATCGTCAAATAGAAGAAGACAATTATAATAGAAAGGTATCTATTTGTGAACGTGCTGAAGCAATAGCAAAACGTAACGATTTCACTCAAGCAACACAAGAGATCTTATCTTTGCAACAAGAATGGAAACAAATTGGTTTTGTAAAGAAACCTTTGGGCGATCAGGTATGGAAACGTTTTCGTGCTGCGTGTGATGAATTCTTTCAGAATAAGAGTGAGGATTATATGCGTACTCATTCAGAGGTTATAGAGAATATAGAAAAACGCAAACAATTAATAGAAGAACTACAAAATCATACCTTTACAGACGATAAAGCCAAAAACGTAGAAGAATTGAAAGAATTCCAAAGACGTTGGTTTGAGATAGGTTTCACTCCAAAGAAAGAAAGAGCAGAATTGCAAAACAAATGGGACGAAATTATTGATACAAACAAAGAAAAATTACAGATAACCGCAACAGAGATTGCTCAAAAGGGAATGCATAATGCAGACAATACTACAAAAACACAAGTCCCAAGAATGCGTCTTAGTAGTCGTATTTCTAATTTAGAGCGGGAGATAGATTCTTTGGAAAATAATATTGGTTTCTTATCTTCGAGTAAGAATGCAGAAATTCTTAAAAAAGAGTTTGAAACAAAAATCAATATATTGAAACAAGAAAAAGAAAAATTGTTGCAATCTATAAGAAAGAATAACGCAACGAGTACCCCTTCTAATCAAGAAAATACAGTAGAAAACACATCGGAAAACACAGAAAGTAATACAGAAACACCGATCAATACAGAAGAGTAAAAGAGAGAAAAGAAAATTTCAAAAGAGATTACATACAGGTATATAAAAGAAAAAGAATCTCCTTTGAAATTATAAAAAAGCAGAAAATTGATGAAAAAAGTTTCTCAATTAAAAAAAAAGTAGTACTTTTGCAAACTGTTTTGATAGGTTAAGTAATTTATAAAAAAAGTTAAATAGTTAAGAGTAATGAAAAAAGACATTCATCCAAAGAATTATAGAATTTGTGCGTTCAAAGATATGTCAAACGAGCAAGTATTCCTAACTCGTTCTTGTGCGAATAGTAGAGAAACTATCAATATTGATGGAGTAGACTATCCTTTGATTAAATTGGAAATCTCTAATACATCTCACCCTTTCTTTACAGGGAAAGTTAAATTGGTGGATACTGCTGGTATGGTTGATAAGTATATGTCTAAGTACAAAAATCGTAAGCCATTAGGCAATAATAAATAGTAAATTTGTTACTATAAGAGCATAAGTACTTTTCCTTATCCATAAAAAAGTAGGGAAAGGTACTTTTTGTAATAAATAAATCATTATTGATAACTCATTGATATCTATAAATAGTGTGATATTCAATAATAGTCTTTGATATTGTAGTAGAAAAATAATAAACTTATTGAATATTTATCTATTGTTATGATATAAATTATCATAGATACGAAAAAATCTATTCTTATCAATAATAAATAAAATAAGTACTGATAATATTTTGATAATATCAATAATAAACAAAATAAGTACTGATAATATTTTGATAATATCAATAATAAATAAAATAAGTACTGATAATATTTTGATAATATCAATAATTAATAGAATAAAATCAAATATTAAATAGATAACAAAACACAGAATAAAAAGAAAGTAAGTTACATAATAAATCAAAGATATTGAATAAGAATTATTACTAATAATCAACAAATCAAAAAAAATTAGAAAACAAATGGAATACGTATTATTTGATAGCAATATTTGGGAGACTCTAAAACCATTAACTCATACTCGTCCTGTATGCGATATTAGAGTCGGAATATTAACAATACAAGAGAAATGGAACCTTCTGCTCCATACCAAAACAAGTTGTCTAACAGCAGAATATCTATCCAAAAAATACCCTTTAACTCTCGGCGATGATATGATACTTATTAATGGAAGTATCTGTCCTACAAAAGAATTAGTAAAAGAGATAAATTCTCTATCTATGGGAGAAAATTTGGTAGAAAAACAAAGTGGCTACTTGATTGCTAAAAGACGTTCAAGGAATACTTACAAAGAGGATAAAAGTCTCTCTATTAGGGAGTTTAATGGCTGTGTGGAGAAGATAACATCTCTTGTTAGTATATTCAAAATGAATGGCGAACAAATCAAACGAGATTACGTTTTGATAACTAAAGGTAGAAAATCCGCTACACTTAACCCTACTAATAGATTCATAGGTAATGATATCTTTATAGAAGAAGGTGCCAAAGTTGATTTCGCTATTCTCAACGCAAGTCAAGGTCCTATCTATATCGGAAAAGATTGTACCGTAATGGAAAACTCTGTTATCCGAGGTCCTTTTGCTATGGGAGAACATTCTGTAATAAAGATGAGTGCCAAAATATATGGTCCTGTAACGTTAGGTCCTTATTGCAAAGTAGGTGGCGAAGTGTCGGATGTAGTATTTTTTGGCTATTCTAACAAAGCTCATGATGGTTATTTTGGTGATAGTGTTATCGGTCAGTGGTGTAATATAGGTGCAGACAGTAATACCTCTAATCTGAAAAATACGTATGATGAAATAAAATTATGGAGCGAAGAATCTTCTACATTTGAACCCACGGGAGAGATATTTGTCGGTACTATTATGGCTGACCATACTAAATGCGGTATTAATACTATGTTCAACACAGGTACTGTTATCGGTGTTTCAAGTAATATCTTCGGTCCTGGTTATCAACGCAATTATATACCATCTTTTGTTTGGGGAGGCACCAAAGGTATACGACACGACTACAATATAGACAAAGCAATAGAAGTTGCACAGGCTATGGAAAAAAGACGTAATATTACTATGAGTGAAGTAGATAAGGATATATTGCGACATGTATATAATGTAACAAGAAAGCATTTGGAAGAATAACAACGAAAAAAGAAAGGAAAGAATCTTTATGAAAATAGAACAAGGTGACGAGATATTAAAACTTATTACAGAAAAAGAAGACGAAGGAATGCCATTATTGTCTTCAATGTCCAAAAACACAGAATTCGATTTGAACACTGTGCCACAAAGTGTACCTTTGTTGCCTTTGAAAGAAAATGTTGTGTTCCCATCTATACTATTGCCGATTGCAGCAGGTAGAAATAAAAGTATAAAACTAATCAAAGACGCTTACAGAAATAAAAAAATCATCGGCGTTCTTACTCAAAAAACTAATATAGACGAACCCACCAAAGAAGATTTATATACTACTGGTACTTTTGTTCGTATATCGGAGATATTTACTATGCAGGATGATAGCATTATGGCTATTTTGCAGACTTTGGAACGCTTCGATGTAAATGAAATATTCGAACAAGACGGTTATTGGTATTGTACTTGGATATCTAACCCCGATACTTGTCGCAAACTACCAAAAGACGCCAAAGTAATATCCGATACATTAAGAGATATGTATATTCGTTTGGTCGGTATGTTTAATAATGTACCTAAAGGCTTCTTTGTTGGACCAAAGAATATCAAAAATCCTTACTTTATGCTTAATTATGTTGCTGCACAACTAAATATCAAGGTAGATGATAAACAAAAACTTTTGGAAATAAATGATTTTAAGAAACGTAGTCAAAAAGTTATCGCCTATCTAAACGAAGAGTTACAGCAACAAGAAATCAAAAAACAGATTCAACAAAAGGCTGCTAACGATATGAATAAGCAGCAAAGAGAATATTTTCTTCATCAACAATTAAAAAACATCCAAGACGAATTAGGAGGAAATCCTTCCGAGCAAGCAATCAAAGAATTAAAAGATAAAGCAAAAAAGAAAAAATGGAAGAAAAGCGTTCAAACAATATTCGATAAAGAGATAAAGAAATTAGAAAACATGCACCCGCAAAGTCCTGATTATTCTACACAAATCAATTATATCGGTTTTATATTAGATTTGCCATGGGACGATGTAAGCGAGGATAATTACGATATTGATAAGGCGAGAAAATCTTTGGACGAAGACCATTACGGATTAGAAAAAGTTAAGGATAGAATAATTGAACATTTGGCGGTTGTAAAAGTTAAACAAGACCTTTCGGCTCCTATTCTCTGTTTGGTAGGTCCTCCTGGTGTAGGTAAAACATCTTTGGGAAAGAGTATTGCAAAGGCTATGAAAAGAGAATATATTCGTGTCGCATTAGGTGGTGTTAATGACGAGAGTGAAATAAGAGGACATCGCAGAACTTATATAGGTGCTATGCCTGGTCGTATACTTAAATCATTATCAAGGGTTAAACACGCAAATTGTGTCTTTGTTTTGGATGAGATAGACAAACTTATGGGTATGAGTGTGAATGGCGACCCTTCTGCTGCTATGTTAGAAGTATTAGACCCAGAACAAAATACAGCGTTTCACGATAATTATTTAGATATTGATTACGATCTGAGCAAAGTAATGTTTGTTGCTACTGCTAATTCTTTGCAAAACGTTCATCCTGCATTAATTGACAGAATGGAAATCATCGATATATCTGGTTATATAGAGCAGGAGAAAATTCAAATAGCCAAACAACACTTAATACCTAATAACATCAAAGCAAATGGACTAAATAAACGTCAATTTGCTATTGAAGACAACGTTATTTCTTATTTAATAAACAATTATACAAGAGAATCGGGAGTAAGACGTTTGGATAAAGTAATAGCCAAACTTGTTAGAAATAGAGTTGTACAAGTTGCAACCGAGAGACCATATATCAAAAATATTAGAATAGAAGATTTGCAACCTATATTAGGTCTTCCTACATCTTATCATGAGAATCGTTTGGATGATGATATAGTTGGTGTTGTTACTGGTTTAGCCTGGACAGAAGTTGGAGGTGAAATTCTTTTCGTTGAAGCCTCTTCGTGCAAAGGAAAAGGGAATATAAATCTTACTGGTAATTTGGGTAATGTAATGAAAGAGAGTGCAATATTAGCCTTTGAATACATCAAATCTAATGCAAAGCAATTCAAAATCAAAGAAGATATTTTCGATAAGATAGATATCAATATTCATTGTCCTGAAGGTTCTGTACCAAAAGATGGTCCTTCGGCAGGTATTACTATTTTTACTGCAATTCTATCTGTTTTGACACAAAAAAAAGTAAAACATACCTTTGCTATGACAGGAGAGATTACTTTAAGAGGTAAGATACTCCCAGTTGGAGGAATAAAAGAGAAGATTTTAGCTGCTAAACGTGGCAAGATAACCGATATCATTCTTTCAAAACAGAATCAAAAAGATATAGAGGATATTAATAGTATCTATTTAGAGGGTATGACTTTCCATTATGTAGATACTGCCAAAGAAGTAATTAAATACGCTTTCTGTTAGAGGGAAATTTATTTTCCGCACATCAATCGTTATCTGTATAACCTTTTAGCACGTAATATATATTGTGGTATGTAGCAATGAACATATAGTTACATACTACATTTTCTATAGCATAAAGTACCGTTTTTATTCCATTAGTTTTGGGTAATCAAATAAGTTTTATGTATTATCCATCCGTTAAAAGATATCTATTTAGACAGACAAGTAGCACCTAAAAACTAATTTTTGAATGTTACGCTATGGAAATTTCCTTAGTAAATCATGGTGGCGTAACATCCCCTTTTTTTATGTTTTTATTATTAAAACAAGAAAAGAAATAAACATGATAGAAAAACAGACAAACAAAAAACAAGAGAAGAGATAAACATGATAGATTATGACGCGATCCAAAAGGGAGAGAGTTATCTAAAGTTTCGTCTAATGACAAAACAAGAAAGAATGTCTTACAATTACGGTAGATTCTATAATTGGCTTCATTGCGAGAGACGTGGAATAGCAAAAGGAAAGGCTCATAATAGCAAAGGAAATAAAACTTTTCTTCAAATAAAATCAGTACTTATTAAAATAAAATCAGTACTTATTAAAATAAAATCAGTACTTATTAAAATAAAATCAGTACTTATTAAAATAAAATCAGTACTTATTAAAATAAAATCAGTACTTATTAAAATAAAATCAGTACTTATTAAAATAAAAAATGACTGCCGTTAGTTTTACCTAAAAATGTATTAACTTTGCAAAAACAAAAAAA
>CAVGDP010000204.1:0-3619 GCA_963627985.1 uncultured Eubacteriales bacterium
ACTACTTAACGTTTTTTTAGAAAAAGGGGGGCTTGGAATATTATTCTATTTGAAAATTTCACTGAAAATAAATTAGTTATATCTAAATAAATATATTTTAACGGACACTAATATTTTTTTATCTTTGTTGGTAGCGATAATAAGCGTTTTCAAGTGCCTTATAAAACATCTCGCCCACGTATGCAGCCCCCAAAGAATTGAAATGTATGAAATCTTTGTTTGCTAAAGGCTTATCCCTAAGTACCCATGCGGGCATAGAGTTCTCTCCTCCCATAGCAGTGAATAAATCCCAAAAAGCAACACCGCAATTATTGGCAACCTCCTTCTGAACGGCTAATATCTTTTTTACATTTGGGTTAGTTACGTAACCATTATCTTTCTTAATACTACGATCCGATAAACCAATCATTATAATAGAGGCGTTAGGAAAGGCTTTTTTGAGAAAATTCACTTGTTTGATTAATCCCTTCTTGTAATAATCGTAAGAGGTCATAACTATTCCAGTATCCTGTGGTACAGCGTTAATACCAAATTGAAGAAGTAATAATTTGACGTTCAATTTATCTGCAAAGTGTTGTAGAAATTGCGAATCGTTACGATTAAAACCTAATCCCGAGGAGCCTCTTAATGATACATTATCCACATAAACGCCTTTCTCGTTAGACAAATCCAAAGAATATAATTCAATAGGGGAGGAGGTATGAATGGTTAGTTGTTTGAGTGGTTTATGGTGAGGAATAGGAATAGCATGAAGGGTATTGGTATCATTGAAATAATATGTTGTCAAAAGAGAATCATAACTATATATCTTAATATCTGTATTCAGAGTCCGAGAAGCACAATAAAGGGTTAGATTTGTTGAGATGGGGTGATAGAATTTAAGTACAATATCGGCATCTTTTGAAGGAGTAAGAATAGTATTTTGAGTTAAGCCAAAACGATGAAAAGAATAATTCTTATTATCTATTATAGAGTAAAAATTAAGGTCTTCCGAATAGGAATAATCAACATTATAAACATTACTACGAGTATGTAAAGGAATTTCTCCTTGACCTTTTCCGCCAAAAACACTCTGCATTCTATTACGAATATAAGATGTGATTCTGTCTCCTTCTATTTGAGAATCGCCATAATGAATAATTCGAATATTTTGATTACTGGTCTTAATTAGAGATAAAGAGTTGAAAAAATTATCTAAATAGGTACTATCATTTTGTGGTAATGTTATCTCTACAATACTATCGTTTAGTTGTTTTATTATATGGGTTTTGACTTGTTTAGTAGTGTCTATATTTTGGTTTGCAATAATGGAAGTAATATCGGCGTATTGTGGTTCGTTAGGAGAAAAGATATCTTCCAAAGAAGGAAAAGACAAATGTATTTCACCCAAAGTTATACCATTTTTAGGAAAGAAAAAAGATATAACACCTAACAACAAAAGCACAACAATAAGAGTTATGATAACTTTTGAGATTTTCATTTCGTTTTCTTATTTTTAGGAGGTCTTTTACGTTTGAATAGTTCTACAACAAAAGGATATTTATTTGATTATAAGTTTCTGTCCTGGCTGTATTCTTTTGGCAGTTTTTTGATTAAGAGAGTTTAAGCGGAGTATATCGGATTCTTTTACTTTGTATATCTTGGCGATTTTGGCGATTGTTTCTCCTGATTTAACGGTATGAGTTACTTTGGTTTTAGTTGATTTTTGTGTATTTTTTTTAGTTTGCGGAGTTGTTTTCTTTGTTGTAGAAGAGGTATTGTTCGTTATCTTATTATTCTGTTTTTCTATTTGATTGTTAGCATTATTAGAGGCTACGATATTATCTTCTTCCTTGACGATACTTTCATTAGTTTTCTTGTCTACTGGTATATATTTTTTGTTCTCTACTGCAACCTTCTGTTCTATTTTCAAAATAGTTCCTTTGCGTAATCTATTACGAGTAATTTTTTTATTCCAACTTCTTATTTCTTTAACACTTACTCCATATCTACGAGCGATTGAGGACCACGTCTCACCATTACGAACCTTATGATTAATAGTCTTGGTTACATAAATTGTTTGCATCCCGCTATTAGAAATAGTATCTATCTTGTCATTATTAGCTAAAAGGGTAGAGTTATATTTATTCTTATCAAAAGAAGCAATTGAGTCCTCTAATTCAATGAAATTCTCTATCTCTTTTAATGGCAGACGCAAAGCGTATTCATCTATTGTACCAGGAATATAATCCATTTTGTATTGAGGGTTCATCTCTTGCAGTTGTTCAATAGGTATGTTCATAACTTTGCTTATCTGTTCAAAATATATATCTTTCTTAACGATAACAGTATCATTGATAAGATCCAAAGGTTTGGTCATCTCGGCAGGATAAATACCGTGTTTGTCAGCAAAATTCATTACGTACGTTGCGGCTATAAAGGCAGGAACATAACCTCTTGTTTCTCTTGGGAGATAAGAATAGATATCCCAGAAATCATTTTTCCCCGAACGTTTAATTGCTTTGTTTACATTACCAGGACCACAATTATAAGCAGCAAGTACAAGCGACCAATCGTGATATATAGAATATAAATCTTTTAGATATTTGGCGGCAGCGATAGTAGATTTCACAACGTCTCTTCTATCATCCACAATGCTATTAATTCGTAAATCGTAAGTTCTACCCGTTGCGTACATAAATTGCCATAATCCTGTTGCGCCGGCTTTAGATACTGCCTTAGGGTTAAAGGCAGATTCTATAACAACGAGATATTTTAGTTCGTTAGGTACTCCGTATGCGTCCAAGATATTCTCAAATATAGGAAAATAGTACTTGCTTATACCGAGCATAACGCTAACGCGGTCGCCCTTTGTATCTATATAATAGATTATATTATTTCTTACGGCGTTATTATATACTAATTTAACAGGGGAAATAATTTGTTTTAGTCTTTGTTCGTAAGTCTGATCGGAGGTTTGTCGTGCGCTTTGTGTGGGAGAAGTGTTCGTGGTAATATTATAATGTTTCTCATTCTGACGCATATAGTACGAGTGAAGCAGTTCATTATAATTTTGTTCAAAATTAGAAAATACCTCATTAGAATCTTTCTGTGCTACGGTAATATTAGCAATTAGTACACTCAATAGTAGTATTATTATATTTCTATAACGCATCATAATCGTATATTTAATAATAGTTTGCCTTATTTAATATAAACTAAAACGAAAGTGTAAAATTACAACAATATTTTTAATTTATAATATTTTCGTATGATAAATTTTTATTTCCAGGTGCTTTTGAATATTTATTCTTACTAGTGTCCGCTAAAAATAAGGTGAGATATAAAAGATTAGAATAAATATATTTGTAGAAAATTAATATCTTAAAATCAATAGATGATTTCTTGTTTTAACCTATCATAAAAACGCTGAAATCAGACAATGTTTCCCGTCCCCAAAATGTTCTATTTTCCCTATAAGGTCATTTTTGAGGGTCATATTTTGAGTAAAAATGGGCAATTTTTCATATTTGTAATGATTTGATTGCGTAATAGTTAAGATAAGTACTAAAATCATCAAAATAATTATTGAAGTTATTCGAATAGTTATTGAAGTTATTTGAATAGTTATTGAAGTTAT
>CAVGDP010000205.1:0-6412 GCA_963627985.1 uncultured Eubacteriales bacterium
CTTTAATACTTATTCAAATAACTTTAATACTTATTCAAATAACTTCAATACTTATTCAAATAACTTGCGATAAGAAAAAAATATTCTTTGATATTATTTGGATAAAATCAGATATTATTTGAACGAAATCAAATATTATTAGAATATTATCAAATAATATTAAGAGAAATCAAAAAGAGAGATTATCTCCTTTTGATTGCCTCTAAAATAAGACGATTTTGGGTGTTGTTTTGAATAACTCCGTGAAAATTTTCACTACCAGGACCTTCGGCATATATAATAATAGGAGAAGAAGTATGCCCAGTAGTCGTCCATTTGCAAGTATCCATATCCTTATTATTAGCAGGAAGAGTAAGACCACCCGTTTCGTGATCAGCAGTTACGACAACCAAAGTATTTTTGTCCTTGCGAGCGAAATCCAAAGCGATCTTAACGCAAGAATCAAAGTCCAAAGCCTCCTCAATCATTTCAGGGAAATGATTACTATGTGCTTGCATATCAATTTGAGAGCCTTCTAACATAATAAAGAAACCTTCTTTGTTATCTTTTAGTTTATCTATGGTCGTTTGTAGATTAGTCTGCATAATATTACCTCTTTGTTTATAAAGAGGAAGATGATTCTCTGCAAAGAAACCTGCTATTCTATCGCCCTTTGTTGTAGATAATTCATCTGTATTATATACTATCTCATAACCTTTTGATTGCAATTCATTAATAAGATTTCTTTGATCTTTGCGAGCAATAAAATTCTTCTTTCCTCCACCCAAAAAGATATCACAATTACCAGATAAATAAAAAGTAGCAATATCCTCATACATATCTCTATCTTTTACGTGAGCAATAAAAGAAGCCGGTGTTGCATGATTAAGATTGCAACTTACAATTATGGCAGTTTTCTTGCCCATTTGTTTGCAAGTCTCAAGTAGAGAAGTTATTGGCATAGTATCTTTATCTACTCCGATAGCATGATAATAAGTCTTTTCTCCACAAGCAATAGCAGTTCCGCCAGCACCCGAATCGGTTACTCTACGATCTACGCAATTAGTTATAGATAGTGCAGTGTTGGGCATAGTATAGATATTTAAAGATCTATTATTTGCTTCGTATGTAGAATAAAGTTGATTTATACCCATACCATCGCCGATTAACAAAATAACATTCTTTGCCTTTTGTGCAGAAAGAGATCCGCAAATAGCAAAGAGTACAATGAAAGATAAAAATTTAAACTTTTTCATATTTATTTCCGTTTTTTTAGATTTGCAAAGATAATAATATTTTAACAAAAACAAGTCCTCTAAACGTAAAATATAGTATCTTTGCAAAAATTTGTTAGAAAATTGTTTTATGAAATACTATATTTTGGCAATAGAGTCTTCTTGTGATGATACTTCGGCAGCTGTTATGGACGATAAGTTTATATGTTTGAGTAATGTTACTGCTTCGCAAAATGTTCATAAACAATATGGCGGTGTTGTGCCAGAATTGGCTTCTCGTGCTCATCAACAGAATATTGTTCCCGTTGTGGATGTTGCTATAAAGCAGGCGGGCATAACTAAAAAGGATTTATGTGCGGTTGCTTTTACACGAGGTCCTGGTCTTTTGGGAAGTCTTTTGGTAGGAGTTAGTTTTGCTAAAACGTTTGCCTTATCTTTGGGAGTTCCTATTATAGATGTTAATCATTTACAAGCTCATGTATTAGCTCATTTTGTGAAAGAAAACGAGAAGCAAGTAGTACCCGAATTTCCTTTCTTGTGTTTATTAGTATCAGGAGGTAATACACAAATACTACAAGTCAATTCACCATACGATATGACTATTATTGGACAAACTATTGACGATGCTGCGGGAGAGACTATTGATAAAGCTGCCAAAATATTAGATTTGGGTTATCCAGGGGGTCCTGTTATAGATAGACTAGCCAAAGAAGGTACGGTAAGTTTGCATTTTTCCAAAAGTCATGTGCCTAATTATGATTACAGTTTCTCTGGTTTAAAGACGAGTATCTTATATACTTTAAGGGATAAGTTAAAGGAAAATCCGAATTACATAAAAGAGAATCTTAATAATATTGCTTGTTCAGTACAAGAGGCTGTTGTTAGTAGTCTTTTGGATAAATTTGAAAAAGTTTTGAAGAAAACTAAAATTCATACTATTGCTCTATCTGGCGGAGTAAGTGCTAATAGTCTTTTAAGGGAAAGATTTTTCGCTATTGGCAAACAATATAATTGCAAAGTGTTTATTCCAAAATTTGCTTACACAACAGATAATGCTGCTATGGTAGCTGCAAGTGGTATGTTTAAATATCAAAATAAAGAATTCGCAACCTTAGACCTTGCTGCGTATGCACGATAACAACACAACACAACACGATAGACTCTCAACGATAGTTCTTTTAGGGTATATGTATACCGGTAAAACTACTATGGGAAAAAGTCTTGCCAAGCGTTTGAATTATGATTTCTTTGATACAGACAACGAAATAGAGAACGCATATCATTACACTGTTATAGATATATTTAGACATTTTAGCGAACAAGTATTTCGTAATATGGAAAGACAAATATTGATGTCTTTATTAAAACGAGATCATGTCGTTATTGCTTGTGGTGGAGGGGCACCTTGTTTTTTTGATAATATAAAACAAATTAATGATAACGCTATTTCAGTTTATTTGAAAATGGATTCTAAACACATTATTTCACGTTATCAAAAAAGTAAGTCTTATCGTCCTCTCTTAATGAATAAAACAGACGATGAGGTAAAGGATTATATAAATCAATCCTTACAAGAAAGACAACAATATTATAATAAGGCAGATATAATAATAGACGCTTTTGACCTTACGCCACAAAAATTAGAACAAGTAATACAAGATTTTCTTGCACAAAATAAATCAAATCAATAAGAGACTAATAGAAAAAGAATATATTATGAATGGCATAAAATTAGAGATTTGTGTTTATAATATTCCGTCCATTCTAATGGCGATAGAAGGAGGTGCTAACAGAATAGAGTTATGTGCTTCTATGACGGAGGGAGGTATAACGCCGTCCAAATCTATTATAGAAATAGCACAAGAGATTGCTAATAAGAATAATCATCCTTTGGACGTAATGGTTATGATAAGACCACGAGGAGGAGACTTCCTTTACGATAAATGGGAATTTGAGCAAATGCTTAAAGATATAGAACTATGCAAAGAAATAGGTGTTACGGGAGTTGTTTTTGGTGTCCTAACCAGGCAAGGAGATATTGATAAAGAACGCAATAATATTCTTTTGCGAGCAACACAAGGAATGCAAACTTGTTTTCATAGAGCAATAGATATGACTAAGGATTATGTGAAAGCAACAGAGGATATTGTAGAATTAGGATTTACACGTATACTAACTTCGGGTGCAGAGAATAACGCTATAGATGGAATAGAGAATATACAAAAAATAGTGTCCTTATTCGGTAATGATATAGAGATAATGGCAGGTAGTGGAGTAAGACCAAATAATATAGCACAGATATACGACAAAGCAAAAGTAAAAGCCTTTCATTTCTCTGCTAAGAAAATCATACACGGCGAGATGCTCTACAAAAATCCTAATGTATCTATGGGTGGTTTTGGTAATATAAGCGAATACGATTTGGTTGTAAGTGATAGAGACGTTATAAAGAAGGCTGTACAAGTGATAAATTCTTTATAAAAACAATAAAAAGTTATTTCTGCCGTTTATTGCTTTATAAATATTATAGAGATGAAAAAAAATAGTTGGTTCCTTATAATTTGTTTTTCCTTAATAGTATGTTTATTTGTTTCGTGCGACAATTATGACGGAGAACAAGAAATACCTTCCTACATAAAAATAGAAGGATTAGAATTAGTAGCAAACCCTAATGCTGGTTTTGGTTTTCCACAAGACTCTTCTTTTTTGACTAGTGCTATAACAGAGGTCGCAGTATTTGTAACCGCCGATGGTAGACAAGATAATATGGGCGTATATACCTTAGAGGAGGACGGAACATTACTAATTCCTTTACTAAAAAAAGGTAAATGTATAATAGAATTAGAGCCTGTTGTCAAACTAAATGGTATGAACGCCACAAGAGCCTATTATGTTTTCTATACAACAGCCAAAGACACAATAGTATTAGAAGAAGGTAAAATAGATACGATACACAAAAAGACTGTCTCCTATACCACAAGTACGAGCATACCAAAGAGAATATTCTTTGAGGATACTTTCAACCCCTTTACTAACGCTTCCATAACAGATTCTGCCTCTGCTTGTCGTTTGCAATTACTTAATAACAAAGATTCTGTTGCTTACGGTAATAGATGTGGTGCTTTCTATTCTACTTCTTCCAAAGACAATTACAAAGTAATAACCAAAGATAGTATTGTCGGTACGGGCAACAAAACAATGATGTTAGAATTTGATTATTGTTCTAATATATCTTTTGAAGTTGGTATTTATGGACAAACATCTTCTGTATCGCAAAGTTATTATATAAGTAGTGTGAGAATGGGTGCGAATTTCTCTACTAAATACAAGCCGAACGATAAACGTAATTGGCAAAAGATGTATATAACCTTGGGAAAGGTTTGGTCAAACATAAATAACAACCCATTCAAATTGTGGTTTATGCCTGTAAATAGTAATAATAACCCAGAAGGTTTTGTGCATATAGATAATATCAAACTTGTAACCGTAGCACAATAAACAAGTCTTATTAGAGAAATGAATAAAAAAAGTCAAATAGCGAAATATATAATAGCAGATTATTTGTCTGCAGTTGTTGCATGGACTATTTTTTTCTTTTTTCGTAAATTCACAATAGAAAGCAATCAATTCAACGATGTCAATTTGGTATTTGATGATGCTAACTTCTACAAAGGTATAGCCTTTATTCCTTTGTTTTGGTTATCTTTGTATTGGGGAAGCGGTGCATATAGAAATGTTTTCAAGAAATCTCGTCTCAAAGACTTAGGACAGACGTTTATAGTAAGTATATTAGGAGTTATTATTTTGTTTTTTGCCTTTCTTTTGGACGATTACGTAGCCACATACAAGAATTATTATTTCACCTTTATCATATTATTCATTCTACACTTCACCCTTACATATATACCTCGTCTAATCCTAACAACAATCACCGTTCATAGAGTACATAATGGCAAAATTGGTTTCGGTACTTTGATAATTACTAGCAACGAGAATAAAGCCCTCAAACTATACAACGAAATATGCAATCAAGAGATTTCCTCCGGTTATATTTTCAAAGGTTATATGAACATAGAGGGCGAATCTTTTGCTCATTTAGATAATAAACTACACTATTTAGGCAACACCACTAATCTACCAAAGGTAATAGAAGAGAAAGATATTAAAGAAATAATAATCATCTTGGACAAAGACTACCGTAATGAGATATATAATATAATTTTCTCCGTTCAAGAGCCCGATGTAGAGTTGTTTATACCCTCTGATAGAAAGGATTATCTTATAGGAAGCATCAAACTCAACGCTATCTTTTCTGTTCCCTTGGTTAAGGTTGTACAAAATGGTATGGAGCCGTGGGAACTTACACTAAAAAGGGGTTTTGATGTGCTTTGTTCCTTATTAGCGATAATTATTCTTATACCATTTTATATTATAACCGCCATTATTATCAAATGTACCTCCAAAGGTCCGATTCTATATTCACACGAGCGAATTGGCAAGAATGGTAAGCCATTTAAGATGTATAAATTTCGTTCTATGTACGTAGATGCCGAGAAGAATGGACCTATGTTATCGCAAGGGGATAACGATCCACGAATAACACCCTTTGGAAGATTTATGCGAAAGGTACGTTTGGACGAGACGCCACAGTTTTGGCATGTTCTTATGGGCGAGATGAGTATGGTAGGTGTAAGACCGGAGCGACAATATTATATAGATCAGATAGTAAAGATAGCACCAGAGTACAAACTTCTGCAAAAGATGAAGCCTGGTATGACCTCCTGGGGACAAGTTAAGTTTGGTTACGCCGATTCGGTGGAACAAATGGTAGAGAGAATGAAATACGATTTATTATATTTAGAGAATATGTCTTTCACTACGGATATAAAGATTTTGTTATATACTTTTTTGATTATTTTTCAAGGACGAGGCAAATAGTTATTCCTTTTATAACTATTTGATTATATAATAAATAGAATAAGTATTAAAATCATCAAAATAATATCTGATTTTATTTGAATAGTTATTGATTCTATTCAAATAGTTATTGATTTTATCTGAATAGTTATTGATTTTATTTGAATGGTTATTGATGTTATTAGAATGGTTATTGATTTTATCTGAATAGTTATTAATGTTATTTGAATAGTTATTGATATTATTCGAATAGTTATTAATGTTATTCGAATAGTTATTGA
>CAVGDP010000206.1:0-6821 GCA_963627985.1 uncultured Eubacteriales bacterium
AATAACTATTTGGATGATTTTAGTACTTATTCTAAATACAACATAATTAAATAATTACAAGAGTGTAGAATTCCTCTTTTCCTCTCGTGTGGCAAAGTTTTGTGGGGGAGTGGCAAGAATTTGTTGGTCAGTGGTAGTGAAAAACAGAGGTATTATCGCCCCCAAGTCTCTCTATCCAAACTCCTATAATTAATTGCTTCGGCTATATGTTGAGGTAAAATATCTTTTTCTTGTGCTAAATCGGCTATCGTGCGAGAAACTTTTAGAATCCTATCGTATGCCCTGGCTGATAAACCAAGTTTGGTCATAGCATTCTTAATCAAAGTTTTGGATTGCTCACTTATTTGACAAAACTCTTTCATTAGTTTTGGTGTCATTTGAGCATTGCAATGTATATTCTCTAAATCTTTGAATCGTTGTTCTTGTATTTTGCGAGCATTGACTACTCTTTGGCGGATTACTTCACTTTTTTCGCCCATTCTTTGTTCAGACAACTCCTTAAAAGGTACAGGAATAACCTCAGTTTGAATATCAATACGATCAAGTAATGGTCCGCTGACCTTACTCATATACCTATTTACCGCTCCTGCTCCACAAGTACAAGGAATAGTCGGATGATTATAATAACCACAAGGACACGGATTCATAGCTGCGACAAGCATAAAAGAAGCAGGGTACTCGATGGTCTGTTTGGTACGAGAAATAGTTATAATTCTCTCTTCCATAGGCTGACGTAAGACTTCCAAAACACTACGTTTGAACTCCGGCAACTCATCCAAAAACAAAACGCCGTTATGTGAAAGAGAAATCTCGCCCGGTTGAGGATAAGCACCTCCGCCGACTAAAGCGACATCGCTTATTGTGTGATGGGGAGCACGAAAAGGTCTAACGCTTACCAAAGATGAAAGTGAATTTATCTTACCTGCTACGCTGTGAATCTTGGTTGTCTCTAAACTTTCTTCCAAAGTTAAAGGGGGAAGAATACTTGGTAATCTCTTGGCAAGCATTGTTTTTCCACTGCCCGGAGGACCTATCAATAGGACATTATGTGAGCCTGCGGCCGCAACTTCCATCGCTCTTTTGATATTCTCTTGTCCTTTGACATCGGCAAAATCTAAATCATAATTCAAAAGTCCTCTCTCGAATTCCTTCTCTATATCTATAACCTCTCTCTCAATTGTATCTACTTTGTTGAAAAAGTTAATAACTTGTAGAATATTATCAACGCCCAAAACCTCTAAACCTTGCACTATGGCAGCTTCTTTGGCGTTAGCTTTGGGGAGAATAAAACCTTTGAAACCTTCTTGTTTTGCTTGCATAGCAATAGATAAGGCTCCTTTTATTGGACGCAACGAACCATCCAAAGATAATTCGCCCATAATAAGATAATCTTTCAACTCTTCGGCATTAGATATTTGTTCGCTTGCCGCTAATATTCCGACAGCGATAGTTAGATCGTAAGCACTACCTTCCTTGCGTATATCGGCAGGAGCCATATTGATTACTATCTTTTTGCCAGGTATCTTGTAGCCGTATGTATTTAGAGCAGAGGAAATACGTTGTTGCGATTCCTTTACGGCATTGTCGGGCAAACCGACTAAAAAGAAATTGATTCCTTGATCTATTGTAACCTCAACGGTAATGGTTGTTGCAATTATACCTTGTATGGCACTTCCAAAAGTCTTAACTAACATTATTTTTGTATTTTTTCGAATATATTTCTCATTTGTTTATCTTGTTGAAGATAGATACGCAAATCGTGTTCGTATATCTCAATGGTAGTATTATAGTGTTGGCAAATACTTTGCATATAATCCCTTGTCATTTGTTCTGCTTGCAGAGAGTCTTTTGCCACAATTCTAATCATATATTCTGCTCTTACAATATCGTTCATTATATTTGTAATCGTATTCTGCGACAAAGTTACCTTATTATCCGTGGTACTCCCATTAGAACAAGAAAAACAAATAATAACACAACATATAATCAAAATAAATGGCTTCAAAACAGATTTTATAATACTTCTAAGGGACATAAATCTACAAGTTATCTGATTAGAAAAAGTGAATAATTAGATTCTATCCAAAACAGTTTGAATCAATTTATTCATAGATTGACTATAATCCTTAGCAAAGGTACCTTGTTGGCGATTGGCGATAACATTACATATCGTTAGGGCGTTGTGTCCTAAATTCTTACTCAAACAATATAAAGATGAACTCTCCATCTCGTAGTTGGTTATCTTTCTATCTTTGTAGGAGAAGTTTGGCAAACGATTATTAATGGTATTATCGCATAATGGCACGCGTATTTGTCTTCCTTGTGGACCATAAAAGCCAGGTGCGGTAATGGTTATACCTTTTGGCATATCAAAGGCTATCTTTTCCAAAAGAGTATTAGAACATTTAGTTGCGTAAGGGGTAGGTAGGGGAGTATTCCAATTCATAAATGAGATAAAATTCCTTTGCAAATCTTCTTCCAAAGAAGACGGAGCGTTTTTGTAAAACCACATCATGCCGTCTATACCTATTACGTATTCGGAACATATATAAGAATTGACATCCATTGATTTCTGTAAAGCACCTGTTGTACCCAAACGAATTATATTTAAAGATTTCTGCTCTTTATTAAGTGTACGAGTGTGCAAATCAATATTCTTTACGGCGTCTATTTCAGTAAGTACTATATCAATATTATCTACTCCCATACCAGTAGACATCGCCGAGATACGTTTGCCTTTGTATGTACCCGTATGAGTAACGATCTCTCTATTCTCTCTTTTTACCTCAATTGTATCAAAGAATTTACTAACCACATCTACTCTTTTTGGGTCGCCTACTAATATAATATTATCCGCTAATTCATCCGGGAAGAGTCTTATATGATATAGACTTCCGTTATTCGCAAGCGTTAATTCCGATGCCTTAAAAGGTTCCATTTTGGTTTGATATTATTTTTTTCTATCTACTAATTGAGAGGTTAGAGTTCGGAGATTTTCTTTTTTAGACTCATCTACGCTTATTTTATCCAATGTTGATAGGGCTTTTATGGTATATTCTCCTATCATTTTCTCAACAACATCTCTTACTTTATATTTCTCAAACAATTCGATCACTCTTTGTTTCTTTGTTTGGAAGTCATTAGTTTTTTCTAAATACCAACCAACCAATTCTTGTAAGTCTTTTTCGTCTGCTTTCTCTATGGCAGTCAAAAATAATATAGTTTTCTTGTTATCAACTATATCACTACCAATAACTTTACCGAACTCATTAAGATCACTCCAACAATCCAGAATATCATCTCTCAATTGAAACGCAATACCAAGATACAAACCAAATTCAGTTAGAGCATTCATATCCTCGGCAGAAGCATTTGCAATAATAGCACCCATTTTCAATGAAGCAACTAATAATACTGCCGTTTTGAGACTAATCATCGTTATGTATTCTTTGGCAGAAACATCGTTGCGTTGCTCAAAATTCATATCGTATGCTTGACCTTCGCATACTTGAACAAGTACTCCGGCAAGAGTTTTCATTAAAGAAGTTGCTTTCTCCTTATCGTATTTCAATAAGTAGTCGTATGCTTTGGCGAACATTACATCTCCCGAGAGTATTGCCTTATCGGTACCAAATTTTTGATATACTGTTGGTTTGCCTCTTCGCAATGGTGAAGCGTCCATTATATCATCGTGAAGCAAAGTGAAATTGTGTGCCAATTCTATCGCAATAGCAGCGTTATCTGTTTGTTCCAAATCGGCAGAAAACATATCTGCTGCTAACATTAGAAGTAAAGGTCGCAATCTCTTGCCTCCCAATTCCATTGTGTATTGAATTGGTTCATAAAGTACTAAAGGTTGTTTTTTGAAATCTTGTTTATCAAACAAGTTTGTTACATATTGTTGAATTTCCTTCAAATTTGCCATAATTATTCAATAGTTTTTGGACGGCAAAGTTAAGAAAAATTTGCTTCATTATTGACCTTAATCGTATAATATTTCTATACTTACTCGTATTATTTGTGTTTTTTAGGTTTATTTGTCTTTATTTTGCGAGAAATAGATAAAGAAAAAGTCCTTATAGGGATTATTTTAGCAGAGAAGAAGATAGTATTTTTTTCTTATCACAAATCGTTTGAATAAGTACGCAAAAGAAAAAAAATATTATCACACATTATTCAAATATTATGCGTAATTATTTTGCTAATTAGCGATAAGAGGTAGCGTTTTTCTTTTTCTACATAAATATCTTCTTACCCAAAACAAGTAAAATAAGGTATATCTCCATTATTGAAATATACCTTACTTATTTATTAGGCTTTTATCCTAATATACAGCCATTAAAGGAGTTTATTCTTCCTTTGGCTCTATATGAATCAAGATATCATTCTTGGAAATAGCCTGACCTTCTTTCACATTAATCTTAGAAACTACTCCATCAATGGTGGCACAAATATTATTGTCCATCTTCATTGCGTGTAATGATAACAAAGGTTGACCCTTTTTGACTTTACTGCCCTTTTTGACAAAAATCTTCATAACATTACCTGGAATGAAGGCATATATTTCACCAATTGACACTTGAACATATAACTGTCTGTATTGTGTTTTATTTTCTGCCATAAAATTTCCTCCTTATATCTTTAGAATGGTGGTAATCCATGTTTTTTATTAGGCAAATCTACTTTTTTGTTCTTTGTTATTTGTAGTGCATGCTCTATACATTTTCTTGTATCGCTTGGTTTGATAACTGAATCTACATATCCAAACGAAGCTGCAACGTATGGGTTAGCGAATTTCTTACGATATTCGTCTATCTTCTCTTGTCGCATTTTTTCTGGGTCATCTGCATCTTTTATCTCCTTACGGAAGATAATGTTTGCCGCACCTTCTGGTCCCATAACAGCTATTTCTGCAGTTGGCCACGCAAACACAAAGTCTGCTTTCAAATGAGAAGAACACATTGCTATATATCCTCCGCCGTAAGCCTTTCTTAGGATAACTGTTATCTTAGGAACTGTTGCCTCACTGTATGCATAAAGAATTTTAGCACCGTGACGAATAACTCCTGCGTGCTCTTGATCTATACCAGGTAAGTAACCAGGCAAATCTACTAAAGTAACAAGTGGAATATTGAAGGCATCGCAGAAACGAATAAACCTTGCGGCCTTATCGGATGAATTACAATCCAAAACACCTGCCATAGCACCAGGATTATTAGCCACAAAACCTACTGTTTCGCCGTCTATACGACCAAAACCGATTACAATATTTGGAGCAAATAACTCTTGAACTTCCAAAAATTCGCTCGCATCTGTTAGCCCTTTGATAATATTTCTAACATCGTACGGTTGAGCAGGATTAGTTGGGAATACGCTTTCTATTTTATACTCTTTGATGTTTGGTTTTTGCGGATGAAAAGCGTCTGCTCTTTTAGAATTATTCCAAGGAATGAAAGTGAACAAATCTTGTATCTGTTTGAAACATTCTTGTTCGCTTTCAGCAAAGAAATGAGCGTTACCGCTAATCTCTGCGTGCACACGAGCACCACCTAAATCCTCTTTGGTAATTTCTTCACCTAAAACAGTTTTGATAACATCAGGACCAGTGATAAACATATTAGATATCTTGTCCACAACAAAAACAAAATCTGTCAAAGCAGGCGAATAAACTGCACCACCTGCACAAGGACCCAAAATAACACTAATCTGCGGAATAACACCAGAGGCCATAGTATTACGATAGAATATTTCGCCGTAACCAGCCAACGCATTAACTCCCTCTTGTATACGAGCACCGCCGGAATCATTAATACCTATAATCGGAGTACGCATAGCCATCGCATGATCCATAATCTTGCAGATTTTTTTTGCGTGCATGTACCCCAAAGATCCTCCAGATACGGTAAAATCTTGTGCATAAATACAAACAGGATGTCCGTTTATGGTCCCGGTGCCAGTAACGACACCATCACCAGGTAATATTTTCTTATCCATATCAAAGTCCCTTCCGGCATGTTGTATAAACAAGTCATACTCATGGAAAGATCCTTTATCTAAAAGAGCAACTATACGTTCTCTTGCCGTTAGTTTTCCAGATGCTTTTTGCTTTTCAATAGCCTTTTCTCCACCTCCTTGCAAAGCAGCTTGCATCCTCTCTTTTAATTCTTTAGTTTTACTGTTTATTGACATAACTCTCAAATTTAGATCAACTAATTAAATTCAGGAATGCAAAGTTATGAAAAATTTTTATTTCTTTGCTACTTTTCTCCTATAAATCTAACAAACAGACTTTTGAAAAACTCTTTTGAAGTAGTTATATATTACCTTTCTAATATATTGTTTTAATGATAATTTAATACAATAATAAATTTCCGTTAGAAGAAAAACATCCTTCTTTCCAAGAAAATCCATTTTAATGTATAAATATGTTCTTTTGGGTATTATTTCTTGTTTTATTTTCTTAAAAAAGGGGCAGAAAAGCAAAAATAGATGCTTTTTTATTAATGTTTGCTAAAAGTAGAGTAATAAATAAAAAGTCCGGTAGAGATATATTTGGAGAAAACTAACGTTTCGAAATAAGTAGATATTTTTTTACTCTAACCTTAAATAAAAATACGAAAGTCATACATTATTTTGAAAACCCAAAATGTTCTATTTTCCCTATATGTTCATTTTTTAGGGGTATATTTTGAGTAAAAATGGGTAAAATTTTCGCCTTTGTAATAATTTGATTATATAATAGTTAAATAAGTATTAAAATTATCAAAATAGTTATTGATTTTATTCGAATAGTTATTGATTTTATTCGAATAGTTATTGAT
>CAVGDP010000207.1:0-2344 GCA_963627985.1 uncultured Eubacteriales bacterium
CAAAGCACAGAAATAAGTAGCACTAAAGATTATGATGCAAGAGATCATAGTAGTAAGAAAGATACGCAGTAGCGAAGCAGAATAATAGGAGCAGAACAGATGCAAAAGGAAGTAAGATACTATGGTTATGATTAAAGCCGGCAAACAGAAGTGGAAGACATATCCACGCAAGGAGAAATTAGTCATTTCTTTTTTCAGCATAATCAAACGGATTAGGTGAGCAAGGACAAAGACGATAATACTCACTATGTAAGTATAGAATGAGGCAAAACCTAATTTGAATACGATATATGTTAGTGGCATAGACAATAGAGTAAAGGACTCCACATAGAGATGATATTTCTTAACGTGTCCGCTCGCTTGCATTATAAGCGTTATAGGACAATTCAAAAGGGCAACAATAGAATATATCAATGTTAGTCTTGTAAAGGTTACAGTCTCGGCAGAGGGTGGATTCTTTAACCATAATTTCAATAGCATCTCCATTTCCATAAAGGCAGGCAAGGAGATTGCCAACATACTATAGAAGATGAATTTATTGCTAAAAGTAAATAGTTTTAATAAGTATTCATTGTTTTGCTCGGCGTAGCTCTTAATCATTGGTGGCTTAAGGGCTGTAATAAAATTGCTAGCGAAACTACAAACAGCATGACCAACTTGAATTGCGATAGCGCGTGCGACACTTGTCAGTGGGCCAAAGAATATATTCAACAAGATAGTATTGCCTTGGTTGTTGAGTATGCCAGCCAAACAACCATACATAGACCACCACGAAAACGAAAGGATTGATTTGTGCAGTTGGATATCTTTGACACGTTGGTATTTTAGGTCGGGGTGTCGTTTGTGGCAAACTATATAATATGCCATTGTGGATAGGATTTGGGCGAGCATTAGTGTTGCTCCATATATTATGAGTTTGTCCGAAAAGGCGTTTAGGTACAATATTATAACAAGTATGAATTTCAATATACAATCGCATACACTTATAATGGCGTAGATATTCATATCTTCGTATGCGATTACGGTGGAGGCGTATGGGGTAGTGAGCAAGGTAAGGATAAAAGAAACAACGGAGAACTGGTAGATCCAATTAACAGCAACCATTCTCTCGGAAGGGATGTTGAGTTGGGTGTTAATGAACCATAGACCGAGAGTCTCGCCAACTATGAGGACGATAAGCGAAATCACGATATAGATATTGACGCTTGCCGAGAATATCCTGCCGATGTCTTTGGTATTGGAACCGAGTGAGAAGGAGTAGAATCGTTGTATAGCTGTAGTTACCGCTCCGCTTAATACACCTAAAGAGAGGATAACGCCAGCAACTACATTATATATACCATAGTCGACTTCTCCTAGGGCGTTAAGGACGAAACGCACAGAGAATAGTGAGATAAGCATCACTATCAACAATCGAGCGTAGAGAAAGAGTGTGTTCTTTACTATTCTATTTGTTTTGTTTTGTGAAGACATGTGTCTTTGTTTCGTTTTTTTATTTCGTTTCGTAATAGAATAACCAAATACAGACAACAATATTAATTTTTTTGAATTTTATTAAAAAAATCAATAACGTTATTGTATATAGAATGGCGTTAAATAGAATTACATCCATAACGATTGTATAATCTAAAAGTTTTATCTATTATCGAACTCGTTACTTCTAAATCTTTCTCTTGATGGTTCATACATAGGATTAAATATGGAATGATAAGGATAATACCTTTCATAAAAACGGAAAGTTACTCCATAATTCAATGCCCCATGATTTTTGGTATATGAATAAACTTGATCTACACACGTATACAATGTAATGTACCAAGCTAAGAAGACAACTTTTCCATAGTATTTAGAAGCAAATATTATCTCTACTAAAATTATATAATAAAAAGGTACAAAGAATTGAGCTAATCTTGAGAAAAAGCCGATATTAATACCAAGTATATAAAGTAGTAAATATATGCCGAATACAGAGTTTGTAAAAGCGTTATTTCGTTTAGTTTTGTTTAATAAGATGTACGAGAGTACCACTATAGAGATATCTATAAATACTTTCAAAAATCCATTTATATTACGAGTAATATCATAATATCCAATCATTTTAGAACTCGTAGATCTCTTAAAGAAAGAATTTTCAACGACCCAATTAATTATATCTCCGCAATAAATGACAAATATCAAAGAAAGAACAGTTATAATTAAAATCCTTTTTATTGAGAGATTTCTTTTGAAGAAGGCATACAAAAATGGTAGGATAAACAAAAAGATTGACGATGCGTGGAATAAGTACGATATATATATATATATATATATAGTAACGCAAATATTTCTTTCTTATTAGGTACGG
>CAVGDP010000208.1:0-7335 GCA_963627985.1 uncultured Eubacteriales bacterium
TACTGATACTATTTGAATAGTTATTAATACTATTTGAACAGTTATTGATACTATTTGAATAGTTATTGATACTATTTGAATAGTTATTGATGTTATTCGAATAGTTATTGATACTATTCGAATAGTTATTGATTTTATTTTGACGAAATAAGATACTATTCGAATTTCTACTTATTTAAAATGTTCTATTTTTCTTATTAAGAAAATTTAAGCAATGTTTCACGGAAGGAAAAATGATAGAAAAATCATAATGAAACGAGTGCTTAAAGTTTTTTTAGAAAAAGGGGCTTGGAATATTGTTCAATTTGAAAATTTTTTTGAAAATAAATTAGTTATATCTAAATAAATATATTTTAGCGGACACTAATAAAAGAAAATTATGGTTACTTCTTGGAAGATTATAGTTACTTCTATGGATGGTATGGTTACTTTGAGGGAAAGTGTGGTCGCTATGGTATTAGGAATTATAATAAAGTTATTTGAGTAAGTTTTTGATTTTATTTAATTCATTAAGGGCTTGTATAGGTGTTAGATTATCAATATCTAATCGCAATAAATTCTCCTTGATTTGCAACAAAATCGGATCATCTAACTTAATAAAACTTGTTTGATAATAAGTCTGTTCGGCGGTGTTGCTCTTTGCTCTTGTTATACTCGTAATAGTCTCTTTATTAGTGGTATTCTTCTCCCCTTCGGCTATTGTGCCGTCAGATAAATCCAAAGAGAGTTTGCGCTGAGCCTCTAATGTGGTAAGAATATTCTGTGCCGTCTCCAAAACTTGTTTGGGCAAACCCGCAAGACCAGCCACGTGTATACCAAAACTTTGTGAAGAACCGCCTTTAACAATCGTCCGCAGGAAAATTATTTTCTTGCCAATCTCCTTTATTGCTATATGATAGTTTTTGATACGTTTGAATTGCTTCTCCATATCTATTAACTCATGGTAATGTGTTGCGAACAAGACTTTTGCTTTGTTTTTGTTATCATGTAGATAGGCCGCTATCGCCCACGCAATACTTACACCATCGTATGTAGAAGTCCCCCTACCGATTTCGTCCAACAATATCAACGAATGAGGAGATAAATTATTAAGTATAGAAGCAGTCTCGTTCATCTCTACCATAAAAGTACTCTCGCCCGAAGCTATGTTGTCCGTTGCTCCAACTCTTGTAAAAATCTTATCTACTATACCGATCTCTGCCCTCTTGGCAGGCACGTAACTACCTATTTGGGCAAGAATTACTATTAATGCCGTCTGTCGAAGATAAGCACTCTTACCACTCATATTAGGTCCGGTAAGGATGACTATTTGCTGGGTGGTGGTATCTAAATATACATCCGAGGCAATATAATTCTGATCTATCGGTAGCATCTTCTCTATAACAGGATGACGACCTTGTAAGATATAGAGTATGTCCGATTGTAGCAATTGCGGTCGGGTATAATTATTCTCTAATGCTACTATGGCAAGAGATAATAAACAATCTATAGAGGCAACAACTCCGGCGGTAATTTGCAAATCCCTTATATAAGGAATACACTTTTGAACAATATCCCTATACAGAGAGGTCTCCATCGTTGAGATATTATCTTGGGCGTTGATAATCTTGGTCTCTATTTCTTTTAACTCATCTATTATGTATCTTTCGCAATTAACGAGGGTTTGTTTTCTTTGCCAATTCTCGGGTACTTTGTTTTTGTTAAGGTTGGTTACCTCCAAATAATAACCAAATATGTTGTTGTAGCCTATTTTTAGATTAGTTATTCCTGTTTTGTCTGCTTGTTCTTGTCTAATTCTCTCTAATACTTGTGTGGAGTTATACGCAATCTCTCTGTATTCGTCAAGTTCTTGATTATAGCCTTTTTTTATAACGTTTCCTTTGGTAATATTATTAGGGGCGTCTTGGTCAATACCACTAATGATAAATTCTTTTAGGGAAGAGAAGTCCTTTAATTTATTAGTAAGGTTCGTGTCTATTTGCAACTCCTCCAAGATTTGTTTTAATAAAGCAATATTATCAAGTACATGGGCAAAATTATATAATTCGTTGGGTTGAATACGAAAAGTAGATAGCTTGCTAATTAGTTTCTCCATATCGCCGATAGCAGATAAGGTGGTTTTAGTTTGTTGTCTTCGTTGGTCATCATATACGAATGAAGAGATTATAGTTTGTCGCTTTTCTATATCTTGTTTGTTTTTTAGGGGAAGTAATAACCATTGGCGTAATAGTCTTGCTCCCATATTAGTTTGTGTTTGGTTAAGGATATTATATAATGTGGATTTCTCGCCATTAACCGAAAAAACTATTTCAAGGTTTCTTATCGTAAAATTGTCCATCCAAACAAAATCGCTATTATCTATTCTTGCAATATTACATATATGCGACAATTTTTCGTGTCCTGTCTCTTGGATATAGTGCATCGCTGCACCGGCGGCTACGATTGCTAAGGACATATCCTCTATACCAAAACCTTTCATTGAAGATACGCCAAAGGCATTAGATAATATATCTTGGGCGGCAGTTAGAGTAAATACCCAATCATCATATACTTTGGTAAGGATATTTGTTTGGAAGGTTTCTTTAATAGTACGTTCTTCGTTGCGTTGTAGGACTAATTCTTTGGCATCAAAATCTTTTAGTAGTTTATCTACATCCATTTTGCTACCTTCGGAAACCAAAAATTCTCCTGTTGATATATCTATAAAGGCTACGCCATATCTATCCTTTTGTCTATGTATTGCACAAAGATAATTACCTTTCTGTGGATTAGGATTATTATCTCCGTAACTAATACCAGGTGTTACTATCTCGCTAACCCCTCTCTTTACTATTCCTTTTGCTAATTTGGGGTCTTCTATTTGATCTACTATGGCTACTCGCCTACCTGCTTCTATGAATTTCGGTAAATAGGTCTCCAAACTATGATGAGGAAAACCTGCTAAACAATCTTGTCCCTTACCAGAACGCTTAGTAAGGACGATATTTAGGATTTTGGAAGTATCTATTGCGTCTTGTCCAAAGGTTTCATAGAAGTCTCCTACTCTATATAGTAATATACAGTCAGGATATTTAACTTTGAAGTCTTGATATTGCTTCATCAAAGGTGTTGTAGTATTGTCTGTAGATTTTGCCATAATGTGTGAAGTTAGATTTTATTTATTGATGGTATAATAACTAATAAGGAACAAAATATTAATTATAGAATCGTTATTTCTAATATCTCCATTAAGTTATTTGGCTCTATTATCGTCTTGTCTGCTATGGCAGGTATCATAAGTATCTCACCTGCCGACAAAGGTATTCTCTCTTTTAAGCAAGTAACAAATCCGCTTCCTCTAACACAAAAATACAAAAAGAAGGTATCAACAGAGGATAAATCCTTTTGCAATGGTGTTGTTAGAGGTATTAGATTGGTTACAAAATAAGGGCATTTTAGTAGATTAGTAGTTTGATTCAGATGATAATGATAATGTGTCTTGGCGGTATCTTGTTGCTTAGATAAATTCATTACTTGTAAGCCCTGCTCCAAATGTAATTCTCTTGGCTTGCCGTTATCATCTACCCTATCCCAATCATATATACGAAAAGTAGCATCGGAGGATTGTTGTATCTCAGCCAATAATACTCCCTTACCTATTGCATGTACCGTCCCGGCTGGTATATAGAACAAATCGCCAGGCTCTGCCGTATCATAATGAAGTATATCTTTTATCGTCTTGTTATTAGTGCGATTGATAATATCTGCTTTGGTCTCTTTGTTATTAAAACCGCAATAGATTTTTGCTCCTTCGTCTGCTTGCAATACATACCACATTTCTGTCTTACCATTAGCCATATCATGCTTTTGTGCATACTTATCGTCAGGATGTACTTGTACAGAAAGATTATCATTAGCGTCAATAATCTTTATTAATAATGGAAAATCCGTACCATAATTGTCAAAATTATTTTCTCCTATTAACTCATCGGCATACATTTCTAACACTTCTTTTAGTGTACATTCTGCCAAATAACCATTTTCTACAACGCTCTCTTGTCCCTCTATGCAAGACAAAACCCATAACTCTCCCAAACGATCAAGAGGTGAATAATCTATTCCTAATAAATCCCTTACCTTATTTCCTCCCCATATCTTATCTTTGAATAAGGGCATAAATTTGAGGGGATATAATCCTTTCTCTTTCATTTTTATCTTAATTTTCTGCAAAGATACTCATTTTTTTTATTTTCTTTTATAATTTTGCAATATGATTTTCAAACGAAATACAAAATATTTGGCATTATGTATTATCATAATTTTGTCTATTATAGGTAATATTCTATTTTATACCAAAGCAAATTATGATTTGGACCACTTTGATAAGAAATTTTCTAATCAATTCTCTTTTATCTATGATAATATCCATAATTTAGGTGAATATTTTACTTTTCTATCTGATAGTATCGTGGATTGGTCGGATAATACTATTGCTATAAGTGAAAATGATATAACAAATTTGAATAATACTTATTTAAGTTCAAAGATTGTAGAATTAAGTAATGGTATTTTTATTCACAAATCAATACATAACAAAGACAAAACCTCAACACATTATCTTTATAGAATTAAATACGACTACAATACTGAAAATAATTACTTGAAAAACGAATTTTGTTCGCCTTTCTATTTAGATAAACGTATTAATGTCGTTACCTATTCAACTGAATACCCTATTATTTATGATAAACAAACTATTGCCTATTTGGATGCTTCAAAAGAGTGTTTGCAATTGTCCAAAAAAGATTCTTTTTGCTGTAATCTTTGGTTTATTGTTAATATTTTTTTGGTTTTTTACTTTTTATTATCGTTTTATAGTAGGTTGATTTCGCTTTATATTCAGAAACTACACAAAAATATTCGCTTTGTTATAGTGTGTTTGCTAATAATAGTTTTTTGTTTGATTTGTTTTGTCCTATCATCTTGGTTCAAAGTGGATTCTTTGGAATTAATTGCTAAAGATTTTTCTTATTCTAAAATATTATTATTGCTAAGCGTCTCACTATTATCAATATTATTTTTCAATTGTTTTGCTTTGTTTTTCCCTAAAAGAAAAAATAATTATCTATTAGATTATTTACCGCTCCTTACTATACTATTACTTGCTCTTATGGGTGGAAGTATTCTTTATTTCTCTACTTTGAATCACAAAAATACTTGTCCTAACAAACATTTTATAGAAAATGTCTCACAAGATATTGATAAGAATATTTTCTTCAAACTTATGTCTGGTTTGGAAAATGATAGTATTTATTCACTCTTAATAAATGAAAATGATTTGTCTGCAATAGAGTATCGTATCAATAATTATTACCTTAATTTATTAGCAAAAGATTATTGGTGTGAAGTTATTGCCTTTAAGGGACAAGATAGTATGCTACTGAATTCTGTTAATAAGGTTATTCCTATTAAGGATTATGTTAATGAACGCTTAAAATGTTCCAAAAATAATTGCCCTTATAGACAGAAAGAGAATAATTGTTGTTTTATAGACTCATCTAACGTTTTTCATTCTTATATTTATTACAAAAAATACCAAAATTGCAACGTTTTTATAGAATGTGTACGAAAATATAATAATCAAAATCTAAATTATTCTTTATTTCTAAATAATAACTCGTATAAATGTCCGGTTACTCTCCCCTCTTATAATATTTATATTTGGGCTTCGTGGATTGCTCTTTTGTTTTTACTTGTTTGTATTTGCTCTGCGTTGCAATCTATTTTGATATTCTTCACTAACTATCATAACCGGTCACTATCATTACGCAATAAATTATTGTTATGTCTTCTTTTACCTTTTATTTTAGGCTCTATCGTCTTTGCAACTATAACTATCAATATGATGTTATCGCAAAACAAAGAGTACAATCTTAATATTCTAAAAGAGAAATCAATTAGCGTTGAGTATCAATTAAATGATATCTTGTCTTCTTCGGATACTATTACCGATTGGGATTTAATCAAAATTAGCAATGATTATTTAGTTGATATCAATCTTTATAATCAATATGGGTATCTTATAAATAAATCACAACAAGATGTTTATAGCCAAAATATCTTACTTGATAAGATAAATAAAAATGCTCTTACGACACTAAATCATAATACGGATACGCTTTTAATTCAAAAGGAAGCAATAGATAATAATCATTTTCTCGCTTCGTACCTATCTATTACAAATAAGGATGATAACGATAGAAAATATTATGTCAATATTCCTTTTATCTATCAACAACAAGAAATGAATAGAAATATTGGTGATTTTGTGAATAATCTTTGCTTTATGTTTGTATTGTTTATCAATATCGCTATTTGTCTTTGCGTCCTATTGCGTAACATTCTTATAAAACCTCTTACTATTGTTAAACAAAAATTAAAAAGCATTAATCTTGTTGCTCCAAATGAGAAGATATTATATAAAGAAAATGATGAATTAGGTGAATTGATTACTGCCTATAATAATATGGTAGATAAATTGGAACAAAGTACTCTACTATTGAAACAACAAGAGAGAAATATTGCTTGGCGTAATGTAGCCTCTCAAGTTGCCCATGATATCAAGAACCCTCTTACTCCTATGAAATTATCTCTGCAATACCTCATCAAACTTTCTCAGACCAACAACGCACTTTTTGTTAGTAAATTCTCCGAGGTTGCCCCTTCTTTAATATCTCAAATAGAGACTATTAGTAATATTGCTCAAGAATTGAACCTTTATTCTAAACCCGTACATAAAAAAGAAATAGTAGATTTGAATGATTGTCTTCTAACAGCTATCAACACTTTTAGGGAACAACCAAACATAAATATAGATTATACTCCTACTACGGATTTGTTTGTTATTGGAGATAAGAATCTATTTGTAAGGGTGTTTAATAATATAATCAAAAACTCCTCGCAAGCACTCTATAATAAATCCGATGGTAAGATAGAAATATGGACAGAAAAGAGGGAGGAGGATTATGTTATCTGTTTCAAAGACAATGGTATTGGAATAAAGAAAGAAAATTTTGATAAGGTATTTGCAGAGCATTTCACGACCAAACAAGATGGTGGTGGCATAGGATTAACTATTGTTAAGACAATATTGGAGATGTACGATGCCACAATATCATTCAAAAGCAAAGAAAACGTTGGTACAATCTTCTTCATTCACTTCCCTCGCCTCTCCTCTACACCTACTCCACTTTAATAAGTCTTATTCAAAATAATTAGTGGTATCCGCTAAAAGTAGTGGTATAAATAAAAAATCTTGCAATGTTTCACGCCCCCAAAATGTTCTATTTTCCCTAT
>CAVGDP010000209.1:0-4604 GCA_963627985.1 uncultured Eubacteriales bacterium
TAAGTAATTATTTGAATAACTTAAGTAATTATTTGAATAACTTAAGTAATTATTTGAATAACTTAAGTAATTATTTGAATAACTTAAGTAATTATTTTGATGATTTTTGCACTTATTCTAACTATTGTATAATCAAATTATTACAAAGGCGAAAAAGTTGCCCATTTTTGCTCAAAATATGATCATAGAAAATACCCTTATAGAGAAAATAGAACATTTTGGGGGTTTAGAATAAGGGATAAAATTGGGGATAGAGGGATAGATTAGAGTAAAGAGTTTATTCTTTTTCTTATTCAAAAATATTACTGTGTGGTAAATAGATAAGGTTGAAGAATATTGTTTTCTATAGAATTTCTAATTAGATATAGACAAAATAAAACTAAATTATAAATAAAAAAGGATACGAATTGAAGCGATATAATAATATAACGACAATTGATTATCAGTCAGATAGGATTAATAATCTACTTCTATTTGTAAGTTATCGTACGCCAAATGCACATTTTTAGGAAGGGACGGCTCTACTTCTTTGTATAATCCCATCTCGTGCGAACAGTGTGTTAGATAAGCAATATCTGGTTTAACGTAATTTATCAATTCCAAGGCTTCGTTTAATGTGAAATGAGAGAAATGTTCTGCCTTCCTTAAAGCATTAACAACTAAGGTTTTTACGCCGACTAATTTTTCCCTCTCTTGTGTGCTTATTCTTTTGGCGTCCGTAATGTAAGCAAATTTACCTATTCTGTACGCTATGGTTGGTAATTTGGCGTGCATAACTTTAATAGGGGTTATCTCTATATCGCCCAAAAAGAAGTGTTCTTCTAATGATAGATGGTCAAGTGTATCAGATAATAGAGTCTGTTCTTGCTTTGTAAATTCTTTTTTAGGGTTCAATCCTATAAGATGCAAATCGAAGGCAGGCAAACCAGGATATTTCTCATTTTCGAAAGCATAGTACATCATTTTCTTTACACCTATTAACGCCTCTTTATTACCGTAGATAGGCATTGGACATTGTTGCAGATAATTATAAGAACGTACATCGTCCAAACCTGCAATATGATCTCTGTGTTCGTGAGTTAGGAGGATAGCATCCAAATAAGCAACATTGTTGTGTAGCATTTGGTAACGAAAATCAGGTCCGGCATCTATAGTTATTTGCCATGCTCGATTAGTTTTGGGATTTATCTTATCGAAAGTTAATAAGCAAGAAGTCCGAAGACGTTTGTCTTTCTTATCAATAGAATTACAAGTCCTACAATTACAACCAGGAATAGGAACTCCCAAAGATGTACCCGTACCTAAAAATGTTACCTTTAACATAAGTCAATTGCCCTCTTAAAGAGACCATTTAACTAAAACAGCTCCCCACGTAAAGCCTGCTCCAAAAGAAGTTAGAATAAGATTGTCTCCTTTTTGGAATTTATCTTGGTTTTCGTATATAAGCATAGGTATAGTTGCAGAAGTGGTATTGCCATATTTTTCTATATTGATAAGAACTTGTTTAGGATCTAATTCTAAACGGTCGCCAGTTGCTTTAATAATACGCAAATTAGCTTGATGTGGCAATAGAAAATCAATATCTTTCTTTTGCATATTATTTTTTATCAACAATTCTTCCGTAACTTCTGCCATTTTGGTTACTGCCCATTTGAATACTGCTTGACCTTCTTGGTAGATAAAGTGTTGTCGGTTCATTACAGTCTCAATTGTTGCCGGGTGAATGGAACCTCCTGCTACTTGGTGCAAATGTTTTACTCCTACTCCGTCAGAATGTAATACTTCGTCTATTATTCCGTATGGGGAGTTCTCTTCTGCTTCCAATAAGACTGCCGCTGCTCCATCTCCAAATATAGGACAAGTTGCTCTATCTTCGTAATTAACGATAGAAGTCATCTTTTCAGCGCCAACAACGATAACTTTCTTACAAAAACCACTCTCAATATACTTTGTTGCAGTAGTTATACCATATATAAAACCTGAACAACCGGCATTGATATCAAATCCGAAACCATTACGTATATTACATTTGTCCGCAATTATATTAGCAGTTGCAGGAAATTGCATATCTGGGGTAACGGTACAACAGACGATTAAATCAATTTCAGAAGGTGCGATATTTTTCTTTTCTAATATTCTATCTATAACAATTTTGCCCATATCAGATGGACCTTTGTCGCCCTTCAATATATGTCTGGTCTTGATTCCTATACGAGTCATTATCCACTCATCAGATGTGTCTACCATACGACTTAACATCTCATTGTCTATGATATCTTCTGGAGTATAACCTTCAACAGCCGTTATTATCGCTCTTATATTTGACATACTTTTTTGACCAAATTTCTTATTTTGTTTGCAGTTTGTTCCGTAATTTTGTGAGGATATCGGATTGATATATATTCTTGGATTGCATAATCATAGACTTAATAGCAACAGAATTGGATATACCATGACCGATTATGACAACTTTGTTTGCACCTAACAAAGGCAAACCGCCATATATTTCGTAATTAAATCTTTTAATGAAATCGTCCACCAAACCACGCTTAGCAACGCTACGAGCAAAGGCTTCAACGTTTTTCATTATCAAATTACCAACAAAACCATCGCAAACAACAACATCAACATTGTCTTTGAATATCTCTCTTGGCTCTGCGTTACCCACAAAATTATAATCGGAGTCTTTCATTAATTGATAAGCGGACTTTGTTTGTAAATTACCCTTACCTTCTTCTTCTCCGATATTCATAAGTGCAACTCTTGGATTATCAATATTCAAAGTGCATTCTGCATATAAACTACCTAATAAACCGAATTGATATAAAGTGTCCGGTTTAGAGTCAGTGTCTACGCCAACATCTAACAAGACAGTTACACCTTGTTTCTCTTTTGGTACTAATGCTGCTAAACAAGGACGTAATACACCTTCCATCAAACCAACACTATACATCGTGCCGACTAACATAACTCCGCTATTGCCAGCTGAAGCAAATGTATCAATCTTGCCTGATTTCAAATATTCGAAACCTATAACTATAGAAGAGTCTCTTTTAGCCTTTAACGCTTTAATTGGAGAATCATGCATATCTATCACAGAGGGACAGTCAATTATAGTAAAATCCGCAACCTCTATATTAGACGACTTCTCAATTATAGAAACTATTTTGTCTTTTTGACCAAAGAGAACAATTTCATCATCGATTAATTCTCTCTTTGCTAAAATAGCACCTTCTACAATTGCTTGAGGAGCAAAATCTCCTCCCATTACATCCAAACCTATTCTCATAATTCAAAGAATAGATGATTATTTACTGTCCTTTTCTTTTTTCTCTATTGCAAGTTTACCTCTGTAATGACCACATTCAGGACAAACTCTATGAGATTCAACAACTGCACCACAATTTGGACAATGTGCTAATTGCACTCCTTCAACATGATCGTGTGATCTTCTTTTTGCTGTTCTCGTTTGCGAGAATCTGTGTTTTGGATTTGGCATTTCTTATAATTTTTTATTAATTTAACTTAATTATCAATCAACCCTTTGAGTTTTTCCCACATTGGGTTAATCTCTTCTTTATCTTTGTTGTTATCTCCATTAAAAGAAGATAACTTCTTTAACATATCTTGGTTACAATCCGACCTCTTACGGTGTGCAGGAGCCAAAGGAATCACTAGTCGTAACTCCTCGTAAAGATAATTTTTCAAATCGATATTATTTTCGCTGTCACCCATAATCCATTCATTAATATCTATTTCTTCGGGCTGGTTGTTAGAATATTCTTGTGCCAACTTGATATATAATTTTGTTTTCCTATTTATAGGTAAACTCAAATTATCCAGGCATCTACTACAATTAACATCAATTTCTCCCTTAAAAAAGAAATTAAACTCCATCAAACGCTCCGCTTTATAGACATTAACAAACGCTTTAATCTTTACGTTATTTACATCCTCACACTCAAAGAACTCAAATAAATCCTTATTTATCTCAAATTCAAATTCATTGTTGCCTTTAGTTAATTTACTAATCTCAATTATGTAATCCCTTTTATCCAACATATCCTTTAAATTTGAAGTTGCAAAAGTACGATATTTTTTTTATATGACAAAAATAATACTTTATTTTTATTTCCGATGATATGTAATATTTTGATTTGTATATAAATAACAAATCTTGTTGCTTCTCATAGAACTCTCTTATTATCTTCATATGATAAAAAATTCTCACAATAAAACACGAGAAAATAAGAAAACAAAATTTTATTTATAGGTGTTAGAGTAGGTAGTGCGATAAATGAAAGATTCTATATACATATTTTTGAATGGTACTAATATTTCAAGATAAGTAGATAATTTTTTACTCTAACTAATACAAAAGACACGAAAATTATGACTATTTTCCAAATTTCAAAATGTACTATTTTTCCTATAAGTGCGTTTTTTAAGGTCGTATTTTTAGTAAAAATGGTTAAAATTTTTATATTGGTAACTATTTGATTATATAATAATTATAACAAGTATAAAAATTATTAAAATAATATCTGATTTTATTAGAATAGTTATTGAAGTTATTAGAATAGTTATTGAAGTTATTAGAATAG
>CAVGDP010000210.1:0-7699 GCA_963627985.1 uncultured Eubacteriales bacterium
TATTTTAATAACTTCAATAACTATTTTAATAACTTCAATAACTATTTTAATAACATCAATAACTATTTTAATAACATCAATAACTATTTGAATAACATCAATAACTATTTGAATAAAATCAATAACTATTTTGATAATTTTAGCACTTATTCTAACTATTATATAATCAATAAATTACAGAGGTAAAATTTTTCCATTTTTACTCAAAAAAATGACCCTCAAAAATGACCTTATAGGGAAAATAGAACATTTTGGGGGTGTGAAACATTGCGAGATTTTGATGTTTTTATGGTAGGTTAGAGTAAAAAATCATCTATTGTTTCTAACATATTAATTTCCCATAAATATATTTATTCTAATTTTTTACATATCACCTTGCTTTTAGCGAACACTAATAGAAAAAACAAAAAACAGCGTAAGGAAAAATCTTTTATAATCTCTTCTTACGCCGAAAAAAGTAAATATCCTAATAAAAGGATATAAACTATTGTTATTATAATAATTTTGCTAATCTTTCTGCTAAATCACAAACACGATTTGAATAACCATTTTCGTTATCGTACCAAGAAATAACTTTAACAAAACGATTGTTCATAACCATTGTTAGTTTAGAATCAAATATAGAAGAATGATTGTTGCCAACTATATCGATAGAAACCAAATCTTCCTCACTATATTCCAAAATACCTTTCATCTTGCCTTCGGCAGCAGATTTCATTGCAGCATTAACCTCTTCTTTTGTTACGTCTTTTGCTAATTCTGCAGTAAGATCGACAACACTTCCATCAGGAGTAGGAACACGCATAGAAATACCGTCCAATTTGCCCTTCAATTCAGGGATAACCAAACCAACTGCTTTAGCTGCACCCGTGGAAGTAGGTATAATATTGCATGCTGCTGCTCTTGCTCTACGGAGATCTTTATGAGGAAGGTCAAGTATTTTTTGGTCATTAGTATAAGAGTGAATAGTATTCATATAACCTTTTACTATACCAAAATTATCATTCAATACCTTTGCAATAGGAGCCAAACAGTTAGTAGTACAAGAAGCATTGGAGACACAAGTAATATCCTTTGTGATTACTTCATCATTTACGCCCAAAACAACTGTTGCGTCCACGTCTTCTGCTTTTGCTGCAGGAACAGTTAGTATAACTTTTTTTGCACCAGCAGTTAAGTGTTTGCTCATAAGTTCTTTGGTCTTAAATAAACCAGTAGACTCTATAACGATATCAATACCCAAGTCTTTCCAAGGTAGATTAGCAGGGTCTTTTTCAGCAAATACTCTAATTTTTTTGCCATTAACGATCAAATATTCTCCTTCAGAGGAAACCTCTGCATCGAATATTCCATGAACTGAATCATATTTCAACAAATGAGCAAGTGTTTTTGCATCTGTTAAATCGTTTATTGCAACAACTTCTAAATTGTTTTTGCGTTGCATATTTCTAAAAGAGACTCTTCCAATACGTCCGAATCCGTTTATTGCTACTTTTGCCATAATTTATTTTATTTTTTTGTGTTTTTTATGTTAAATGGTCTTAATTTTATTAGGTGCAAAATTAAACTAATTTATTTGTTTGACAAAGAATAATCAAAAATTTTTTTCTATTTCATTCCATAAAGCGTTGTATAGTAAGTCGCCTTGCAATTGATAACCCTTTGGCGTAAGATGTATTTTATCGCTCTGCATGAGATGATTAGAGAATAATTTTTGGCTACTTCCTTTTCCTCCTAACACTGAATACATGTCCAAATAGAGACAACTTGTTTGTTTGGCTACATTTTTGATAATTTCTATTGTTTTTTCTTGACGAGGATTGATTTTTTTCTTGTGCCACCAACACTCAACAGGGGTAATTAATAAGATAGGAGTATTATTATTTGTAGCACTTTGTATTTTTGTAACTAAGGATAGGAGATTGTTTTCAAAAGAACTTTCTCCACCTTGTTCGTATGTGTCGTTAGTACCCAATGAGATAATAATCATATCAGGATTAAGGGAAATAATATTACTTGATAGTTTGTCTGCTTTAAGATAGGACAGAGCAGAGGCACCATTAGTTCCGCTAACATTATAAACTACACCGCTATCATTACTATCAAAATAAAGACCATAAAGGAAGAAAGTAGAATTATCTTCTTTGGTTACGACAATAGTTACATTCGTAGTATAGGATGCTAAAATAAATTCAGTATAACCTTCTTGTTTATTGTAGATCTTTTGATAGGCTATTTCTATATCTGTTAAGGATATATTATCATTAGAATTTAATTCCGAGTGATATACTCTTATGCGATTGAAGTCATAATTTACAGGATTTTTGTAATTAACATTTACCTCAATAGTATTATTTAAGGCGGTAGTATAGGCAGTTGTTCCCCATAAAGATAGATTTTGATTATCGGAGGACTTAACAATATTCATAGAGTTCCAAGAAGAAGAGAATGTGAGTTTATAAGAGTCGGGTGAAGACTTTACAAACGGAGTTATCATACCTCTTGTTCCCGACAAACCAGGCATAAAAGTTTGGAAATTCTTTCTTGTTTGTCCTGTATATAAGTCTGCTTGTAAGTGAGAGTCTCCTAAATGTAAAATATTTATTTGTCGATTGCCCAAACGTACCATTTGAGAGAATTTATTCGCAAAAACTTGAAATTTTGTCTTACTTTGTCCAAAGCATACAATAGAATCTGCCGACAAATTAAGAAAAGAATACTTCTCTATCTTTACCGGTTGAGCAAAGAGCGATAGAGGACAGAACAGAATCAAGATTAATATTATCCTATAACGTTTTAATTGCATTAGTATATTTTTATTTTGAGGTTATTTCGCGGAATGTTTTCTCTAATGAACCACCCGATGCCAAGTGTTCAATAGTATCATCGGCGACTAAACGTCCGTTATCTATAATAACTGCTCTTGTGCAGACAGCTTCTACTTCTTGCATTATATGAGTAGATAGGAGTACCGTTTTTTCTTTACCTGCTTGTTTGATTATTTGTCTTATTTCCACTAATTGATTAGGATCCAAACCAGTTGTTGGTTCATCCAAGATAAGTATTTTAGGGTCGTGGATTAATGCCCCTGCTAAACCTACTCTTTGCTTATAACCTTTGGACAAAGTGCCTAATTTCTTATTTACTTCTTTCTTTAAGCCAACTAATTCTATCATTTGATCTACTCTTTGCTTACGTTGTTGCCCTTTTATGTTGTGCAATCCTGCCACAAAGGACAAAGATTCTCTTACGTACATATCCAAATAAAGAGGATTTTGCTCCGGTAGGTAACCAATTAAGGAACGAATTTGTTTAGGAGAATCAAAAATATCAAAACCACACACCTTAACCTCTCCGTATGTAGGCGGAATAAAACAAGTAAGTATCTTCATTATCGTACTCTTGCCAGCACCATTAGGACCTAACAAACCTACTATTTCTCCTTGTGATACATTCAAGCAAATATTATCAATAGCCCTTTGAGTGCCGTATATTTTGGTTAAGTTTTTTATTTCAATTGTCATTTAATTTATTTGTTTTAGTAAAATAGAGTGCGAAATTACAGAATTTTTCTTACTTTTGCCGAAAATTTTGAAAATAAAAATGAAAATAGACATAAAACAAGACATAAAATTATTAGATTTTGTAGTAGAATACTTTGGAAATGTATCGATAACAAAGGCAAAGAAAATGATACTTTATAATTGTTTTTCAATGCAAGGAGCAAGTTTGAAAAGTTTAGAATATATTCTACACAAAGGTGATACTATTGAATACAAAAAGTATAGTGGAGGCGAACATATAATAAGAGAAAAACGAGATATCTCCATTCTGTACGAGGATAAGGATATAATAATTGTTAATAAGTTATCTAATCAGAGTGTTCTCTCTTATAAGGATAAAAAAGATAATACTCTATTAAGTATGACCAAAGCATACTTAAAGAAAAAGTATCATAAAAACGATTTGTATTTATTCTTTGCACCTTTGGACGAAGAATGCGGACTTTGTGTGTTTGCTAAAAATAAACTTGTCTTGAAATGGTTAGAAAATCAAACTAATAATTTCAAATTTAAGATAAATGCTATCGTAGAAAATAAATTAAAACACAAAAATGATAAAATTGCTTTCTATATAGACGATAATAATGGATATTATTCTATTGTTTCAAAAGAAGATAAAAAGAAAGAAAAAGTTTTCTTGCAATATACTACCATAGAGGACTTATCTTTGGGTGATAAAGACTATTTTCAAATAGATATTATAAGTAATGGATTTAGAAAATATCTTAATCGTTTTCTTCTATCCTATATCGGTAATCCTGTGTATGGAGATAAAACCTTTAATCAATCAAAACAAGGCAATAAGGTGCTTAGATATTGCGTTTATTCTATTGAAATGTTGCGTCCAAGCACAAATAAAAAAATCAAAATAGAGACTTCTTTACCTCGTAACTTTACTTCCATTAATTTAATTGCAAGTGATAAACAAGATAATTAGAAAAGAAAAAAGAAAAATAATAATACAATCAATAATCATACAAGAAAAATGAACGAGAAACTTAATAATCTACAAGCAAAGACACAAGATATGTTGCAAACTTTGTTAGAGTGTTTAGATAATAGCAATACCTTAATAGAAATAGAGTCTTTGAAAGATAGAATAGATAAATTGTCTGTTACAATTAATAATTTAGTAGATCAAACTAATGAATTGATCAGACAAAACAACGAGATATTAAACAAAATATCTACTTTACAATCCAAAGAACAAATAATTCTTACAGAACAACCAAATACCATTAAAGAAGAAAATAAAATAGAGGAAGAAAATTTCCCTTTACCAATAGAAGAGAGCGATACCGTAATCTCAACACAAGACAAAACTACCACAAAAGAGGATTTACCAAAGCAAGAACCTATCATAGAGCAATCAACTTCTGCTGAAATGCCAATAGAATCTACAAAAGAAGAAAATAAGATAAATCTTTCCTTGCAAGAAAATCAAACTACAACTCCGTCTTCTAATATAGAAGAAGAACAATCACATAAAACATCTACTGTTTTAGAATTTCTACACAAAAGAGTAATCAAAGATGATATTAAAGATAATAAGTCTATTCCTCAAGATAATAATACTCATACCATAGATAATAATTCCGTTTCTAAAACTCAACCAACAGAGGGACAAATAGACAATAAACCTCCTCAATCAAAGATAAAGGATATAACCGAACAAATAAAATCCGAAGCCAAACGGCAAAATGAGAGCAAAATACGCTCTATTGCAGATCAGTTTGAAGAAAAAACCAACAAAGATCTATTTTCTGCCATAGGAGTTAGTGAGAAGTTTATGTTTATTAATGATTTGTTTTCAGGAAATGTAAAGGAATACGACTCGTTTGTAAAAAACCTTAACAGTGCTATATCTTACGATGATTCTATTGATATTATACAAACAATGCAAACAAAAAAGAAATGGGTAAAAACTTCTGTCGCTTATACTACATTAGAAAAAATGATAACCAAAAGATTTGAATAAAAAATGAATCTTATAGTTTCAGCCCCAAGTGGTAGTGGTAAGACAACGATATTAAAGAAAATATTTGAGAGATATCCCAATGTCTTTGGTTTTTCTATTTCTGCTACAACAAGAAGTCCTCGCAAAGGGGAGACTAATGGTAAGGACTATCACTTTCTAACAATAGAAGAGTTTAACGCACACATTACGAATAACGATTTTCTCGAATACGAACAAGTATATAAAGGTCTTTTCTACGGAACACTAAAAAGTGAGATACAAAGAATAAATCAGTTGGGTAAGCATCCTGTCTTTGATGTGGATGTAAAAGGTGGAATGAATATCAAAAAAATACTTTGCAATACTGCTTATAGCGTATTTATAATGCCACCAAGTATAGACGTATTAAGACAACGTTTAGAGAATAGACAAACAGAAAACGAATACTCCTTAAATGCTCGTATAGAGCGTGCAGAAATGGAGATGAGTTATGCTCAATATTTTGATAAGATAATAGTTAATGACGACCTAAATAAAGCAATAGAGGATTTTTCTTCTGTTATTGATAAATATATATTAAAGTAATGATAGACATATTGCCATATTATGTAGAAGTTGCCAATTGTCAGCGATATTATGAGGGAGAATATATTTGTGGTGATGTTTTTCTCTCCAAAAGAATCAAAACACAAAACCGTATCTTAAGTGTTCTTTCGGATGGAATGGGACATGGAGTAAAGGCGAACATACTTGCAACACTTACTTCCCACATGGCAATAAATTTTGCCGAAGAACACAAAAACCCTTCTACTATTGCACAAATTATAATGGATACTCTACCCGTATGTAGCGAAAGACATACCTCTTATTCTACATTTACTATAATAGATATATATAATAATCAAGTTAGTATATTGGAATACGATAACCCTACTTGTTTGATAATGCGTGGAGGTAATATATACTCACCTTCATGGCAGAAAGTAGACTTGGATACAGTGGATACACAAGGAAGAAGTCGTACTTTGAGAACTTGTCAATTTGTTGCACAAAAAGAAGATAGGATTATATACATATCGGATGGGGTTACACAAAGCGGAATGGGGAGTGAGAAGTTTCCTTTTGGGTGGCAATACGAACAATATGTGGATTTCGTTAGGCAATCTGTATTAAATGACCGCTATATTTCAGCCAACAAACTAGCCAATCGTGTAGTAGATAAAGCACATATAAATGATGATTATTCAAGTCGTGATGATACCTCTTGTGGAGTTATTTATTTTAGAGATGCAAGAGAATTAATTATTGCAACAGGTCCTCCTATAAATGAGAGTGAAGATATTGCGTATGTAAATAAAGTTCAAAATTTCAAAGGTACAAAAATAATTTGCGGAGCAACAACAGCAGAGATTTTCTCTCGTATTTGGAATGTAGAGATTAAAGATGATTACGAAAGATTAGATGCTTTCTTGCCACCTTCCTCTCAAATGCAAGGTGTAGATTTAGTAACCGAGGGAATACTAACCCTTACCAAAGTAGAAACTATACTCAATCAAATGCAATCTGTTAATTCCGTTGTGGGCGAAGGACCAGCCGAAAGAATTGTTCATCATCTTATGAATTCAGATAGAATATATTTTCTTGTAGGTACTAAAATTAATCAATACCATCAAGATGCCACTCTTTCTATTCCTATAGAGATTAGAAGGACATTAATTTCCCGTATTGCTAATATATTAGAAAAGAAATTTATCAAAGATGTTAGTATAGAATATGTTTAATATTTTCTCTTATCATAAAACGAAAATATCCCAAAATGAAATAACAGCACAATAAAATCAATAGTTATCAAAATAACTTCAATAGTTATCAAAATAACTTCAATAGTTATCAAAATAACTTCAATAGTTATTCAAATAACTTCAATAGTTATCAAAATAACTTCAATAGTTATCAAAATAACTTCAATAGTTATTCAAATAACTTCAATAGTTATCAAAATAACTTCAATAGTTATCAAAATAACTTCAATAGTTATTCAAATAACTTCAATAGTTATCAAAATAACTTCAATAGTTATCAAAATAACTTCAATAGTTATTCAAATAACTTCAATAGTTATCAAAATAACTTCAATAGTTATCAAAATAACTTCAATAGTTATCAAAATAACTTCAAT
>CAVGDP010000211.1:0-22586 GCA_963627985.1 uncultured Eubacteriales bacterium
AATTTTTGGCTTAGAAAAATCCCCCCAATAAGCGATCGTATCTTGTGTTTCGAACCATTTGTTGTTTGTTCTTTTTCTTGATCTTATTCTCTCTCCATTTACTATATATGTCTGTCCTGTCTGCTCCAACCGCTCCTTGCCAAAGCCTAACAAATACTGCTTGACGGATGGGTACTGCTCTATATCATAATGACGAGCAGGAAAAGTGCCGATTAGCCAAAGGTCTGCCCAGTCGTAGGAGTAACGGTGGATATCTCTGCCTCGAAGAATAGGTCGTATAAGGTCGGCAGTACGTTGACGTTCGTCCTCGGTCGTACAGTGAGAGAGTATCTCATTGCGTTTGTCGGTGGAAATAAGGAAAGCATCGTTACAACCTGTCTTAATACCATAATTGATATTTATATCCCAATCTTTGAGAGGAGTACCTTTGGATTCTATTTTTTGTTTAATAGACTGTTCAATAGGTGAGAGGATTAGCCAAGTATCGGAAGAATCGAAAGAGGATGGGATGTGATTCTCTTGGATATAGTTGTTAAGGTTACTAAGGACAAGGTCTTTGTCGGTAATCTTGACGGCGGTGCATAGGGTATGGTGCTGATTAGTGTCTTTTTGGTATAGTAGGATATTGGTATCTACGGTAGCGGACTGGAATATCTGTTGTCCTCCGAAGTCTATAAGACGCAGAGGGTTGGTATTCTCAGCAAAGAAACCTCTAAGTCTTTCGCCATAGTCACTGCGTAGCCATTTGTTAGATGTTATATAACAGCATAAGCCTTTAGGGCGTAGTAATTGGTAAGCACGTTCGTAGAATAGGCAATAGATGTCGCCTGTGCGAGAGAAGGACTTATAGGAGCAACCTTGGTAGAGGTCAGCTAACTCGCCAGAGTTGTTTTGAAGTTGGATATAAGGTGGGTTACCGATAATGATATCGAATCCTTCTTCTAAGCCGAACATCCATTGCATATCGAAGTAGGAGGCGGTAAGGTTTTGGTCAAAAGGATTCCATTCGACTAATTGTTTGGCGTCTTGGTGATCACAGTCTCCTTGTTGTTCCAATAGTTTGATAAGGGTTTGTCTTTGGTTTTGGTATTCTTCTTTTAGTTTTCTCTTTTCGTAAGGGGTGTTAGCCGAGAAGTATTCGTGTTGTATTTTTCTTAGATATTCTTTGCAGTAGACTACTTCTTGTGAATAGAACATACTGAGTTGTCCGATAGATCCTTTCTCGGTACTATAAGACTCTTTAAGACTTAGAAGACTGTTAGCGGCGATAAATTTGGTTTCGAGGTTAGGTAGGGTAGGGATAGAGAAATTCTTTTCGGGCGTACCTTTTTTCTCGCAGTTACAGATAAGGGAGATAAAGAAACGGAGTTTGGAGATTTGGATAGCAATATTTTGAATATCTATACCATAGATACAATGTTCTATTATTTGGAGTTTGAGTTGGTAAGTAGATTTTTCTGTATATATTTTTTCTAATATATTAACCATTCTATTCAATAATCCCATAGGGAAAGCACCTGAACCGCAAGCAGGGTCAAGGACTTTTACCTCAGAGAGTTTTTTGGCTATGGTTTGGTATTCTTCTTTTTGTTGAGGGTCTTTTTGGAAGTTGTCATCGTCTAAGAACAAGGACTGAACGACAGGGGTATTACCGAGGTAGTTTTTAAGACATTCGTCTACCATATAGGAGACTATTTCACGAGGAGTATAGAATGATCCTGTGGAGTTACGAGCGGTTTCTTTGGTTTCGGGGTTATAGGCTCCGAGTAGGTTTTCGAACACTTTGCCGAGCAACTCTGGGTCGAGGGCTATCTGTTGTTCGTTAGGGGTGTTTTCTTCTATTGTGAAGTTGTAGCGAGAGAATATCTCCAAGATACCTTCATTGTTGTTTCTTTCGTTCGAAGGGTCTATCTCGCCAAAGAATAGAGAGTTAGGGATATGAGTTTGTTTGTTAGGATTACGGGAGAAACCATCGTAATAGAAGGCTTTCTCGACTCCGTTAAAGGTCTTGTTTTTGTCTAAACACTCGAACAAACCTCCGTTAAGGAAAGGAACTTGGGAGAATATGTCGAGTATCTCATCTTCGGGGATAGAGAACATCTCGGCATAGCGGTAAAGGTTCTTTAGGTCGGGGTTGGATTTGGCAGTAGCAAAACGTCTTTTATGACCTTGTTCGTCTATTATCTGGTTGTTTAGTGTTGCGAAGAATAGGTTTTGTAGGATGGCGTTGTAGTAGGTGTAGGAGTTAGGAGAGTTAGGGTCGAAGTCTTTGAGGATAGATTGTAGGTATTGGGTGTTGAATATCTTGTCGGGTACTAAGTCTTTTTGTTTGATAAACCAAACGAACATCAGACGGGTTATAAGGCGGATTATTTTGGTTTCTTTGGTATCTTTGTCGTCTGTGGTAGGGAAAGATATGTTAGTGTCGGAGACAGCCCATTCGTACCAAGAGAATAGGTCTTTGTAGAATTGTTTTGTAAGGGCTTCGACCGAGAAGGCGTCTTTAAGTGAGGAGAAGCAGATAGGACTATCTTTTAGGCGTAGGAAGCGTTCGACGGCGGTATTGTAGTAGTTGGTTGAGTCGCCGAACAGGAAGGTAAAGCGTTTGAAGGAAGTTTTGTCGTCCTCCATATCGCAAACAAGGGACATACGCCACGAGGTATCGTTTTGGTTAGCGAATACGACTAGGGCGGAGTAGAAGTCTCCGTATAGTGGGTTGATATATTGTTTGACTAGGTTACGCAAGCCTACTACTCTGTTTCTGATGTTAGAGTCTTTGATAGTGAAGTAGAAAAGGCCGATGTTTTTGTTGTCTGATGGTATGATACGACCTAAGTAATAACCTCCGTGCAGGGTAGTATCGGGGGAGAGTTGTTCTATTTGAGGTTTCAACTCTAAGTCTCTACTATCGACTAAGTCTTTAAGGAAATTAGTCCATTTGTCTATATTTATATTGCTTTGGAATAAAGCAAGTAGATTCTCTTTTGTGTACATAATGTTTTTATTTTTTAGTTATTTTGTTATCCATATTTAATTTTTTTGTTTAGACAAAAGTTTCGGATACTATTATTTGGTGAGTTGGGATCTCTTTGTCTTGTAGTTGGGTGGAGAGTTCTTGTGATATAGGGCGTTTGGCTTTGTATTCAGCGTAGAAGTTAGATATATCGGAGAGGATAGAGTCTAAGTCGGAGGTTGTTTTTTTAGAGTTGTTGTTATATTTTTTGCCGTAGGTAGATAGTTTGGTAATTAGTTTGGTATACGTACCTATAAGGACATATTCTCGGAGTGTTTGGCATTGTGTTTTTAGGTCTTCGTCTTTGGAGATTTCCTCTCTTCGCAAGAGAGCGTCGAGGAAGTTGCGGGCCGTACCTTGTTCTTTGGTAAGCGAGTTAGGGTTGTTAGGTTGGATGGAGTAGGTTTTGTCAAGAAGGAGGGAGTATTCGTTTTTGAATTGTTCGTTAGCACGTGTTATGTGGGCGTAGTGTCTGTTGTTAAGTTCGACAGGGGGTTCTTCTTTTGTGGCTTTGAAGTAGTCGACAGCCGTTAGAAAGTCTATGTTCTGTACTTTGTCGTCAGTAACGAGGTAGTAGTCTGTTTTGATATCGGAGCAGATAAAGACGATAGAAGAGTCTTTGATTTTTTGGTCAGAAGTTTGTCTAATGGCTCTACTTTTGATAGGGAGTTTTTTTATTTTGTTGTATAGTTTTCTATCTGTTAGGTAGATATGTTTTATTTCGTTAAGGAGTTTTATTCTCTTGTCGGTAGAGTCTTTAACGTCTGGGTTATAGAGTTCGAATTGTTTTACTATTTCTTCTTTGGAGAATATCTGGGCATCTTCACCAAAAGCGGAATGAAATCCTTGTAGTTTGACGAGTGCGTTTTTGTATAGACTGATTATTCTGTTGCCTTGGTCAGATGGGTAGAAGACGTAGTTGTAGATATATTTCGAGGTACTGCCTATACGATTCACACGACCAATACGTTGCATAAGTCGGGTAGCATTCCAAGGGGAGTCATAGTTGATAATAACGTTGGAGCGGTGTAGGTTGACGCCTTCTGCGAGGACATCGGAGGAGATGATTATATCGTAGTCGTTGGCGTATTGGAGGTAGTTGGCGTCGAAGTTTTGTTGGATAACGGTTTTTAGTTTGTCTCTGTTCTCAGAGGAAATTTTTAGGACATTGATATCTCTTTTTTTAAGTTCGTCTGATAGGTAATTGACGGTATCTACGCTTTCGGAGAATATAACGAGTTTGTGAGAAGGGTTGGTTTCTTTGTCCATAAATGTGGTATTGAGGCAAGCGAGGAATTTGTCCAGTTTAGGGTCTTCGTTGACTTTCCCCCATTTCTGTGTAAGGTCGTTAAGGATTGCTTGGTCTTTTAGGAGTTTGTCGTAGAACTCTTTTGTAAAGTCTTTTTTGGAGAATACAATAGCATTGGCGTCGTAACCTTTATCGACTGCTTTTTGGATAATGGTGTCTAATTCTACACTGCTGTCTTTTTCGAGTTCTTTGCTTATGTTCAACTCAGGGGCTATAATGACTTTGTCTTCCTCGTACATTCGTATCATATCGTTAGTAATACGGAGTAGAGTTTTTAGGGATATTTTGAAGGCTTTGAAACTACTTTCCAAACGTTTAACGATATGTATCTTGTAGATAGTGGCTAAGGAGTGGGCAGTAGTCTGGGCGTGTTGATATTTTTGTCTTTTGTCTTCTACGAGGAACTCTATGGCACGATATCTTGCGTAGGAGAGATGTTTTTCGGCAGTCTCATCGGAGAGACATCTAAGAGTTTCGTAGAATAAGTTCTCTAAGTCGTGGTTCATATCATATATGATAGTTTTAGGAGGGCAGACTTCGGGGAAGGTGATTTGTTGTTCTTCGAGGTCTTTTTTGTATTCTGTGTCGTTGGTTATATTGGTACGAGTACGTCTAATAGTTATCTTGTCTATTACTTTCTCTCTTAAGTGATTGTATAGAGCGTCTACTTGTTTGGTATATTCGTCGTTGTTTTTGTTTGGACTGGCATCGTTTTCTCTTTTGGTAATAATGTCTTTGTATTCTTTGATATAAGGGGCAAAGAAAGACTCTAAGTTGCTTATTCCCTCGATAGTACAACGGCGAACGTCTTCGAATAGGAGTAGTAGGTTTTTTAGGTCTTCGGGACTGTTGTTGATAGGAGTAGCGGATAGGAGGATAACTTTCTTTCTGGTGTTTTTCAATAATCCAAAGCCTTCACAAGGAGATTTGCATATTTTTTGTAGTTGGTTGTATTTCTCTGTGTTATCGCTACGGAAACCATGTGCTTCATCGACTATGATAATATCAAACTCTTCTTTTGATTTGTATTGGTCTTTTTCTTCTATGACTTTGTCTAAACTACCATTACTGACGAATTGGGCGTATCTTTTTATTTTGAACAAATCAAAAGTATTTACCCAGTTGTCTTTTAGTGCAGGAGGGTAGATAACGAGAATATTGGTATTACGGCCGTTGTAGGCTATGAAACGTTTGCAGATCATAGCAGCGATCATTGTTTTACCCAGACCTACTACATCAGCGAGGATTATGCCGTTGTGTTGCATAAGCATTTGGTAGCCTTGAATAACGGCGTCTTTTTGGTATTTGAGGTCTTTAACGCCCGAGGGTAAGGTTAGTTCAAAATCATCCTCGACTTGTTTGCCAAAGGTCTCGATAAGCACTTTTAGGTATAATTCGTAAGGGGTAGGCGGTTCTTGGGTTAAGTGTGTTTTTTGGAGGCTTTTTTGGACGTCTGTCTCGGTTAGATCTATAGCCTCTTCCCAAAGGGAATTGAACTCGTTAAGGCAGTAGGCAACGTCGTCATAGTCTTTCATAGCTACATTCAATTCGTATCTTTGTGTGTTGTCTATACCTAAGCCAGAGTCAGAGATATTGGACGAGCCCATTATAACCCAGCCATCTGAGTTAGGGGTGTGATTTGAAGGCAAGCAAATATAGAATTTGGCGTGGAGGTTTTTGTCTTTGTGTATCTTTATTTGTAGTCTATGGTCTGCGAGGTCTTGTATTAGTTGCATAATGCCGTCTTCTATTTCTTTCGAGTAGTTAGCCTCGGCTATATCTTTGACGATAAATTTCTTGTATTCTTCTACTATATCGTTTGTGCTGTTATCTGTGTTGTAGGAGAAAAGAGTCTGTTTGCTTCTTTTGGCAAAAACTTTATCTACATTGATACCGACAAGTATTTTTATCTCTTTTACGTTGCATAGTTCTTTTCTTAATTTGAAATAGCCACTTGAACGGAAGTAACCTACAACGGAAAAAAACCTATCAAAGTTAGGCATTCCTTGGGATATACCTTTTAATTTATTGAAGAGAGTATTATCGCCTTTATTTGTAAAAAATTTACTTCTTAAATTCATTTGAGTATTTGTATCATTCATTTTTTTGGTTGATTTATATTTATCTGTACTTATATTATTAGCCTCCGTTACAATAATGAAGTTTTATGTATATTTTTTTCTCTACTTTTTTGCAAATTTATTACATTTTGAGCAAAAAACTATGTCTATTGGTCAAATAGTAGGATAAAATCTCTGTAACTTAAAGGGCTTCAGTGTATTTGAATAATAGACCAAAATTGCGAATATTCCGATTTATTTAACTATCGTCATAACAAAAAGAAAAGTATGCAAATAAGATTGCATACTTCATCAAATAATATGATTTATAGAGTAAAAAATGTTAATCTACGCCAGAACCAATAACAGGACTCTCTATCACAGTTATTGTACCATCTTTGCTAACTCCCATTTTGGTTTGCGGATTACTAACAGCGGATAATTTCTCATCTATATCATCAACCGTAGGACGCAAACTTTCTACAAAATCAACATGTCCCGTTTTTAGTAATTCCCTTATACGTTTCACTCTGTTTTCTCTCATCTCTGGGGTTTTATTAGATGCGTCCATAGGATTAGTAGGCGTATCAAAAGAAATATTCTCCTCATTTACGAAAGAATCCCTACTTATAATATCTTTGAGAGTCGGTCTATTGGTAGCAACATTGTCTTTTTTGAAGATATCATTCATTTCTTTGTTATCTGATTCGGCAAACAAAGAATTCATAAAATTCTTTTCGTTACTAATATTATCTTCTTGTTTTGTAGCAACTGTAAGTTCTATTTCGGTATCCGTTTTGGCAAACTCTTTAAGTATATCCTCCTTACTTTCTATTTTTTCTTGTTGATATACTTTCTGTTCTGTTTGTGTAGAAGGTAGTGGCTCACCTAATTTGACGCGAGTTGCTTGTTCGGTAGGTCTTTCCATAGTACTTGTAGCTGTTTTTTCGGGTACAGTCTTTACAGTAATATTCAAGCCTCTATCGGTAATAGGTTCTCTTTCCTCTTGTCTATTGGTAGTAGGGGTGTCTACTATATTTGAAGAGAATGTATTTTTAGAATCAGTTGTATCTGTTTTAGGTTGTGTAGTTGAAGGATTTAGGATAATCACTTCTTTATCTTTGTTTCTTAAATCCTCTTTTATTTTATTATTTCTAACTTCATCGTGATATATCTCTTTATTCTCGAATCCAGTAGCAACTATTGTAATAGCTATCTTATCTTCTAAAGAATCATCAAAACCATAACCCCAAATCTTGTCAACATCTTGGCTCGTTAATTCCTCAACATAATCCATTATTGTCTGTAATTCTTCCATCTTGATTTGGAATTCTTCTTTGGACGAATAAGAAATATACAAAAGCATATTTTTTGTATCTTTAAGATCGTTATCATTAAGCAATTCACTTGTAGTTGCATTAACGATTGCATTATATGCTCTATCTTCTCCTTCACCAATACCACGTCCCATTAGGGCAACGCCAGAGTGTTGCATAACTGACTGCACGTCTCTAAAATCAACATGTACGTAAGCGTTGGCTGTCATTATTTCGGAAATACCTTTAGCAGCTGTCAATAGCACATCGTCTGCCAAAGCAAAAGCATTAAACAAAAGCATACCACTCTTACCTTTGAGTTTATCTGTATTTACGATTATAATAGAATCTACAACTTTTTTGAGATTTTCTATACCGGCTTTGGCTTGTTCTCTTCTCTTTCTTCCTTCCCATGAGAATGGTATGGTAACAACGGCTACAACTAATATCTCATCATTTCCACCATCTAATTCTATTTCTTTTGCAATCTTTGCAATCTCTGGGGAGGCACCAGTACCAGTTCCACCGCCCATACCTGCTGCAATAAAAAGCATATTGGTATTACCCAAGACGGCTTTGATTTTATCTGCACAACTAACCGCTGCTGCTTGACCTTTGGCAGGATCATTACCTACTCCAAGACCTTTATCACCTAATTGTATCTTCGTTGCAACAGGTGACGCATCTAAACTTTGTTTATCGGTATTACAAACTATGAAATCAACATCCTTAATACCTTTGTTAAACATGTTATTTACGGCATTGGTACCTGCTCCACCAACACCAATTACTTTAATATACGAACTCTGCTGCTGTGGTGCAGGAGTTATATCAACAAGATCCAGGTTTGACATACTATTTAATATTTTTTTATTCTATTTTAATAATTCTCTATAAAACACAATTTTTGAAAGTGTAAAATTACTAATTATTTTATTTATGGTTTAACGTTTATTTGTTTTTTTATTAACAACAAATTGTTAATAATTAACCTTTTCTTTGGTCTAATCGCTAAATTATGTTTATTCTACACTATCATTCAATATCTTAGCAAAGAAATTACTTACTGTGGCCATAAATCTTTTACCCGATCCTGGTATACTTTTATCGCTCTTTTTCTTGCCTTTTTGTTTATTATTGTCCTTCGTTTTGGTCTCTTGTGTGGCTTCGTTGTCTTCTTGTTCTACGGATTGTGTCTCTATTTTGCTTGTATCATTAGCCATCGCAAGTTTTTCTTCGTTTTCGAAGCCTTTCAATACAAGTCCTATACCGGTAGAATACATAGGATCTAAACAATCATTAGCGTTTTCGTCCAACCAAATACTATCCGGCTCCCCTACCCTTGTGGAAATACCTGTTATATATTCGGTATATTGTGCAATATGTTGTAATTTACTACCGCCTCCTGTTAGTACAATACCTGCAATAAGCATCTTGTCGTATGAATCATTTTTCAGTTCATAATCCACTTGTTGTAGTATCATTTGCACTCTTGCCTTGATAACTCCTGCCAAGGCGAAAAGAGTTATTTCTCTATTCTCTCTACCTTTGAAACCAGGTACTTGTATGATAGTAGTCTTATATTGTTCTGTTTGTAGACAGTCTCCATAATGAGTTTTCAAAGCCTCGGCTTGATTCTGCATTATACGAAAAGTATCTTTTATATCATTAGTTATACTATTACCTGCCAATTGAATAACTGCCGTATGACGCAATATACCGTTTTGGAAGATAGCCATATCTGTTGTTCCTCCACCAATATCTACCAAACATATTCCCGCTGTTTTTTCGTCATTATCAACAACTGCTTCTGCACTTGCAATAGGCTCTAAAATCAAACCTTTTACAGTGTAGCCTGCCATTTTAACGCTACGAATAATATTATGGACATTAGTCTCATCTCCACTAATCAAATTGTAGTTAACTTCTATCGTTTTACCCTCACGTCCAATAGGAGAAGTAATACCAATCTCTCCATCTATAATATAGTCTTGTGGTACTATATCTATTATTCTTTCTCCTGGAGGCATAGCGATATTTCTTTGATCTTCTAATAAAGCGTCAATATCTTCACGTTCTATTATGTGGTGTTCTTCTTTGATAATTTTTGTACCACGTTGAGAAGTATTCTTTATATTATGACCGGCTATTCCTACGTATGCTTCTGTTACTTTGATATTGCATTTCTTTTCAGCCATTTCTACTGCAACTCGTATACTTTGTGCTGTTTTGGTTATAACCTTTACTTCGCCATGCTCTACCCCAACAGATGTAGTCTTGCCCATGCCTATAATCTTAACCTTACCTCTCTCATCTTTTCTACCAATAAAGACAGCGATCTTAGTAGTACCAACATCTATTCCTACTACTATATTGTCTTTTAGGTTTGATGTTTCCACTTCTTTACTCTGTAAATTTTCCATGTTATTTATGTTTTTCTTTATTATCAATTTAATTATTCTCTTTTTCTTTCTTAGTACAGACAACTTGGTTATGAAAACTTAAATCTATCTTCTCATAATCAGCCCAACCATGTTTTGAAAAAGAATATTGTATTAAATACTGTAATTTTTCTAATTCTTCTTTCCACAAAGATTTATCCTTATTCAAAACAATTATATAATCTCCTTGTGAAGGAATAAGTATCCATTGTTGATTTATCTTTCTAATACCTTCTATCCATCCTCTTAGAATCTTATTTTGGTTAATTGCATAAGATAATTTGTATGCAGTAAAACAATCTTTATGTTTTGTACTATCTAATCTATTAATTGGTCTTTCGTTAATATCACCTGTTGTTATTATACATCTTGCGATTTGTGTTTGATTTGTAGATTTTATAATATTTTGTTGACCATCAATATAGAATTGATCTCCTTTGGTATTATAAACTCTTGTTTCAATCATTTTTTGATTAATTGTTATACGCAATACTCCACTTAATGATACTGAAACAACGGCATGTTCTACAAAATCTTGTTTCTCTAAATATTGTTTTATATCTTTAGTATCTATTTGTTTTCGTTGATAAGATAAGAAGTTGCCGTATTTACTTTCAAGACTCTTTTGTACATCCTCTTTGATTATAATAATAGATTTTGTAGAATTGTCTGGATATTGTATATTGATATCAACAGAAGATATTTTCATTATATCTGTCAACAAAGGTACACATACTGCCACAACAATGACAGCAATTATAATACTAACCTTTATCCACACTTTCTTGTTCATATATTCTCTATTGATAATATTTTGTTTTTAATTTAGTAATAAATCTTTAATCTTTGGAACCAAATCCGCAATATCACCTGCTCCAAAAGTAATCAAAAATTTTGGATCAAGTGCTTCTAATAGAGGAAAAAGTTGTTCTTTTGTTACAAGATATTTATCCATCTTATTTATTTTGTGCAGTAAGAGATGAGAATCTACTCCTGGTATAGGTTCTTCTCTTGCTGGGTATATCGGCAGAAGTATTATTTCGTCTAATTGTTCCAGACTTTTAGCAAATTCATCCGCAAAATCTCTTGTCCTTGTGTATAAATGCGGTTGGAATATACCGGTAAATTTCTGTTTTGGATATAATTCTCTTAAGGATTGGATAGTTGTAGCAATCTCTTGTGGGTGATGTGCGTAATCGTCAATAAATATTCTCTGTTCGGTTTTGATTTGAAAATCTAATCTCCGCCACATACCTTGAAAAGATTTTAATCCTTGTCTTAATATTTCTTCTCTCTGTTTAATATCTACACCAGATTGTTTCAACACATAATCACATACAGATAAGGCGGCAATAGAATTTTCTATATTATGTTGACCAGGATACGTCATTTGCATATCATACCAAACGCCGTTTTCGTGCTTATAATCGAAATAGTAACTACCATTACTTATTCTCAAATTCCACATATAATAGTCTGTTTCTATATTAGATAAAGAATAAGATCTATGTTGTATGTTCTTCAAATGAAAATCCTTACCAATATCTTCTTTCCTTAACAGCATTCCATTCTCTTGAGTTTGATTAGCGTATTGTTCAAAAGTATAATAAAGATTTTCAAAGGTATGATATATATCCAAATGATCCGCCTGAATAGAGGTAATAACTGAAACATACGGATGTAATTGTAAGAAACTTCTATCGTATTCATCCGCTTCAACAACTACAAAATCAGATCTATTATCATAAATAAAATTGCTGTTTATATTTTTTAATATTCCACCCAAAAAAGCACTACACTTATAAGGAGAATTATTTAATATATGGGCAATCATTCCACAAGTTGTTGTTTTGCCATGTGTACCTGCAACGGCTAATACTTTCTTTTCCTTAACTATTTCTCCTAAAATTTCTGCTCGTTTTTTTAATGGAATGTTATTTTGTTTAAAATACTGAAATTGATTGTTATTTTCTGGTATCGCTGGTGTATATATGCATAAATCTATATTCCTTGGTAGATTATCTACTATATCTTCGTAATTAATCGTAATACCTTCTTTCTCCAACTCTTCACATAATGGACTACGAGTATGATCATATCCCATTACTACATTTCCTTTAATTAAGAAGTAACGAGCCAAAGCACTCATGCCTATACCACCGATTCCCAAAAAATATATATTCATTTTTTTACTTTAATTTTTATTATCGTTGATTACTCCTGTTATAACATTAAATATTTTTTCTGTAGCATCGTTTATTGCTAAAGAATGTATATTCTCTGATAATTCTTTTTGAAGACTTGTATCATTAATAATAGTAGATATCTTGGAAGATAAAAGAGAAGTATCGTCTAATATATCCTTATCCTTAATCATTATGGCAGCATGTTTATTGACTAAATTAGTTGCGTTTTTAGTTTGATGATCTTCTGCCACATTAGGAGAAGGTATAAGTATTGTTGGTTTGCCAACTATACACAATTCACTAATAGATAAGGCTCCTGCTCTAGCTATTATTATATCCGCTTGCTTATATACCTTATCCATATCAAATATAAATTCTTTTATGTGTATCAAATCTCTTGCCTTTTGATTAGAAACAAACAAATCTTGTGTTCTTTCTATAATGTCCTTATAATAATAACTTCCAGTTTGCCAAATTAATTCAATATTATTATCTATAAAATATTGCAACGTTTTTTCTATTCCTATATTGATTGTTCTTGCCCCAAGACTACCACCTGTTACCAAGACTGTATATCTAGTCTTTTGCTTATCTTCTGTATCAATAGAAGTATTAATATCCAAAATATTTTTTCTTACTGGATTTCCCGTAAGTACTATAGATTTAGAAGGAAAATAATTCTGCATATTATCATACGCCACACATATTTTTTTTGCTTTCTTACCCAGAATTTGATTGCTTTTACCTGCTAAAGAATTTTGTTCTTGCAAAATAGTTGGTATATTCATTTTTTGAGCCATATTAACTATAGAGAAAGAAGCATATCCACCTACTCCTATAACTATATCTGGTTTGAAAGACTTAATTATTTTTCTACACTTCACTAAACAAGCAATAAGTTTGAAGGGTAATGAAATATTGTTTAATATGTGCTGTCTATTGAAGCCAGCAATATTTAATCCTATTATTTCATAACCTGCTTGCGGAACTTTTTGCATTTCCATTCTTCCTTTTGCTCCAACAAATAATATTATACTATCTTTGTCGTGTTGCTTTATTGTATTTGCAATAGCTATTGCAGGAAATATATGTCCACCTGTTCCTCCTCCACTAATTATTACTCTCATTACTTACCTCCTTTTCTTTTGTAATAGGGTTATCTATATCTTGTACTATATTATCCTTAATCTCCTCATTATTTTGTTCAACTTTTATTTCTTTTGGTTTATTCTCTTCTTGCTCTGCTGTTTCAGAAATATTTATTATCATACCCAAAAAAATACTTGCTATAACAAAAGATGTTCCTCCGTATGAAATAAAGGGTAAAGTTTGTCCTGTAACAGGTATCAAACCAACTGCTACACTCATATTAGTTATTGCTTGCAAAGTTATTACTACTCCCATTCCCCAACATGCCATAGCAGCAAAATATCCTTTTGTATTTCTTGTAATTTTCATCATTCTGTATAACAAAATTATATATAACAAAATAACTAAACCTCCCAACCAAATACCTCCTTCTTCTAATATAATTGAAAATATAAAATCGTTATGTGCTTCATCTAAAAATCTTGATTGTATACTATTTCCTATACCTCTGCCTAATAAACCTCCGGTAGCAATTGCCGTTAAGGATTGATTAGATTGATTTAATACCCCTATATCTGTAATTGTTGCACCTCGTATACGAGATAACACCGTACCCAAACGTCCTATTTTACTCGCAATCTCTGGGAAAATAACAGCTAATAATAATGCTAATCCGACTAATACAGCACCTACCAAAAGCAAAAGATACAAATATTTTCTCTTTACTCCTCCTATTCGCATAAGTATAAAACAAGTAATAAATATTAATACACTTGTTGAGAAATTAGACCAAAAAACTATAAGACAAACTAAAATCAAAGGAATAACAAGAGAATAAAACACCTTCTTATCTTCTATCCTATCTTGATTATTTGCCATTATCATACATGTATAAAAGATAGTTATATACTTCGCTAATTCTGATGGTTGAAATTGTAATATATAGAACCCAAGATTAAGTTTAATCCATCTAGCCGTAGATAAACTATAATGACCAAAAGCTGCCTGTAAATATGGAACACATACAAAAACAATAGATATAATAAGTAGAAATCTTAATATTCTTGTTATCTTACGATAATCAATACGATGAGAAATGAAACAAAAAATAAATCCAAGTGCTAACCAAATAAAATGTTTTAGGAAAAATGCCAAGAAATTTCCTCCTGCAATCTCTTTACCCATAGCCGAAAATACCTCAACTATGCTTATAAAGATAAACAGAAAATAAACTCTCCAAATTACCCTATCACCTCTTAATATTTTATTTTTTGCATTTGACATTATTTAGTTACATATTTGTTATATAGTTATCAAAACTTATAGAAAGATTATTTCTTATTATAATATTCTCATCAAAAGAAGAAAACACCACACAATCATCTATAGTAGCAATAGAAGATGCTATCTCACAATTTTGTCTAACCTCCTCCATATTAGGCTCTATTATAAAAATCTGTTTTATTTTTATTCCCAAATCTTTTGTTATGGCTTTTATCTCACTTTCTTTTACTCCTCCCTTATTCACAATCCAAATAATATTTTTAGGTATACGTGATAAATACAACCATGTAGAGTTTATATTTTTGAAATTTGTTAAATTCACATATTCAATTCCCGAAATAATAGTCGTTTTCTTTACCACAGTATCTGTCTTGTGTTGAAGAAAACCTTTCATTAATATACTATTTCGCATTTGTCGAATATTGTTATAAGTTCGTTCCGATTTCAATGTATACTTACTTTGTTCCGATGCCGATGCTAATTCTTCTATTGTCATATTTATTTATATTATATTAGTTCTTGTCTATTTAATCTCTTACTTCGTCCGAATAATCTCTGTATTTATTTTATTAATCTCTGTATTTATTTTATTAATCTCTGTATTTATTTTATTAATCTCTGTATTTATTTTATTAATCTCTGTATTTATTTTATTAATCTCTGTATTTATTTTATTAATCTCTGTATTTATTTTATTAATCTCTTATCTTAATTTCAAACTAACTATTGTTATTACCGCCAAAACAATACTTATCAAAAAGAAACGCTGAACAATTTTACTCTCATGCCAACCTTTTTTCTGAAAATGATGATGTATTGGTGTCATAAGGAAAATTCTCCTACCTTCATGGTATTTTTTCTTGGTGTATTTGAAATAAGAAACTTGCATTATCACGCTTACACTCTCTATTAGAAATATTCCGCAAAGTATTGGTAAAAACCATTCTTTCCTTATTAATATTGCCAAAACTGCTATAATACCTCCTATGGACAATGACCCTGTATCTCCCATAAAGACTTGTGCTGGATAAGTATTATACCAAAGAAATCCTGCTGTTGCTCCAACAAATGCTGCTATAAAGATAGTTAATTCTCCTATATTTGGAATATACATTATATTAAGATAATTAGCAAAAATTATATTACCACTAACCCATGCCAAAATACCCAAAGTAGATCCTACAATAGCCGAGGTACCTGTCGCTAAACCATCAATACCATCTGTTAGATTTGCCCCATTACTTACTGCTGTAATAATAAGAATAACTATAGGGATAAAAACAATCCATGCTAACTTTTGATAATCTTCGGTTATGGGTTTAAGTATTTTACCGTAATCAAACTCATGCCCTTTTACAAAAGGTATTGTTGTTTTCGTACTATGAACACTTTCTTTTATAAATTTTTGTTTTGCTTTTTCATAAGTACTTTCTACTTGTAAATTATGTGTTTGAGAATATGAAGCAACATCTTGTTTTTCTTTGATAACTATATCGCTATTGAAGAACATAATGCTTCCAACAATGATACCCAAAGAAATTTGTCCAATAATTTTACCCCAACCACTCATACCTTCTTTGTGTTTTTTGAATACTTTAATATAATCGTCCCTAAAACCTAAACAACCTAACCACACAGACGTAATAATCATTATTATCACATATATATTATCCAATCTGCAAAGAAGTAATGTTGGTATCAGAATACCGAGTAGTATAATCAACCCTCCCATAGTAGGTGTTCCTTCCTTTATTTTTTGTCCTTCTAATCCAAGGTCTCTAATCGTCTCCCCTATTTGTTGTTTTTTGAGTATTCCAATTAATTTACCTCCAAAAACTATAGTTATCAACAAAGACAATATCGCTGCCATAGCAGCACGGAAAGAAATATATTGAAATACTCCTGCTCCCGGAAAATCTATTGTTCTATCTAACCAACTAAACAAATAATACAACATAATTATTTATCTTTTTTAATGTTTCTATTTTTTATTCTCTTCATTTAAGAAAACAATACCTACTCAAATATTCTTTTCTATAAAACTACTATCTGTTTATTAATTTTTCTTATTTGTAATAAAATTATTATTTACTAATATTATTTCTATAATATCTTATAATATTTTTCTCTTTATATTTTTTACTATCTTTTCATGTGAAACATATTATTTTTTCTTTTTATTTCTCCCTTACATTCCTTTCATTATCTCTTCTTTATCATCAAAATGATATTTCTTACCATTAATCTCTTGATAAGTTTCATGTCCCTTACCTGCAACTAATATAATATCATTTTTCTTTGCTAATGCTATTGCTATCTTTATTGCTTCTCTCCTATCGACAATAGAAAATATTTGTTTATCTTCGGATTTTGGTACATTATCTAAACCTTTCTCCATATCCTTTATTATATCTTCTGGATTCTCATCTCGTGGATTGTCGCTAGTAAGTATCAATATATCACTAAGAGAGTAAGAAATCTTTGCCATTAATGGTCTTTTAGATTTATCTCTATGTCCTCCACATCCAATAATAGTAATAATTTTTTGTGAAACAAATGTACGACAATCATTAATAGTATTCAAAACATTTTCTACCGCATCCGGAGTATGAGCATAATCAATTATACCGTATGCTCCACTTCTCAACTTATAAATCTCAAATCTACCCTTGGCTGCTTTTAATAATGTTAGATGTTTTAATATTTCCATTTTATCAACTCCTAATAATACTGCTACAGAATAAACCGCCAATAAATTATAAGCATTGAATTTGCCGGTCATAGGAACAAATATTTCTTTATTATCTATAACCAATTCCATTCCTTCAAGAGTTGATTCAAGTATTTTAGCTTTGAAATCACTTTTTGCACTTTGTAAAGAATACGTATAACATTTTGCTTTGGTATTTTGTAGCATAACCTCTCCATTCTTGTCATCTATATTAGTAAGTGCAAATGCAGAAGAATATAAATCATCAAAGAATTTTTTCTTTGCTTTTATATATGTGGCAAATGTTTTATGATAATCTAAATGATCAAGCGTTATATTAGAGAAAACTGCTCCCTTAAAATTCAATCCTGCAATACGATTCTGCACAACTGAATGAGAAGAAACCTCCATAAATACATATTCACACTTCTTTGTTACCATTTCGCTTAATAGTTTATTAAGTGTAATACTATCTGGAGTTGTTCTTTCGGTTGGTAATATTGTATCCACAATTATATTCTCTACTGTAGAAATCTTACCACAACGATGTCCTAAAAGAGTGAATAATTCATAAAGTAAGGTAACTGTTGTGGTCTTACCATTAGTCCCTGTTACACCTACAAGTATTAAATTCTTAGAAGGATTATTATAATAATTTTTTGCTATTTGTGCTAATGCAAATGAAGAGGATTTAACTTTGATATATATAATAGGTTGATTGTTTATAGAAGATATCCTAGTACTTGGTGTATAATCTTTTTCATCAAATACTATTATTGTCGCCCCATTTGCTATTGCTTTATCTATATAAAGATGTCCATCTGTTAATTCTCCTTTTTCGGCTACAAATAAATTATTTATTTGTATTTTACGAGAATCAAAAGCAATACCTTCTACTTTTGTAGCAAGTATTTGAGTTTTTGTTAGACTATTATTAGTTATTGAATTATTATCTTCTATATTCAATATCTCATATTCAAAATCTTTTAATATATCTTGTAATGTTTTCATCTTTTATTGCTTATTTAATGTTAATTTAATAGAAGCACCTTTCTTTATAGGGGTATTTGGTTTTATACTTTGTGTTTTTACTTTACCGTATCCAACAAAATTAACTTTCATACCTAATTTTTCCAAAACATAAATAGCATCTGATAAATTCCAATTTCTTACATCCGGTACTTTATTAGAAGACAAAGCCTCATTTATTTGTTTAGTATTGTCTATATAACGATTCATTACTTGTTTATTCGCATACATAGACGTACCTCCTATTATATTAATATTATCATTATTTGTTTTTGATACTTTTTGTGCATTAACACCCATAACCCTATCACTAATTTCTCTAAAAACAGGTGCCGCTAAATCTCCACCGTGTGTTACTCCCCCTTTTGGTTCAGAAATAATAACTATACAAGAATATTGTGGATTATCGTATGGAAAATAACCGACAAAAGAAGCCCTATGTAGACGATGTTTACTTTCTATATTTTCTTTTGTATAATTTACCTCTGCCGTACCACTTTTACCTGCTATACCATACGAAGCACTTTTTAGCCTTCTACCTGTACCGTACAAGACAACTCTTCTTAGTATATCTTGTATTTTTGATAAAGTCTCTTTTTTGCACATTTGACTTTTTATAGTATCTGCCTGAAAGGTTTGTTTTACTTTTCCATCCCTAATTATTTGACGAACAAATATCGGTTTGAGCATTACTCCATTATTTGCTATACCATTATAGAATGTTAGTAATTGTAATGGCGTTATAGCCGTTACATATCCAAAAGACATACGTAATAAATCGTCTGTGTATATAGAAGATCCTATCATTGGTTGAGGTTCGTGTATTAATACATCGCAATCTAATTTTTTATACGGAAAATACTGTTGCAAATCTTTTGCAAATTGTCCTCTTTTTTTGGTATTTTCTCCGTAAATATCATAAACTAATGAACTAATACCGACATTGGAAGATATTTCTAAAGCCCTTGTAAAACTAACATCCTTATCCCTACCTTTTTTATTAACATCGTAAATAGGTTTGGTAGCATTTGCAAATTCTTTCATACCCGTTGGGACAATAATAGAAGTATCGCAAAGATTCTTATCTAAAAGCATCATTGCAGTTACTATCTTAAATGTACTACCTGGTTCATATCTACTACCAACTGCAATATTTCTATCTTCATAATAAGTACTATCCTTCATCCTTGTAAAAGATGCCAAAGCTTTGACATATCCTGTCTTTGTCTCCATTAAAATAACACACCCACCTTTTGCATCGTTGCTATCTAAACATTTCCTTAATGCAGTTTGTGCTAATTCTTGCAAAGGAATATCCAAAGTTGTAATAATATCATCTCCTTTTTTTGGTTTTATGGTTAATGTATCATCAATAGGTATCCATATATCTGGAGCAATTTTTCTTTCCATTCTCAAACCTTTACTTCCTTGTAAAATAGAAGCATAATATCCTTCTATACCATTACTTTTCTGCTCTCCATTATCAATATATTCTATACCTATCGTCCTTCTTGCTAAATCTCCGTATGGATATACTCTTTTGTATTTCTTATCCGCAAAAATACCATTTCTTATCTTACCAAAATGTCTTAAAGTATCTAAATCACTTTGAGTTGCCATCTTCGCAATAAGTACTCCACGATTTTTTTTCTCTCTATTTGCCTTTAAATATTCTTTCCATTGTTGAACGCTTTTATTTGGAAATCTGCTATTTAGTAATTTACACAAATTATCTAATTGTTTTTTCCATTCTTCTTGCGATATTATCCAGTCTTTCTTTTCTTTTTCTGTAATACTACTAACTCTTCCTATACCCAAATCAAAATAAATATCATATCTAACTTCATTTGCTGCCAAGAGTAATAATTCTCCTGTAATATTATCATACGAATAAATATCACCTTTTGGAGCATAAAAAGCACGTTCTTTTATTAATCGACCCTCAATTATTGCTTCAAATCTATCTTTTTCAACTGTCTTCAATTTTATTGCTTTGACAAAAACAATTACAAAGACTATTACAAATAGCCAATACAATAAAGGAACAATAGTCTTAATATTTTTGTCAAACTTCGCCACTACCCTACTCTATAATTATTATATCTTTTACTTCTTCTTTACTAATACCCACACCTATTGGAGATAATCTATTATTTAATTGTTGTAACGAAATAGTATTTTGATAAACACTTTTCACTTTAAGTGATTTTTCTTGCAATAGAATTATCTCTTTGTCTAATTTATTTATATCTCTTATTGTATGCTCACAAAAAAAACGAAAACCTATATAAATAACCAATAATAATACACAAAAGGCTATAAATAAAAGATTTCTATTAGTAATCTTTCGTAATAAATTTCCGTTTAATACTTGAGTTACAATGTTCATTAATTATCTCCTTTTTTTTCTGCTATTCTTAATTTTGCACTTCTACTTCGAGGATTATTTTCTATCTCCTTATTACTTGGAATAATAGGTTTCTTGGTTATTATAGTATACGGAGTTATAATATTGCCATAAAAATCCTTTTCTATATTACCTTTAGTATTACCACTACGCATTAATTCTTTTACCTTTTTATCTTCCAAAGAATGATAGGAGATAACAACCAATCTACCTCCTGGTTTTAATATATTAACAACTTGATTTAACATACTATCAAGTGAATACAGTTCATTATTAACCTCTATTCGTAAGGCTTGAAATACTTTTGCAAAAAATTTATTCTCTATATTAGGTTTTGTACACGCTCTTAATATGTTACATAATTGACCCGTGGTATTTATCTCCTCTTTTTCTCTCTTTTTGCATACTATTTTAGCCACTTGTCTCGCATTAGGTATTTGTGCGTATAAAAAAAATATATTAGATAATTCTTCTTCTGTATATGAGGATAGTATATCAGCTGCTGTTATATTATCTAATGTATTCATTCTCAAATCTAAAGGTTCATCATTACGAAAAGAAAAACCTCTATCTATTGTATCAATTTGATGAGAAGAAATACCCAAATCCGCTAATATACCATCAACTTGCGTAACTCTATACAAACGAAGTTGTTTGCTCATATTAGAATAATCGTCGTTGATAAGCAAAAACCTATCATCCTCTATATTATTCACTAATGCATCTTTATCTTTATCAAAGGCGTACAACTGTCCATCGGTATTTAATTTATCTAATATAGCACGCGAATGACCTCCACCACCAAAAGTTAAATCAACATAAATACCATTAGGCTTGATATTCAAACCCTCAAGGCATTCATTTAATAACACCGGAACATGATATGTATTAATCGCTTGGTTTGGCATTGATATTTGATAGTAAATTTTTCGCAACTTGTTTATAATCAAAATTATCTTCGTTGACTCTTTTGTATGTTTCACTATCCCAAACCTCAATAAAATTGCCCGATCCTATAATTACTATCTCTTTTGCTATATGAGCAACCGTTCGCATAGCATCAGGTATTAGTAATCTATCAAAAGAATCCATTTCTAACATATTTCCCTCTATTAATCTACGATAAAGTTTCTTAGAATCAGGGTCATAGAGATTTAGATTAGAGTTCAAAAAAGACACTTCTTTTTGAAAATTATAATAAGTAAAGACTTCTAAACAATCGTTATAGATACTTTTACGAATAAAGTAGCGATTATCAGAAGTAGTATCTAACTGCTTCTTTATAGCAGAAGGCATTTTGAATCTACCTTGTGCATCCGTCTTACAATATTCAACTCCAACTAATAACGACATCTTACTTACTTCATTTCTTATTCAAAAAGATATTGCAAATTTACTAAAAAATTTCCAATTATTACCAATTTTTGACTTTTTTTACCTATTTATCCCAATTTTACGTTAAAAAAAATAATTAGTTTCATTTTTTATCAATTTTTTTTAATATCAAAAGTATTTATATTATTAGAAACTAATGGTAATTATAAGTATTAAGTAATCAGTATTAAATAATTTTTATTTATCTTCTATTTATCCCAAAAGTAGTCTTACAATTAGGAAAAAAATTATAAGTAAAAAAAGTCTTAATAGGAAAAACAAAATATTTTTGAGTAGTATAATTTTTATAAAATCAATAGTTATTAAAATAACTTCAATAGTTATTAAAATAACTTCAATAGTTATTA
>CAVGDP010000212.1:0-2177 GCA_963627985.1 uncultured Eubacteriales bacterium
GAAGTATAGTTTTGCACAGATGATACTTCCTAACTCAAGTTCAGAAAGGGAAATTGTGACTAATACGATTAATGGTGTAATGCCTATCAAAACTGCGAATTGGGATGATAATCATATCATCTCTTTAGTACACTACGGAAGTAATAAATATAACGATGGTAGTTTTTTTAGTAATGGTAATATCTATTATCAGGTAGATGTTTGCGGAGCCTCTGTTTTTTACCTAACAACAGTAGATACTAACGCAACTAAAAGGGTTATAATTGGTAATCATACTATTACTGACTTTTGTGTAGTAAATGACACTATATATATGTGCGGGCAGAATAGTATTGGCAATAATTTTGTTGCATACGAGAATGTGAATGTTTTTTTTAACACTAATAATCCTCTCACAAATGTTTTTTATCTTAATAATATTTTTGGTTACACTCTAACGAATATTGATTTTTGCACTTCTGCGGGACAACCTACTTTACTTTTATTAGCAAATCAACATAATTTGTTGAGTAGTTATTTTATATCTTATAATTTAACTAATAATCTCTATACAACATATCTATCTCCTATTGTTCGTTTATTAGACATTGAACATACTAACAACTATATCGCAGTCTTAGGAATGAAAGCAGATTCTATATTTACATTAACACGGCATCCTATAAATAATATTTCGGCTTATATGGGAAAAGAATTTACTACAGGTCGATTATATACTCATTTTTCGGATCCAAAATACCATTTAGCAACATTACGAAAAGATTTAAATCATGTGGTTGTAGCTGAGTCAACAAGTAGCATTGAAGGATTAGAATTTAATGTAATAGATCTAAATAATTTATCTATTTTATATACTCAAGCAATCTTAGAAGTAAATGAAGGACGATCAAAAATAATGGATTTGGAATTTGATGAACAAAGAGGATTATTATATTGCTTATTCTGTACTGGATTATATATTAGGGATATGATAGTACAAATACGTCCTTATAGTACGCAAAGTTATACGGCCTTGATATCAAAGCCTCGTACTTATAGCACGGAACGAAATCTATTAAAAGATTTAACATTATATGGAAACAATTCACAGATTTTGACTCTTGGCAGAGCACCAGGATTAAATATTTATTTCTTTGATAGAAAATATAATTTTAACCTCACAAGTAGTTGTGCTCAAATAGATAGTTTGCATTGTGATACAGTAACAAGCCCAACAAGAGGAAACACTTTTAACTACAATAATATCTCTGGTCAAGGAGCTCAACAATCACAACAAATCCCATTAAATAAAAGTATTATAAATTATAACGTCATTTGTCAATAAAATATAGGAGATAAAGAAATGAAAAAGTTTTTACTTTTGTTTTTAGCGTGTATTTTTACAAGTAATCTTGTGTTTTCTCAAACAAGAGAATACGAAGATTGGTATCTACTTCCTTCGCCATTCTATGAGGACTGTCCCTATGCTGGTGGTGTTGTTTCCGACTTTGAATTAGATATATCTAACATAGGTGCTCATGATGTATTTCGGGGATTTCTTAATGATGTCGACGACAAATCGTTAACTTTTAGTATTACAGATAGAGCTCAATATTATAAAACAGAGGAATCGATAGAAATTGTTGGCGTTGCTGCACTATTTTATAACATTGGTTTTGGTAAAATGCATGGATATTTATGTATCACTGATGATTCATTGAATGTATTACGAAAAGCAAAGTTGGAAAGTTATTTTGATACTATAGACGGAGAGGTGGTAGCGAAAGATGCCTCAGATCATTATGTAGAATTATTTTTTGACACACCTATTAGTATAGATGGCGAATTCTATGCTATGATAGATAGTCCCAAACCTTATTCTCTTTTATCAAATGATTATAACTGGATGGAAGAGACAGCACCTTTTATAAAATATTATTGGGCCAGTGTTTATGGCGGATATTGTTCTAATACGAAAAATTTTTCACTATATAAACAAACTATGTTTTCTGAAGATGAAAATAATCTCTCTAGTTATATCGATCTCTCTGGAAATGATGGAAAATGGGTAAAGGAAGACAATAAAACTTTCTACTTATTCCCCATACTCGCAGACACTACTATAACAGACACCACGACTACTGATACCACCATTACCGACTCTTCTTCTCTTGTGAATATTGTTGATAATTATACTT
>CAVGDP010000213.1:0-8667 GCA_963627985.1 uncultured Eubacteriales bacterium
AACTTACCATTTCCAAAGGGTATAATTATATATAAATGTATCTAAGAACGAACACGATTTACTTTTCTTTCTTATTATACTTGTTGACCTCCTGCATAAAGTCTTTTCTCGGCAAAGTTGGAAAAATCTTATATATCAAATCGCTTTTAGGAAAAAGTATCACCCAAATCGTCAAAAAGATAATCATAAAATCAACATACAATGACTGATTCTTATAATACCAAATCTCTAAATTACCTTTATGTGGATGAATAACCTCATTAGCAAACCCCACCGGATTATTCGCCAAAGAGATATAATACTCCTCATCTCTAAACACTACACTACCTATACCAGAAAGACCTGGCTTAATCTTAGAAATTACCTCTCTTACCTCCTCATTATAAGTCTCAAATCCTTTTCTTACCATAGGTCGTGGACCTATAATTGACATATTACCTATAAGTATATTGATAAGTTGTGGCAACTCATTAAGTTTAGTCTTTCTCAAAAAACTACCAAAAGGCAATACTCTCGGATCATTACGTACTGTAATCGTCCCTGTCCCTATATTAGGTGAGTTCTTTAACATCGTAGCAAACTTCCACAGCCTAAAAGGTTTACCTCCTATACCTATTCGCTCTTGAAAATAGAATACATAATGCTCGCCTGTCAACAACAAGATAATAACTATCGGTATTAAAAGCCATAATAAACATACTATGGCAACTAACGACAACAAAAAGTCGCAAAGCCTTTTGATAACTCTATACATAGTCCTAAATCTTTTTTAATCGTTCCCTTACATCTTCTCGTCAAGGTTTTTGCCTTTTTCCTCATGGGAAAAGTTTGGTATAAATGTCTTCAATAACTCCACTACATCTTGTTTCTTAAAGTTTTCTTTCTGAAACAAAGTCTCTAACTTATTATAGAAACTATCTATCTCTGCCTTATTTCTCGCAGGATAATTCTCTATAACGCCCAAAGAATCAAATCTGTCAAAGTTAATCTGTTCGCCTTCTATATAGAACTCCTCAAAAGACTTTTCTCCTGTCGTATCTGAAATAAAATAATAGACAGGATAGGTATCCGTATCTTGTGGCATAGTCGCTGCATACTCTTTAGCCTCATCCTCGCTCTTGCAGTACTTTATCTTATACCCCAATGTTTGCAAAAACTTATCGCAAATAAAAGAGAAAGTCATCATTTGCTTTTCTTTTAATTTTGGAAAAAAGACTTCGCCGGTATTTCCCAATATACAAGCCAAAAGACATATCTGCCCGCTCTCGTCAGGTGAAACAAAATAACGTTTAACGTCCATCGGTGAGGACATAGGTTGGTGTTTCAGCAATCTATCTACAAGGCCTGCCAAAAGAGAACCATTGGAGAAGGCAACATTGGCAAATCTTGCTGTTGTTATAGGGAAGTCATTTTTATAGGACATAATCATCTCTTCCATTACTTTTTTTGAACAACCCATAATATTAACAGGATTAGCCGCCTTATCAGTTGAAACGCAAAAGAAATGCTTTGGTTTATGTTTCAAAAGCAAGTCCATAAGTTTTTTAGCCTTCAAATCGTTGTTTTCTATCAAAGCCTCAACGCTGTAATGATCCTTTTCACTACGTACATGTTTATGGGCAGAGAAGTTAGCTACTATATCAAAACCTTGTTCTTTTAAGAAAATCTTTTCAAAGATAGGATCAGCATAATTAAGCGGGTAGGTACGATAATCTTTCGGCACAAACATACCCTCTGTTGAACGCAAATCCCTCGTTAACTCCGTCAAGTAGTTTTCACTTATATCAACAACTACCAAAGTCTTTGGTTCAAAAGGTAATAAAGCCCGTACAAATGAAGACCCTATCGTTCCTCCTCCACCTATCACAAGAACTTTCTTATCTTTTATTTCCTGTTCTAATGTTTGACGATTATTCTCTATATCTCGCAAAAACATAGATTCTTTTCTTAGAGTTATGTTCTCGCCTATAAATTTATTAATGTTTAACATGATTAGAAATTATTGTATAAACCTGCTTCTATATTCTTGTAATAGTCTTTGATAATTACCGTACTTGGTATATTAACCACTCTATCCTCTAACCACTGTGCATTACTCAAATCGCCACATTGACAACCTTTGTACATATCCAACTTGTTATTCAATATCCAAATAGGTCGTGTCATTATACCATTATCATTAGTATAAGTAAGAAACTCATCTCTCTCCTTTCTATTTTTAACTATTACAGCATTAAGCCAATAATTACTCCTACAATTTTCTGGCTCCATATAAAACTCTACATCTGTCCCCTCAAAAAATTTCTTATACTTCTCTACCAACTCTCTTTTAATCAAAACAAATTTCTCTAAATTCTCTATCTGTCCCAATCCCAACGCAGCTGCAAGGTTAGTAAGACGATAGTTATACGCAGTATAGTCGTGTCTATACTCCCAACGATGTGGTACTTTTGCCGTAGTCGTAATATGTTTAGTCAATTTAGCTAATCTTTCATCTTGCGTAAGTATCATACCGCCACCACCTGTGGTTATTGTCTTATTACCATTGAAACTCAACGCTGATAATCTTCCAAATAATCCTGTATGTTTACCTTTATACAACGATCCTATACTCTCGGCAGCATCTTCTACCAAAGTTATATTGTATTGCTCGCAAATCTCTGCAATATCTTCTATTAAACAAGGATGCCCAAAAGTATGCATAGGTACAACAGCAGCAAAACGTCTTCCTGTTTTGTTGTTATATGTATAGCCATCCAATCCTTTGCGTGCGTTCTCTTCCAAAAATTCTCTCAACTTTTCGGCACTCATTCCCATTGTCCTCTTATCTACATCCACAAAAACAGGATATGCTCCTGTGTATGATATGGCATTACATGTCGCAATAAAAGAAATAGGTTGAGTGATGACTTCCTCGTCCTTATGTACACCTGCTAATAATAAACAAATATGCAACGCCGACGTGCCATTAACACAAGCAACCGCATACTTACTTTTAGTATACTCTGCAACTGCATCTTCAAACTTCCCTACATACTGCCCTACCGAAGAAACGAAATTGCTATCCATAGCATCCAAAAGATATTTTCTTTCGTTGCCTATAAATCTCGGGTCATGCAAAATAATTGCCCCCTCCTTTTGTTCAAAAACATCTCTAACAAAAGAGTTAAAATGATCGTAATTCATAATATTATTTGTATTTCTTAATTCAACCTATAATGCCCCGAACGGTCCTTATAACCGTTCGCAAACGCCTTAAAGCCAACCTTCTTCACCCCCCCCATAGAGGATTTATTCGTCTCTTTGATTATCATAAAGAAACGGCGTGAAGGATATTTCTCCATTATATATTGCAACAACAAAGGATAGAAACTCTTACCTCTCTCCTCAGGTACCGTCCAGCAAGGCCCTATATGCCAGCCACCCTTCGGTATAAAATCAAATATCAGTATCTTCGGAACAACCTGTGCGATGGATACTACTTGACCATCCTTTATAACTTGATACTCATAGAAGATATGTCCCCTTAACAAAGATAATATCTGCCAACCTATATTATGTACCGTTAGTTTTTTTGGTATAACTCGGCGAAACTCCACATTGTACTTATTCTCCAATCGAGTATAACTCTCGATATTCTCATAATATCCATACATACGTCTCTATCTTTTTTAGTGTTTGTCTTCTCTAACTATCGTTTCCATTCTTAGCAAACTATTCAATTGATGAACTGCCGTTATCTTATCTAACAATAAAAGTATCTTACGAAACGGATAAATACATTTTATTATCCATCTTATCTTTGGATTATAAACAATATGCAGATGACAATACGCTCTACGAAAATGCCACTCCTTTACTTTATATTCCTGCACATTCGTTTCATGATTAATATTCCTTGACCCAGAACAAACATACTTCTGCCCTAACTCATTCAAATAATGCTCTAATATCGTATAATGAATCGCATCACTCGGGCGTAGCCTAAGCGTATCATATTGGTATTTGGCAGACTGCGTCTCGGTCCAACTGCCGTGATTAACACAACTCATCCACCCTACCAATTGCCCTGTCTCTCTACTATACGCTCCCCACCATTCTAATTTACTGTTGGGCGTATTCAATTCTTTGATAAACTGCTCTTTCGTTGTCTCGTTACTCGCTCCCTCATAATGCTCAAAAGCTGACTTATAAACCTCATAAATCCATTCTGCAGGTAATGGATACATCAATTGTCTTACCTCACATTTCTTCAAAGCAGTTCGTACATTCCTCCTATATTTAGGCGTCAATTCCTCGAAGTCAAAAGGAGACTCTTTTATAATATACCAAAAAGACGTTCTCTCTTGTACATCAAAGTCTGTCGTATATCTCGCTAATAGTATCTTGTACCCCCCCCCGTACTATTTTCTAACTTCCAAATACTTCCATCGCTTACAGGGGCTAAATTAGGAATCTCATGAGGTGCACAGCTCGGTACCGCCGCGTGATTATAATATTGCCATCCCTCTATATTCATCATCTTATTATTTTGTTTTACTTATTATCTTACTCTTCTTACTTACTATGCCTATACATCCACTCTTGATAAAGAATTGCGTGCACTTTTCTTTGTTTGATTAGCTTACGAAAAGGATACAAAAGTTTGACTATAACACCAAACCACCACTGATACTTTAACTGCACCCTACAATACGCCTTGCGAAAATTAAACGTCTGAATCAAAAACGGCTGTATATTAGAATGCTCTGTTATGCTTCTCGCCCCATCATTAACATACCTAAATCCTTTCTCCTGCAAATAGTACTCATTCATCTTATATATCAACCCATACATCGGATAAGTCGACCCTAAATACTTCGGATCTACCTTTATCGTACTATAATTACACGAATCTCCCTCCAATAGATTAATAGAAAATGCTACCGCCGTATTCGTCTCCTTCTCGTATGCCATCCAAAAATCCCCACTATGTTTCCTTACTCGCTCCTCGAACGCCGTCTTGCTTATCAGCTCTGCCTTCACCTTGTAGTACTCTATCGCTTTCGTACATATATCATACCCGAACCGTAGCATCTCTTCCTTATCTACTTTCCTAATATCATATACTCGCAAAGATTTTCTAACTTGTCCCCTCTTCCTACTCGTTAATTCTTCTATTCCACCAAAACTATCTTTGATAACAAACCAAAACTGTGTCTCTTGTTTGCAATCAAAATCGTAAGTATTCTTTATAAAAATACCCCCCCCATTGAGAATTCTAACTAACTCTTTCTCTGTCTGTTTCTCGCATAAATGCGGAGCAACCGTCGGCAACCACGCCCCTTTATATAGTCTAAATTCCATATCCTTATTTGTTTCTATTCTATTTTCCCCTAAATATCAGTTCTATTATTCCACAAAAAGACCCCCAACCATACGAGATATGCAGAGTAATAAATGCCAAAATAAGATAAAAGAAATTTAATCCTTTCCTTACACTTTCTTTCAAACAAACCACTGCAAGCATCAACAAATACAACACAAGAGTCAAAACACTAATCCATATAATTGGCAAGTAAAACACCGACGCAATCAATGGCAACAAGAACCCAAGAACAAAACACAACGGAATAAAATGTCTTAAAGACAGAGAGCTTAATTCTTTTGTATAAAACAAAGTCAAAATATTCCACTTCCCATTAGAAAAATTATTTTTAGCCAATCCCTCAAATGTTTCTCTCGCTAAATATGTGCAGTATGTATTCGGAATAATATAAATCTTGCCTCCGCCTCTTTTAATACGTTTGTTTAATTCTATATCTTGATTTCGAACCAATCTCGTATCATACTCTCCGAACTTGTCAAAAACCTCTTTTTTCCAACAACCAAATGGCACTGTGTCAACCTCTTTTATATCTTTAATACCTGTGCGAAAAGTAGAATTACCGACACCAAACTTATTACTTAATACCTCTTTTATTGCAAGCGTCTTCTTTGTCTTGTGTAATACGTCTGTCTTGCAAACAGTACCCACATTATCGGCATCTAATTCTACAAGTTTCTTTGTTAATACCGAAAAATAATTAGAAGGGTACATAGCATGAGCATCCAACCGCATAATAATATCCCCTTTTGCAGCCCCTATACCAATATTCATTGCATACGGCACTATTTTATGAGGATTATCCAAAAGACGAATAAAAGGATATTTTTCTACATACTCGCCTACTATCTTACGAGTATCATCCTTACTCATTCCGTCCACAAAAATAACTTCTAAATTTTCTTTTGGATAATCTTGTTCAAGGATACTTTCAATACATTTTGCTATATACTTCTGTTCATTATATATAGGACAAACTACCGATAATATTATTTGTTGTTCATTCATATTACTACTCCTTCCTGTTTAGAAAAAGAGTAGTAAGTAAGAGTATGTCCTAATATAGTTTGAGGGTAATTAAGTTCTACCCCCCCCCTAAAAATTTTCTTTATTACACTAACAGATGAATGCGTATAAAATGTTTTCTTTATTACGTTCATAAACACATTTATTAGAACAAGCACAATTGAACCTACTGCCGACAAATGCTCTATTCTATTGAATAATCTATAATGCCAAACCAAACGATCTTTTATTCCCGGAGTTGTTATACTACCTCTACGTCTACGATATTGAGCCAATTCTTTATCTAACAAATAGCAGGGAACATTTCTATTTATCTCTATCCACAAAGCAAAATCATTATTCTTTTTAATGCTACCTATTTGAATAAGTCCGACTTTTTCCCTATCGTACATAACCGTTAAGCAACCAGGCCAGCAACAAAAAAGCATCTCATTTTTTCTAATCTTATGTTTTCCTCCTACAATAAAATTAAGGGGTGTCCCTTGTTCATCTATTTCTTCGTATTTATGATAAGAGAAATATCTATTATTTTCTCTCATAAACCTCACTTGTCTGTCCAACTTCTCTCTCTTCCACAAATCATCACTGTCCAATAGGGCGATATATCTGCCTTTTGCTTCCTTAATGGACTTGTTCCTCGCTACTGCGGCACCTGAATTCTCTGATAAAACAAAGAGTTTTATTCTCTCATCCTTCTCGACATACTGCTGTACAATTTCTACTGTATTATCCGTTGAGCAGTCGTCCGTTATCAACAACTCCCAATGAGGATACGTCTGTGCTATCACACTCTCTATACTCTCTGATATAAATCCCGCCGAATTATATGACGGCATTATTATACTAACCAAATCGTTTGGCATAATAACTTTCTCTCTCCTTTTTTTTTAATCCCTCTTGAAAATATCTCTTGTATAAACCTTCTCTGCAACATCGTCCAAGCAACTGTCATAGCGGTTGGCTATGATTGCCTGACTTTGTCGCTTAAATTCGGATAGGTCATTGATTATCTTGCTGCCAAAGAAGGTACTGCCCTCTTCAAGCGTCGGCTCGTATATGATGATTGTGGCCCCTTTGGCTTTGATACGCTTCATAACTCCTTGTATACTGCTCTGACGGAAGTTATCACTACCCGTCTTCATCGTTAATCTATAAACACCTATCGTACATTGTCTCTCCTCCAAAGGTGAGTAATCACCACGGTCGTAATAATCATAATAACCTGCTTTCTTCAACACCTGATCGGCTATGAAATCTTTTCTTGTGCGGTTGCTCTCCACTATGGCTGACATCATATTCTGCGGTACATCCTCATAGTTAGCCAATAGTTGTTTAGTATCTTTCGGCAAACAATAACCACCATAACCAAAAGAAGGATTATTGTAGTGCGTCCCTATTCTTTGGTCAAGGCAAACACCCTCAATAATCTGCTTGGTGCTTAGCCCCTTCAATTCGGCATACGTGTCCAACTCATTGAAATACGACACTCTCAACGCTAGATAAGTATTTGCGAACAACTTTACCGCCTCTGCTTCCGTTGTCCCCATAAACAAGATAGGCACATCCTCTTTTATTGCACCGTCTTTTATGAGTTCTGCAAACGTTTTTGCTTTCTCTTCTAATACTTTATCTTCTTGTTCATAACCGACTATGATACGGCTTGGATAGAGGTTATCGTATAGGGCTTTGCTCTCGCGAAGAAACTCAGGAGCAAAGATAATGTTTTTTGTCCCGAACTTCTCCCTTACGCTCTTGGTATAACCCACTGGAATAGTAGATTTGATAACCATAATAGCCTTAGGATTAACCTCCATAACCTTTTGAATAACGTCCTCGACGGCAGAACAGTCAAAGAAATTCTTAACGCTGTCGTAGTTAGTCGGAGCGGCTATAACCACAAAGTCTGCGTCTTTGTATCCTTCTTTATAGTCCAAAGTAGCACGAAGATTCAAAGGTTTGTGTGCCAAATACTCTTCTATGTAATCGTCTTGAATGGGAGAGATCTTGTTGTTGATTTTCTCCACCTTTTCGGGCAATATATCCACTGCCACTACCTCATTTTTCTGCGATAGCAACGTAGCTATGCTCAAGCCAACATACCCCGTCCCTGCTACTGAAATTTTCATAATTATTGATTTTGTTTATTAATCGATTAGTTTTCTACTTCTAAAACACAAGAAGTTTGTTATCTTAATTTATTAGCGTCTGTTAAAAGCAATGATTTACAATCTATCATCTACAATATTTCTATCCAACACGCCTTTAACGTCATAGAC
>CAVGDP010000214.1:0-5181 GCA_963627985.1 uncultured Eubacteriales bacterium
ACTATTCTAATAACTTCAATAACTATTCTAATAACTTCAATAACTATTCAAATAAAATCAATAACTATTTTGACAATCTCGGCACTTATTCTAAATACTACATAATTAAATAATTACAAGAGTGTAAAATCCTCCATTTTTACTCACAATATGACTATAGAAAATGACTATATAGGAAAAATAGAACATCTTGGGGGCGTGAAACATGGCAATATTTTTTTGTTTATACCACTACTTTTAGCGGACAATAATAGTTTTCATTTTTTAATTATGTACTTGCTATTTTTGACTTAAAATCTCCATACAAAACGATGGCTTCGTTTTATGATAAAGACTCTGAAGCAAAAATAAAGACCACCCACGTCAAAAATACGAACTACCCAAGAGAATAATACTAACCTCCTACAAAAAAACTAACAATAAGGGACGAAAAACTTTTAATTTAGGGTAGAATTTTTTTTAAGTGGAGGGATATTTTTTTGAGAAAAAATCTATTTGTTAGAATATTTTTTATTAATATTGCAATCCGAAAACGAATTGTTAACAAAACAAAAATATAAAGAGATGTTTACAAAAGAAACCTACGTAAATAGACGTAAACAATTGATTAAAGATGTTTCCAAAGGATTAATTCTTGTAGTTGGAAACTCGGATGTTGCCTTTAACTATCAAGCAAATACATATTCTTTTAGACAAGATTCTACTTTTCGCTATTTCTTTGGGTACGACTTACAGGGCTTAATCGGTGTTATGGATACCGAATCGGGCGAAGAGTATCTTTTTGGTGAAGAGGTAAGTATGGACGATATTATTTGGACAGGTCCCGTACCTACTTTGAAAGAAAGAGCAGAAGGTATTGGAGTAAAAAACTCTGGTACGATAAAAGATTTGCGTGCTTTGGTTGATAAAGCAGTTTTTGCAGGTAGAAAAGTTCATTTTGTACCTCAATATCGTCAGGAGAATGTAGAATTTGTAGCAGATTTGTTACATATCCAAAGCGAATACATTGCTGCATACGTTTCGATGGAATTAATTGCTGCTTGTGTTAAACAACGTTCCATTAAGAGTATAGAAGAGATTAACGAGATAGAGAAAGCAATCGCTACTGCCTACAAAATGCACACTACTATGATGCACATGGCAGCCAAAGTAGATACTTACGAATATGAAATCGCAGGTACTATGGAAGGTATCGCCTTGGCAGGTGGTGGTCCGGTATCTTTTCCTATTATTCTAACGACTCACGGCGAGATTCTTCACGGACACGATCATAGTTTGGAAATAAAAAAAGGTCGTATGATTGTTTCGGATGCAGGATGTGAGAATGCAATGGGATATTGTTCGGATATAACTCGTTCTGTACCCGTTGGAGGAAAATTCGATGAGCGTCAAAGGGCAATATATCAAGCCGTATTGGATGCACAACTATTAGTATTCGAACTCTGTAAGCCAAATGTAAAATATTCTGATATTCACAAAGCAGCAGTTATGAAGTTGGGTGAAGGATTGAAGTCCATAGGTCTTATGCAAGGGGATATACACGAAGCAGTTGAGCAAGGAGCAATGGGAATGTTTATGCCTCACGGTTTAGGACACATGATGGGATTAGATGTGCACGATATGGAGAATTATGGTGAGAATTATGTCGGATACGATAAGAAAAACATACGTTCAACTCAATTCGGATTAGCCTCTTTGCGTCTTGGTAGAGAATTACAAGAAGGTTTCGTACTAACAGATGAACCAGGTTGTTACTTTGTACCTGCATTAATAGACCAATGGAGAGCAGAAAAGAAATGCGAAGCATTTATCAACTACAAAGAAGTAGAAAAGTTCAAAGACTTTGGTGGTATTAGAATTGAGGATGATATACTTATTACCGCTAATGGATGTCGTCTTTTGGGCAAACCTATTCCAAAGACAATAGAAGAAATAGAAAACGAAATGAGTAAATGATTCAAAATCTCATTTTGATAAGTATCTAATATAAGATGTGTAAGTAATGAGATAATCACATAAAAGAGGTTATATTACTTACACTCTTTTTGATTGGTGTTATAGTTGATGTGTGTATTATTCATTGTTAATAACTAATCTATACAAGTAATAAGAAATGAAATACTTCTACATATATTTTTTGCTTTGTTTGGTGTCTTGGGGTGTATATTCACAAAGAGTGTATGAGAATATGACCTATTCTCCGCTTATCAAAACTATTACACTTCACAAAGGAACATCCTCTTTGGACGAACCAGTTATTAGTCTTAACACAAGAGAGAGATTATACTTGGAGTTCGATGAATTAATTGAGACAACTCGCCGATATGAATACACATTAATACATTGTAATAGCGATTGGACACAAAGTAATCTTACGTATGATCAATATTTAGAGGGTTTCGAGACCCAACCAATAGAAACTTTCGAAAACTCTTTCAATACTCTTCAACGTTATGTACATTATTCGCAAACAATACCTTCAGAGGATATGAAATTAACGAAAAGTGGCAACTATATAATTAAAGTCTTCCCCGAAGGTAAGCCAGATAATGTTGTATTTACAAAGAAAATGTATGTAGTAGATCAGCAAAGTGATTTAGAAGTGGAAATACAACCCTCAACTCTTGCTCCTTTGCTCTCAACTCATCAAGAGGTTAATGTAAGAGTAAAAGGCAAAGGGGGAATTTTCTTTTCTAATCCCGAGCAATATATGAAAGTTATTGTAATACAAAATCACAATGATTTATCTGCTCATCAATTGAAGTTTAGAACAATAATGGGTGATAAATTAGATTATTCTTTTGATGAGAGTAATCAGTTTGAAGCAACGAATGAGTTTCGTTTTTTCGATTTTACTTCTTTGAGGAGAAAATCGCAATATGTTATAGGATTCGATTTTCTTAATAATCAAAATCAAGTATATCTCAAAGAAGAAAGATTACGCAACCATCTCCCCTATTCATACGACAAAGACTTAAATGGAGAATTCTATATCCGCAATGAATACGATAACAACTACTCCACTACTTCGGATTACGCATTAGTTCATTTTACTTATCCCGTTGATTTGAATTTGGAAGGAGCATATTATATTGTTGGGCAGATGAATGATTGGAGAATTAGCACTCAATCTCAAATGAAATTCGAAAATGGTAAATATCATTTGGCATTATATCTTAAACAAGGATATTATAATTATCAAATAGTATTCAAACATAATAATGAAAATAAATTATCTACTATCCAAACAGAAGGTAATTTCTCGCAAACAAATAATAAATATGCTGTTTTGGTATATTATCATAACTTTTCGGATGATTACGATGCGTTAGTAGGTTATCATTCTATGGAATATAATAGATAAACAAAATTAATAAACAATAAAGAGAAAATTTCTATCTCACTTGATATTGGTTTAATATTTAATAAAAAAACTACAAGATAAAAAAATATAAAAATGTATATAGAGAATTTGGTATTGAATAACTTCAAAAACTTCGAGTCTTCCCAATTTGACTTTTCTTCTCTCAATTGTATTATCGGCAATAATGGAAAAGGAAAGACAAATATCTTGGATGCTATCTATTATTTATCTTTTTGTAGGAGTTTCTTAGGAAGTAAAGATATAGATGTAATTAATTATGACAAAGATTTCTTTTCTATTAAAGGTACTTTTGTAAATGATGAGAATATAAGCAACGAATATCTTATCAGTCAAAAGAAAGGTGAAAGAAAAATACTAAAACACAACAAACAAGTTTATAAAAAATTCTCCGAACATATCGGTAAAATTCCTTGTGTAGTAATCTCTCCACTTGATCATATATATATCACCGGTAGAAGCGAACAAAGAAGAAAATTTATGGATATCTGTCTTTCGCAAACCGATGTTGTCTATATGGATACGCTTATTAATTACAATAAATGTTTGGAACAAAGAAATAAATTATTAAAAAATTTTCAATCATCTGGTGTTTATGATAGTATTCAGATGGAAATTTGGAATGATAAACTATCTTCTTTGTCGGATGTTATCAAAGCAAAACGCAAAACCTTTTTTGAAGAATTTTCTACTCCTTTCGAACACTATTATCAATTCGTTTCCGATAGTAATGAAAAACCGAGTGTCGTTTATAAGACTTACGAAAATAATCTAATAGATATTCTAAACAGAGATTGTGAGAAAGAAAAAATTCTTGGTTATACTAATAACGGTATTCATAGAGATGATTTAGTTTTCTACCTTAATAATCACGATGTCAACCATATTGCTTCACAAGGACAGCAAAAAACTTTTCTTGTTGCCTTGAAACTTGCACAGTTTGATTATATAAAAACGCACAAGTCTATAACTCCTATATTGCTTTTGGATGATATTTTCGATAAATTCGATTTCCAAAGAGTAGAAAAGGTACTCCGTTTAGTTGTTAGCAATGATTTTAGACAAGTTTTCATAACTGATACTCATCTTAATAGAGTAAAAGACATTATACCCGAAAACAAAAAAAACGATAGCACAATTATAGAATTATGAGTGGAATAAACAGATATTATTATTTGGAAAAAAAACGCAGAGGTCCTTCTATAGCCAAAGAAGCACCGATTAGAGATGTATTAACTCTTTTTTTGAAAAAATATCATATTGATTGCAATCTTTATGAACAAGATATAATAAATTGTTTCAAAGATTTGTGTGGACCTACTATTGCAAAATCCATAAAAAATATCTTTCTCAAAGGACAAACTCTCTATGTAATAGTCTCCTTACCTGCAGTCAAGGCGGAGTTATCTATGGTAAGGGACGCACTCAAAGACACGATTAATCGCAAATTAGAAAAAGATTTACTAAAAAAGATAATCATCAAATAATCACCTCTTCTAAAAAACTTATCTCTATAAGGTATAATCATCTTTGCAATATTTCTAATATAATCCACACACCTCACTATTTTATTCTTCTTTGTTAAAACTCCAAAATGTTCTATTTTTCCTATAAGATCATTCTTTGGGGTCATTATTTGAGTAAAAATGAGCAAAATTTTCGCCTTTGTAACGATTTGATTATATAATAATTATAATAGGTGCTAAAATCATCAAAATAATTACTGATTTTATTTGAATAATTACTGATTTTATTTGAATAGTTATTGAAGTTATTTGAATAGTTATTGAAGTTATTTG
>CAVGDP010000215.1:0-7988 GCA_963627985.1 uncultured Eubacteriales bacterium
TCAATAACTATTCTAATAACTTCAATAACTATTCAAATAACTTCAATAACTATTCTAATAACTTCAATAACTATTCTAATAACTTCAATAACTATTCAAATAACTTCAATAACTATTCAAATAACTTCAATAACTATTTGAATAACTTCAATAACTATTCAAATAACTTCAATAACTATTTTAAGGATTTTTACACTTATTCTAACTATTATATAATCAATAAATTATAAAGATGAATAATTTGCTCATTTTTGCTCAAAATATACTCATAGAAAATGACCTTATAAGGAAAATAGAACATTTTTGGTTGTTAGAAATAGGTACGATTTTCATATTTTGATTATAGGTTATAGTAAGTAAACTCTCTTTTATCATAAAACATTAGGATCTTTTATAATATCCTTATTCTATGAATTTTATTCTCTCTCTTCTTTTCATTTAGTTACTATGGATTAAGATATTATTTATTCTTACCGAAATAATTCTAAAAAAGAAAAAATTTTCTCCAATAGAATAAAGAACATCCATTGAAGAAAATTTTATAGAATTAATCAATTCTTATTTTTTACCTTGATTAGCAACAGCATCCATTAATTTCTTTACAGTCTGTTCGTCTGCCAAGAACTCATCTTTAACTACTTGCATATTATCATCAAAAGTAAAAACGTAAGGTATACCAGTTGGGATATTGAATTGAATAATAGCATCTTCACTCATATTCTTTAAGTTCTTAACTATACCCCTTAATGAATTACCATGTGCCGCTATCAAAAGAGTATCTTTGGTCTTAAACTCAGGCATAATAGTCTTCTCAAAATAAGGCATACAACGTGCAATACAATCCTTTAAGGACTCCGTAGAAGGCAATTCCGAAGGAGGAACATCTTTGTAACGAGGATCTTTTTTAGGATTTCTTTCGTCATCATCTTCCAAAGCAGGTGGACGACAATCAAAAACTCTTCTCCATTTGAGAACTTGTTCGTCTCCGTACTTTTCTGCTGTTTCTTTTTTGTTCAAACCTTGCAATTTACCGTAATGTTTTTCGTTCAAACGCCAAGTTTTCATAACCGGCAAATAATCCAAATTCATTGTGTCAAGAGCAATATTTAATGTTTTGATTGCTCTTTTCAAATAGGACGTAAAACACATTTCGGGTATTACACCGTAGGATAGCATTGCCTTACCTGCTTCTGCTGCTTCTTGTTTTCCTTGCTCCGATAAGTCAACATCCTTCCATCCTGTGAAAAGATTTAATTTATTCCACTCACTTTGTCCATGACGGACTAATACTAATTTCTTTGCCATAATAATTTATACTTTTAGGATTATTTTTTATTATCTTTTTGCAATAATTTAAGGTCTAATCTTTTGCCAATATCTTTTTTTAGTGCGTAATACGTTATTATAATTCCCATTATAATAAAAGGAATAGAGAGTATCTGTCCCATATCCAAGATAAGATTCTGCTCCCAAGCCTCTTGATCGTTTTTAATAAACTCTATCAAAAAACGCATTCCGAAGACAAGTATCAAAAATAAGCCAAAAATCAGACCTTGATGTATCTTTTCGTTATCTTTTTTCAAAAGCATGTAGAGAATTATGCCAATAATCAAATAAGATATTCCTTCATACAATTGAGTTGGATGACAAGGCTCTGTTTGATAATCTCTTACAAAGATAAAACCAAATGATAAGGAAGTTGTTACACCATATATTTCGCTATTGAATAGATTACCAGTACGAATAGCTAATCCTGCAAAACAAATAGCAATAACTAATCTATCCAATATCCACATATATGGCAATTTAGTGTGTTTTTGGTATAACCATACGGCGATTAATATTCCTATTGCACCACCATGCGAAGCCAAACCTTGATAACCTACAAATTTCCACCCCTCCGAAGTCTCTTTTATGGGTAATAACATCTCTATTATATGATGAGAATAATATGCAAAATCATAAAAAATACAATGTCCTAATCTTGCTCCAACCAAGACACCAACGAAAACATATAATGTTAATTTATCTAAATAAGAAAAGGGAACTTTGTCTTTTTGGAATAGTTTTTTGAGTAGTAAATAACTAATAATAAACGCACAAGCAAACAAAATACCATACCAACGAACCTCTATACTACCCAATTTACATATAACAGGCGAAACATCCCACGTAATGAAAAGATTAATCATAAACTCTACTATATTTTTTGCAAAATTACTAATTTTTTGTATAATATAAACAAGTTTGTGTCACTACTTAATGTTTTTTTTGTGCTATATGTTCTTATTTATTTGTTGATTGCAATACTCATTTGCGTATAAAATACAGAATTTGGGAATATATAGAAAAACAAATACTCCATAACATTACCTAAACACACATAAAAAAATAGAAAAGACACAAAATAATCAAATCAAATAGCAAAAAGTGTGGATAAAAAAAGAAAAAATCTCAATAAATAGTAGAAAAAATTATTTTTTTTATTTTGTTTTGATTAAATTTACTAAATTTGCAAGTTGAAAACATTAAAGTAAGTAAAACTAACAATGAATAAAAATCTTGATCCTAATAGTAGCAATCTTTCCAAGCAAGAAAGAGAGTATGAAAGAGCGTTACGACCTCTTGGATTCAAAGATTTTGCAGGACAAGATGCCATAAAAGAGAATCTTAATGTATTCGTACAGGCTGCAAAACAAAGAGGAGAAGCTTTGGATCATGTATTACTTCACGGACCACCTGGTTTGGGCAAAACAACTTTATCATACATAATAGCAAATGAATTAGGAGTTAATGTAAAAATGACTTCTGGTCCTGTTTTGGATAAACCGGGAGAATTAGCAGGTATATTGACTAATTTAGAGCCAAAAGATGTTTTATTTATTGATGAAATTCACCGTTTATCTCCTATTGTAGAAGAATATTTATATTCTGCTATGGAGGATTATAAAATAGATATTCTAATAGAAAGTGGTCCTAATGCCAAGAGTGTAGAGATTGCCTTAAATCCTTTTACTCTAATTGGAGCAACTACACGAAGTGGCTTATTGACTGCACCATTGCGTTCAAGGTTTGGTATAACTTGTCGGTTACAATATTATAATCATCAAACGTTATGTAGTATTGTCAAACGTTCTTGTCGTATACTTCAAACGCCTATTGATGATGATGCCGCATTAGAAATAGCCTCTCGTTCAAGAGGTACTCCACGTATTGCTAATTTACTATTGCGTAGAGTAAGAGATTTTGCTCAAATCAAAGGAGATGGTATTATTACAATGAATATAGCTAAGATGGCACTAAAAGCCTTAAATGTGGATGCAAATGGTTTAGATGAGATGGATAATAAGATATTAAGTGTTATTATAGACAAATTCGGTGGTGGTCCGGTGGGTGTTGGTACAATTGCTACTGCAGTTGGTGAGGATGTTGGCACAATAGAAGAGGTATATGAGCCGTTTTTGATACAAGAAGGTTATTTAGTACGCACACCAAGAGGAAGAGAAACAACTCTTTTGGCGTATCAACATTTGGGAAAAGATATTTCACTCAAAAAAGATAACCAAAAAATGGAGCATCAAAAGAATTTGTTCGATTAAAAAGAGGAAATAATATTTTTTACTTTACATTTTAGTATTTATGTTATCATAAAAGTAAGAAAAAGAGAAAAATTAAATAATAATATGAAAAAGATATTTATTTGTAGTGTATTGTTATCGTTAATTGTGTCTTATAATGTTAAGTCGCAAACTCCAACTATTTTTTTAGATGCTACTACGCACAACACAAGAAATACTCTTTGCGATGGAGAATTTTACGACAATAGCAAGAATGGTAATTATGCTACAAACATGGATTATTGGACTACTATCTGTCCTGCACAGGCTAATTCAAGGACTAAATTAGAGTTTGATATGTTTGATATACATCCTTCGGATACTGTAATTATTTATTACGGTCCTTCTATTAACGACGAGAGAGCAGTTTCGCAGGATACAGAATTGCCATATTTTCAAAACAATGAATTAGAAGGCAAAACCATATCTCCTCCTATTACAGATACTTCGGGTTGTCTTACTTTTAGATTAAAAAGTGATAGAACTGGTGTTGCCAAAGGTTGGAAAGCAAGAATAGGTTGTGAAGGTACTTGTCAAGATGTTTATGTTAAGTTAGCTTCTACCTTTACTAAATATGATTCTAATGGAGTAAAGACAACACGTCCTGTTAGAACGGGTAAAGATGTGGATACAATACAAATTAATAATCCTGATTATGGTTATGATTTCACAAGAATAGACGAAACTGGCGTAACAAGGTACTACAAATTAGATACCATTACATTTGTTGCCATTGATATATGCGAAGGTGATAGCGTTGTACTTAAAGCTGACCCTCAATTTCCTTATAATGATGCAGCATATCATCAAACTCCTCAATCGTGTATTTATATTTGGGGCTTTGGAGATAGTGATAGTGGTTATGATACTGTAAAATACAGTCCTACTGTTGGTCACAAATGGCTCAAACTTAGTGGCTACGATATGCAATTATATATCATTGATACCTCTTACGGAGGCTGTGTTGCCAAGAACTCATTAAACGCAAGGGTACGTATAGCAAGCAATCCTATCAAAATGGAAAACGATATACCTGATATGTGCTCTGGAGATAAACAACCTGTGAGCGTGGATTATTCAGGAACCTCAACAATCGTTTTAGACTCAATCCACATGAATCAAACCGCAAGAGAATTATTCGAAACACGCCAATTTATACCAGATGGAGGTTCTACCTCTGCAGGTAATGCTACATACGAAAATACTATTACTTTCTCTTCATTCTCTGCCGGTGCTACATTATCCGATGGTGATGAGATAGCAGATGTATGCGTTAGGATGGAACATTCAAGTATCGGCGATTTGAGAATAGAATTACGTTGTCCAGAAAACAAAACTGCTATCTTAAAGTATTACGACAAAAAGAAATCCGGTAAGAAAAGATACCTTTTAGGAATACCTGCCGGTAGTTATCAATATTCTTTCTTGGACCCTACAACATCCGACAAGGCAGGTAATTATCTCGCAGACACAAATAAAAACCCTATCGGAGAATGTTGGCAATACTGTTGGAGTAATACTTATTTGAAAAACGCTCAAGGTGTTCTTTGCGGAGACTTACCAAATGTAGTGCGTAACTATTCTATTTCCTCTAATGGTACTCCTATTGTAAATAATATAATAGACTCAACTCACTTTTGGGGAACAAGTGATACCATTAGCATGACCGTAAATGTACCCGCAGATACTGTTCATCTCTATGAAAATGAAGTATTAACCGCCAAAGGTAATGATACTATTTTTGCCTCCGATGGTACTATACATCCATACGTAACAGGACACGCAATCTTTGTACACGAAGGCGATACATATAAAGCTATTTCTACCGGAAGAGAATTTATCTACAATGAATCTTTTGAGTATAATGTCTTCTCTATTAATACTCAAATGCAACAGGGAATGCCTATCTCCGACAATGGCGTAACCTACCCACCAAATTATGGAGATACTGCTAAATATCATACCTATAACCTAACTTTATATCAAGGTAGCACGCAGACTAACCTTGCCTATGGTTCTGTCTTTACTATTAATAATACAACAGGTACAAATGTTACCATAGATATCAACACCACAACAGAACAAACCCTTACTATTGATTCTCTTCGTTTGATTACTACCTACAAAAATGAATATCGTCCATACAAAAACGATGTCTATACCGCATCTTATAACGATTATATTCGTACTGTATCTTATTCTTATACAAAAGATTCTATTATATCCGAGGGAGATACTTCCCAATTCTTGCAAACACCAAAACAAAATGTAACTGGTAATATTGCCTACAATTTTACATCTGCTACTCAATCACAAAATTATATCAACGCAACTACTGTTGATTTGAATGGTTTTGATCAATTAATTGGTTGTCCATTGAATGGTTCTTGGACTCTGAGAATAACAGATAATTTAGCATCTGATAATGGTTGGATTTGTAGTTGGTGGATGGATTTCGATTTATCCTCTGCTACTGACTGGACTTATTCTGTTCCTATTGATACAGTAATTTGGGGTGGTCCATATATTACTAATTCTACCAAGACGACCGCACTTATTGCTCCTCCTGTAACACAAGGTGGCAATTTTACTTATAACGTAAAAGTAATTGATGACTTTGGTTGCGAATGGCCTGCTACTACTCATATCTCTATTGTAGAAACCCCTATCGTTAATTTAGGTAAGGACAAAGAAATATGCGAAGGTCAGTCTGTTACCCTAAATGCTGGCAACGCTGGTGCTGCTCGTTACGATTGGGAACCTACTGGCGATACGACTCAAAAAATTACTTACAAACCTGCCGATAACGAATTTGGAGTAAAGACTTTCGTTGCAATGGTTACTAACAATAACGGCAAATTATTCTGTTATGGTAACGACACTATCAAAGTTAATGTTCATCCTGGTGCAGCTGCCTCTTTCTCTTCTGATAAATATCCTTTGGAAGGTTGCGAACCTTACACTTTCCAATTACTTTCTACCTCTTCTGAAGTATCTAAATATGAATGGACTGTCGGTGGGCAAACATCTACCGATGTTAATCCTACATTTACATTACCTGCCGGTAGTTATGATTTGAAACTCAAAGTAACTTCCCCGTATGGTTGTACAGATAAGATAGAATACGAGAATATCATCAACGTATTTTCTTCTCTTACTGCCGATTTTAATTGGAAACCTGCTAATCCATACGCTTCTGACCCTTCTCTTACATTGATAAACTTAACAGAACCAAACGATGAGGCAAATAATCGCTATCGTTGGGAAATTCAAACGAATAAATACAATCCTATGGATATAGAAAACGTCTTTGAGACTAATCCTTATTACACTTGGAAGGCTCAAGATGGCAAAAACGTAGCCGGAGAGTATAATGTTACCTTGGATGCTTTTTCTTATAATCTTGCACCGAGTGGTAAAGTATATGAATGCCACGATACTATATCCAAAGTTATAACTATAATCAACGATAATCTTATTTTTCCAAATGTAGTTACACCTAATGGCGATGGAATAAATGATATCTTTGAGATACACAACTTAATAGAGGGACAAGCATACCCTGATAATGAATTAACTATCTACAATCGTTACGGCAAAAGAATATATTTTGCACAGGATATTCGTTCCAAAGATCAGTTTTGGGATCCTTCCAAGACCAAATCACCAACAGGTACTTACTTCTATCACTTCGTTGCCAAAGGTCCTATAAAGAATATGGAATTTAATGGTAGTGTGGAAGTTTTGAATGATAAATAGTTTTTTATTGTTAATATTATGTTAAACAGGGTAAGATTTTTTCTTACCCGCTTTTTTTCTATTCATTTTTCTCTACCTATTTTTCTTATTTACGCTCTTTCTATATCAATCTTTTCAATCCTTATTAATAGTAATTCAATATTAATAACAGATTAATCATTTCATAATCACTACTACACACTTAAACTATCTATTTAGACAGATTAGGTTAATTCTATTAAAAATCATTCCCGTCCGCTAAAAATAAAGTACTAAATAAAAAGTTCTATCTACATATATGATTTTAGAATACTATTGTTTTAGGATAAACAGATAATTTCTTCCTCTACCCTACTACAAAAACGCAAAAATCTTGCAATGTTTCACGCCCCCAAAATGTTCTATTTTCCCTATATGGTCTTTTTTTAGGGGTATTTTTTGAGCAAAATGAGTAAAATTTTTGCCTTTGTAACAATTTGATTATATAATAGTTAGAACAAATACAAAAATCGTCAAAATAATATCTGATTTCGTTGAAATAAGTATTAAAGTTATTCTGATAAGTATTAAAGTTATTCTGATAAGTATTAAAGTTATTCTGATAAGTATTGAAGTTATTCTGATAAGTATTAA
>CAVGDP010000216.1:0-5382 GCA_963627985.1 uncultured Eubacteriales bacterium
TCACTGAAAATAAATTAGTTATATCTAAATAAATATATTTTAACGGACACTAATAAATAATAATTATTTTCATTAGTATAGATTATGAAGGGTGAATATCTAACTCAAAAATAACAAAAAAACGTATTCCCGAAGAGAATCGAACTCTTATCTTCAGAACCGGAATCTGAAATTCTATCCATTGAACTACGGGAACATTTATTTAACTCCAACCATTGCGTTTGAAAATAGTCCAAAATGTAGCAACAATTACCACCATTATTATACAAATATACCAAAACGCATTACCATCATGTTGAAACGGCAATTCTACATTCATACCATATATACTACTAACCACTGTCATAGGTAACATAACTGTAGAAATAATAGTTAATGCTTTGTTAGTTTGATTGGCTTTATTTGCTTGCAAAGAATCAAATGTTTGAGCTAAACCATTAGTCAATTCTCCATAATCCTCTACTAAGTCAAACATTCTCTGATATTGGTCTAATATATTTCCCCAATATTCTTCCATATCCTCTTGATAACCTTTTATACTACCACTTTCAAACATGTGAAAGACTTTTAGTTGTGGTTTAAAGGAAGTATTTAACGATACAAGGTTTTTGCGTGTAATTGTTAGGTGCTCCAAGACAGCTTGTGCCTTTTTAGAAAAGATATCTGTGTTGAGATTATCCACATCTGTACCGATACGCAAAATCAAAGAATAAGTCTCAACCATCAATCTATCCAAAAGATTATACAACAATGCATCAGAAGAACCAATAATATCTAAACTATCATCTTCGGGGTCGTTATCTCTTTTGGCTTTATCGTCAATAAGTTGTTTTTGATTCTTTTTCATCTCATTAAACATATTCTTAACTACCCAATGAGAAGAACCCAAAGTAATAATATAATCTTTACCCCAAAAGATTTTTACTTCTTTTAGTCTAATAAACTTATTTGTTTTATCAAAATATGGAAAATGTAAAATAATGAAGTAATATTCGTCATATTCGTCTATTTTAGGACGTTGATTAGAGGATTTGCAGTCTTCTATATCTAAGGGGTGAAAATCGAATGTATCCATAAGATAAGTATAATCATCATCTGTTGGATTAAATACATGATACCACTTAACATCTTCAAAATTTATTGTGTCAATCATACCTCAAAAACCCCCTTTCTCGCTTCTTTTGAGTTGCAAAATTAATGTTTTTTTATCTCACTACAAAAAAAAATTGTATCTTTGTCGCATAAAAATAGATTTTTTACATATTAAAAATAACATATAACATATAAAAATGAAGACAATACAAAACGTAAATTTCAAAGGTAAAAGAGTATTAGTCAGAGTAGATTTCAATGTTCCACAAGATAAAAACGGTAACATAACTGACGATAACAGAATACGAGAAGCATTACCTACAATAAATAAATTATTAAAGGATGGTGCGAAAGTTATCCTTATGTCCCACTTGGGTAGACCAAAAAAAGGCGGTTTTGAAGAAAAATATTCTCTCAAACCTATTGCAGAATATTTATCTAAATTGCTTAAAAAACAAGTCGTTTTTACTCAGGAATTATTAGGAGACACTGTCTATGATTTAGTAGATAGTTTGAAAGATGGCGATATAATGTTATTAGAAAATATTCGTTTCTATTCAGGTGAAACCAAGGGAGACGAATATTTCGCTAAACAACTATCCAAATTAGGAGACGCTTACGTTAATGACGCTTTTGGAGCAGCACATAGAAATCATTCCTCAACAGCTGTAATTGCTAAATTCTTCCCTAATGATAAATATTTCGGTTTGTTAATGCAACAGGAAATAGAGACACTTAACAAATTATTAGGTGAAGTAGAGCATCCATTTACTGCAATAATTGGCGGTAGCAAGATTTCTTCCAAAATGGATATCTTACTTGCCCTTTGCGACAAAGTAGATTATTTACTCATCGGTGGTGGTATGCGTTATACTTTTGCAAAAGGTAATGGACACAAGATTGGTGATAGTATTTGCGAAGATGATAAATTAGAAGCAGCATCAAGAGTTGTCTATACAGCAAAAAGTAAAGGTGTAAATATAGACTTAACGCACGATAACGTAGTAGCAGATAGTTTCTCAAATGACGCACATATCAAATATATACCCGATATGGAAGTCCCTGATGGTTGGCAGGCAATGGATATTGGAGAGAAAACTATTGCTATGTATGAGGCTATTATAAGAAAATCAAAAACTATCCTTTGGAATGGTCCTATGGGTGTATTTGAGTTTCCTAATTTTGCAAAAGGTACGCAAGCAATAGCAAGAGCAGTAGCAGAAGCAACAGAAAAGAATAATGCTTTTTCAGTCGTAGGTGGAGGAGATAGCGTAGCAGCAGTAAAACAGTCAGGTTATGCAGATAAAATTTCTTATATCTCTACTGGTGGTGGAGCGATGTTAGAGTATATAGAAGGTAAAACTCTACCTGGTATTGCTGCCATAGAAGAAACCGAAACAGCACAACCAAAGAAAGTCCTAATTACAGGTGCTACTTCTGGTATTGGTAAAGCGTGTGCAGAGAGATTTGCAGAAAAAGGATGCGATATTATTATTACCGGCAGAAGAAAAGAAAGATTAGACACCATTAAGAATGATTTGGAGAAGAAATATAATATTAATGTTCTTGCATTGAACTTTGATGTTAGAGATAATAAACAAGTAGAAGAGAATCTTAATTCCTTACCTACAAAATGGAAAAAGATAGATGTATTGATTAATAATGCAGGTTTGGCAGCAGGTAAAGATCCTATACAAACGGCATGTTTGGATGACTGGGAGCAAATGATAGATACGGATGTTAAAGGTTTGTTATACGTATCTCGTGTCGTTTTGCCGTGGATGTGTGATAGAAAAAAAGGTCATGTAATTAATATATGTTCTATTGCAGGTAAAGAAGTATATGCAGGTGGTAGTGTGTATTGTGCAGTAAAACACGCCGTAGATGCAATATCGAAGGGAATGCGTATAGATTGTTTAAAATATAATGTAAAAGTTACTAATATTTGTCCTGGTGCAGTAGAAACTGAGTTCTCTATGGTAAGATTCAAAGGTGATATGGCAAAGAATTATGCTACATACGAAGGATTCACTCCTCTAACTGCAGAAGATATTGCAGATAGTATTGTGTATTGTTCATTCTTACCTCCACATGTATGTATCAATGATTTGGTTATAATGCCAACAGCACAAGCAAATAGTGGTCTATTTTATAGACAATCCTAAAACAAAATAACTATCTACAAAAAGAGATTCTTTGAAGCGAAAAAAAGGTTTGTTTTAGTCTATTTAGAGAGTCTCTTTTTTTGGAGAAATTGTGATCAAAAAAAGAAAATAAATTCTTTGTTTTAATTAAACAGAACAAATAGAAATAAATTCAAATAAAAAGATAAATAAATATGATTAGAAAGACATTAATTTATTTTGTTATAACGCTTTGTTTAGCGATTAATCTAATAGCACAAACGGTAGAATACCAAAAGGGAACACACTCTCCCCTATCTTGTACAAGTATTATGGTAGGTAAGAATGCATCTGTGGATGGTTCTGTTATTACATCTCATACTTGCGACTCGTGGTATCGCACTTGGATGAATATTGTACCTGCCAAAGACTACAAAGATAATGATAGTACCTATATATATGATGGTCGTATGCACACTCAAACTCCTGATGATATGACTAATGTAAAACAAAAAGGTAAAATACCTCAAGTAAAACATACTTATCGTTATTTGGATAGTGCATATCCTTGTATGAATGAGAAACAATTAGGTATCGGCGAGACTACTATTTCAGGTAGAGACACTCTATTCAATCCTAATGGTATGTTCAAAATAGAAGAATTACAGAGAATAGTTTTGGAGCGTTGTTCTACTGCACGTCAAGCAATATTACTAATTGGTGATTTGATTAAAAAATATGGTTACGGCGATAGTGGAGAATGTCTTACAATTGCTGATAAGAATGAAGTTTGGATATTAGAAATCTTTGGAGAAGGCAAACAGAATATTGGTGGTGTGTGGGCTGCTATACGTATTCCTGATGATGAAATAGCAGTATCGGCTAATATTTCTCGTATCTCTACTTTGAGTAAAGACAAAACTAAATGTTTATATTCCGATAACGTATTTGATGTTGCTAAAAAATTAAATCTTTGGGACGGAAAAGAAGAATTTTGTTTTTGGAAAGTATATTCGGGTGGTAATTACTTTTCCGAAAAAAAGAATTATAGTATAAGAGAATATTTTATAATGAATACATTAGCACCTTCTTTGCATTTGAGTGATACGGTAGAAAATCTCCCATTAAGTGTTAAGCCAGACAAGAAAGTAAGTGTAGAAGATATTGCATCTTTATTAGGTTCTTATTACGAAGGAACACAACATGATTTGAGTGGTAGGCATTTAATACCTAACCCTAAAAGAAAAGATAAAGATGGTAATTTAATAGAAAGCGAGAAAGATAGTATTGTGTCGCCTTTTTCTAATCCTTGGATGCGTCCTGATGAAATAAATATGTATTATGCTATGGGAGATTCCTCTATGCAAAATATTCGTACAGTTAGTGTTCCATGGTGTGCGTATTCTACTATAATACAGTTACGTAATTGGTTAGATGATGATATTGGTGGCGTAGTTTGGATGGCGTTAGATAATCCTGGAGAATCTCCTCGTTTTCCTATTTTTTGTGGAACAACTAAATTGCCCAAAATGCTAACTATTTGTGGACAACATACTGATAGAGACGATGCTGCATTATGGCATTATCGCAAGACAAATCGTTTGGCTACAGTTCGTTGGGGTACTTATCGCAAAATTTTAGAACCTGCAAGGGATTATTTCTTGAAAAAAGGAATGAGAGAGTTATCATACGTAGAGAAGACATATCAAACTTTGTATTCACAAAACAAACAAGAGGCAGAAGATATGTTAAATGGTTATGTTGCAGATTTTTTTGGTGCTACAATCATTAAATGGGATGAATTAGCAAGAGATTTTTGGCGTAAAACCTGGACTGGATTCTGATTTTAGACCTATTCTATTTTTAGTGTCCGTTAGAGAAAAAGAAAGGAAATAAAATATTTCAGAGAAAACACTTTAACGGACACTAATATTTTTGAATAAGAAAAAGAGTACATTCTTTATTCTAATTTATCATAAAAACGCCCAAATATTGCAATATTTCACGCTTTCAAAATATTCTATTTTTCCTATAAGGTCATTTTTTAAGAGTATTTTTTGAGTAAAACTAGACAATTTTTTCACCTCTGTAACGATTTGATTATGTAATAGTTGAAATAAGTACTAAAATCATCTAAATAGTTATTGATTTTATTTGAATAGTTATT
>CAVGDP010000217.1:0-14228 GCA_963627985.1 uncultured Eubacteriales bacterium
TTTATTCAAATAGTTATTGATATTATTTTTACGAAATGCGATACTATTCGAATTTATATTTCTTTAAGATGTTCTATTTTCCCTATCGTAAAATTTTAAGCAATGTTTCACGGAGGGAAAAATATTAAAAAAATTATAACGTAACGAGTGCTTGAAATTTTTTTTAGAAAGTGTCAGGGTGAGATATTATTTTCTTTTGAAATTTACTAAAAATAAATTCCTTATATCTAAATAGATATGTTTTAGCAGATACTAATATTTTTTATACTGTATATTTTTCTACACAAAGATAATTATCACTCTTTTTGATATATATTTAGATCTGCGAACTATTGATAATATTAATTCTATAATTCGTTTCTATACATACTTATAAGATATAGTAAAATTTATAACTTTGTATAAATCAACTATATTTCTTAATATCTATTCATAAAAAGTTATTGTAATAATATGTAAAACAATTTTTTTTTGTATTTTTGCAAATCAATCAAAGGACTATAAAAATTTTTTATTAATACATTTAAATATTTTTGTACTATGCAGAAAAAAGGAAACAAATACGGTACTCACCGAGTTATTGAACCAAAAGGAGTTTTGCCACAACCAGCAAATAAACTTGATAACAACATGGATGAAATCTATGACGATGAAATCCTTATTGATGTACAGACTCTAAACATAGATTCTGCTTCATTCACTGATATTCTTAACTATGCAAAACAGCAAGCAGGCGAAGGAGCAAGTCAAGAGAAAGTTTTAGAAGAAGTAAAGAAAGAAATGCTTCTAAATGTTGAGTTACAAGGCAAACATAGAAACAGAAGAACAGGTTCTGGTGGTATGTTATTAGGAAAAGTTGAGAAAATAGGGGATGCATTAAAAGGAAAAATTGACTTGAAAGAGGGAGATAAGATTGCTACATTAGTATCTTTATCACTTACTCCACTTAGAATAGATGAGTTTTTGGAAATTCGTCCAGACGTTGACCAAGTTGATATCAAAGGTAAAGCGATCTTGTTTGAGAGTGGTATTTATGCTAAAATACCTACTGATATGCCAGAAAAACTTGCACTATCTGCTTTGGACGTTGCAGGTGCTCCGGCTCAAACTGCAAAACTTTGCAAACCAGGAGATACAGTTCTTATTATAGGTGCAGGAGGTAAGAGCGGAATGTTATGTTGCTATGAAGCAAAGAAACGTGTTGGTGTAACGGGTAAAGTTATCGGTATGTGCCATTCGGAAAAGAGTACTAAACGTTTGCAAGATCTTGGTTTTTGCGATGTAGTTTTTGCAGGTAATGCTACAGATCCAGTTGCTATGATGGAGAAAATTAGCGAATTGACAGATGGTAAGATGGCAGATATAACTATCAACAATGTAAATATAACAGATACCGAGATGACAAGTGTTCTTTGTACAAAGAATGATGGTATTGTTTATTTCTTCTCAATGAGTACATCATTTACAAAGGCTGCTTTGGGAGCTGAAGGTGTTGGTAGTGACGTTACTATGATTATTGGTAATGGTTATACCAAAGGTCATGCAGAGATTACATTACAAGAACTTCGCGAGTGCCCTAAATTAAGAAAGGTATTTGAAGAATTATATGCTTAAATTAGATAAAGTTGTACTATTATAACGTACAACTTTTCTCTTTTGAGAGATAAATTTCTATAAATTAGATTCTAAAAAAACAGAATGAGATTCAATTTAGTTTGAATCTCGTTCTGTTTTGTTTATTCTTTTGTATAATCAAAGCATATCACCAACAATAAATCCTAATATATTATCTTTTCTTATAAACATATTTTAGAATTTACTCTTATCACAAGTCATTGAAATAAGTTCGGAAGTCATTTTCATAACTTCAAATCTTATTCAAATAACTTCAAACATTATTTTAATAAGATCTGAAGTTATTTTCCTAAAATGTGATTTCATACGGATAATATGTGATATTATTTTTATGAAATGTAGTTTTATTAGAATGAAAAGAGAGAATATTTTGGCAGAATCCAATAAGAATTTATTAAGATTTGGAAAGATCTTCTTAGTTAATATTAAATAATTGCTAATCAATAATAAAAATGAAATATTATCATACTAAAAAAGACTAAAATACCCTATAATTTTATTATAAAGTATTATAGTCCAAGTAAAAATGAAAAAGAATCAAAAAGAATCTTTATTTCTTGTAACCAATTGTTTGGAAAAGATAAATTCTTTGGAATTTACCCAAATTTAATAATTCCGCAACTGCTTTTTCTTGCTTTGCAGCATAACGAGTTACTGTACCAAGTCCTTTATTCAAACCATCTGCAGCAAGATAGATATTCTCACTAACGTATGCAGCCGACATAGCACCAAAGGTGGAAGCAGTATGATGATCTTTTTGAACATTATATTTCTCTAAATCAGAGACAATCGCAATATTTGTTACTTTGCCTGCAAAACCTTTCTCTCTGTCGGTAAGAGGACGAAAATCTCCTTCCTTAATTAACTCCAAAACGTTGTCTTTTGCATTCCATTTATACGCACCAGTAGATAAAAATACGTATAAATCAATATCTTGACGATTCATTGCCGTTGGTGCAGTACGCTTACCATTTCTTACGTAACCAAAACCTGCCCACAAAATAGTAGAAAGATCTTCCATAGAGATATCTCCCTCTTTGAAACTTCTGTCTGATTGTCTTGTTGCAAGAGTTTTTAGAATATTTTCACCTCCATCTGTTTGAGGCTTCGGCAATTGTATGTTTTGGGCGTTGAGACTTAATCCCACCAAAACAAAAACGAACATTAACATTATCTTTTTCATAGCTGAAATATTTAAAAGTTATTTTTTTCGCTTGCAAAGATATAAAAATTTTTCTATTTATGGAAATCAAAGTTTGTTTTTTTCTTTTTTATAGTGTATTTTTCTATTAAATAATCTTTGTTGCAAATCTCTTTTTCAGAGTTTTATGAAAACGTTTATGATATAAGAAACCTGCCACCAAAAGTCCCAAAAGAAATCCTGCAAATATACTCCAGGTCCCTAAATGTAATACAAATCCGCACAAACAAGCAGAAGGTAGAGCGATAAATAGATAAGCAATTATTGCGTATAATGTAGGTTTGGACACATCGTTAATACCTCTCAAGCCGGCAAGACCAGAGACTTGTGTGCCGTCAATTAACTGAAATACACCTGCAACAATAAAAAGGGTAGTGGCTATATTAATTACCTCTATATCATTAGAAAAGAGCATTGTTATATATTTACCAAAAAAGATGAAAGTTATAGCGAAACAACTCATAACAATCAAAACCATTTTCCAACCAGTGAAGAAATGTTTTTTTATCTCCAATAAATTTTCTTTGCCGTATGCGTGCGAGACTAAAACAGTTGTTGCAGAACAGATACCACTTGCTATCAGAAATGTTGTACTAAAAACGGTGTTAATTATTTGATACGCCGCAAGTGAAGCAGTAGATACCCAACCCATCATAATGGTAATACCGAATAGTGCAAAAAATTCTATAAACATTTGTCCTGCTATGGGAACACCAATCCTTAACAAACATTTATGCATATATAAAGATAATTTTCGCCATCTAAATTCCTTAATATAAGACTTGTATGTTGTAGTGGCAGTAATGTATATATAGAAAACAATAGGGGATAAGAGGCGAGCAATAAAAGTAGATAAACCAGCACCAAAAATTCCCATAGGAGTGAAACCTAATTTGCCAAATATGAATACCCAATTAAGAAATATATTCAAAATATTTGTGGATATTGTTATCATCATAGCGACTTTCGTATTACCAAGTCCCTCTAAGAATTGTTTGAAGGTTAGAAAACATAACATCGGTATGAATGATAAACTTACTATAATATAATAGGGTTTGCACAATTCAACTACTTCTTTTGGCTGACCAAATAAATGTAATATTGGTAAGAGGGCAAACAAGATTCCTACTAAACAAAGGGATAATAAAAAGTTTAGCGACAAGGAGTTTTCGAATAGGTTTGTTAGAATATTTTTCTTGCCTTTGGCGTGATTTTGTCCTGTTAAAGGGGTCAAAGACATAGATATCCCCATACCAATAACTAATGCGTTATAGGTCATTGCTGAAGCAAAAGAAACGGCTGCTAATGAGGGTGTTCCAAGTCGTCCAACCATCAACGTATCAATCATTTGTACTAATTGCTGTCCTAATGAAGAAAGCATAATAGGGAATGCTAATTTGAAATTTTGAGCGAAATAATTCTTTGTCTGCATTATCCTTACGGTATCCCTCCAAAATATCTTTTGTGTATTAGTTAATTAATCAATATAAATTTATAAAAAAATAACTTTTTCTTTCTTTTACTTCGTAAAATTACAAAATGTTTAGATAATATAACTTATGAATGAATTAGAATTATTTTTTCTTCAACAAAGATTAATTTTTATCAGCATTTTATTTGCCAACTATATAGACAATACGCTTCGTTAGAAAGAAATCATTATTGAATAAGTCGTGAATATTATATATTTCGTATTTATTTTTAGGTATAGAGAGATTAGATAATTCATCTACTACGTCATCTCCTTTAAGATACAAAATACCATTAGGAAGCGAATTGAAAGAATGTGTAAGAAGTTTATTTTTAGTTATTTTTATAAAATCAGACATATTAGTAACTGCACGAGAAACAATAAAATCATATTTTTCTTTATCTTCTTGGCAAGGTAATTGTGAGGCAATAACGTTAGTTAGTTGTAATTCTTCTTTTATAGCATTTACTACTTTGATTTTTTTTGCAATACGGTCAATAAGATGAAATTTTACTTGGGGCATAATTATAGATAACGGAATACCGGGAAAACCCCCGCCGGTACCTACATCCAAAATTTTCGTATCTTCTTTGAAAAGGATTATTTTTGCAATAGCAAGCGAGTGAAGAATATGATGAGTAAAAATGTTATCAATATCTTTGCGAGAGATAACATTAATCTTGCTATTCCATTCTCTATAAAGGGACGGCAGAAGTGATAATTGCTCTAATTGGTAATCTGTTATGAAAGGAAATTGTTCTTTTATATAATTTATTTCTTCTTTTTGCATAATCGTGCGAGAATTAAATACGATTAAATCAATAAACAAAACTAACGATTGATAATTAACTCTATTAGCAACTATAATTAATAACTAAAATTACGGAGAAAATAAAGTATTAGATAAATAATGGCGGAGAGTGAGGGATTCGAACCCCCGGAGGTGTTACCCTCAACGGTTTTCAAGACCGCCGCTATCGACCACTCAGCCAACTCTCCACTTGCAAAAGTACTACATTTTTCAATACTGACAAAGTTTTTGCTATTTTTTTTGTAAAAAAATGTACCTATCCTTACCAAAAATATCCTTTTCTATACTTGCAATAAATTCTTTTTGAGGAAATAAAGACAAAGTCTGCGAGGATAAAGAATTATTTATTTCTAAATACATTTTTCCGCCATTTTTAAGGTATTTTTGTGCAAAAAAAACGATTTTTTCATAAAAAATCAACGGATTTTCATCATTTACGAACAAAGCAAGGTGTGGTTCGTAATTCAAAACGTTTCTTTGCATTTGTTCTTTTTCTTTATTCATTACGTAAGGAGGGTTAGATACAATTAAATCAAATGGTTGCATCGTAGCGAAAAATGATAAATCGTCTCTAAGTAAATCAAAGAGAAGAAAATTTACATTTAGATTGAGATTCTTATTATTTGTCTTTGCTATCTCAATAGCAACAGAAGAAACATCTACACCAATTACCTTACTATTTGTTAAAAATCTATTCAACGCCAATGCAATACACCCACTACCTGTACATAAATCTATTATATTTAATTGCTTCTTGTCTTTGTTATTTGCAATTATCTTCATAGTAAGTTCTTCTGTTTCGGGGCGTGGAATTAATACATCTTTTGATAAGTCAATATGTAATGAACAAAAGTCTGTATATGACAAAATATATTGAATAGGGGTATGTTTTTTGAGTTTTTCTGTTGCTAAAACGATATTCAAAAGTTCGGATTCATTAATATATTCATCTGAAAAGGCAAGCAAATGTGCTAAATCCATATTTGCATATTCTTCAAAAAGAATTCTTGTAAGCGATTTGATTTCTTGTGGAGAATATACGTTTTTTAATTCTTCGAATATGTAATCAAGGATATCTTTTATTTTATTTGATTTAGTTTTCATTTATTTTGTATATTTGCAAGTGCAAAGTTACAATATTTATGCAGACATTTGACGAAAAGATTATGGATCGTTGCTTTTTTTTAGCACAAAAAGGAGCAGGGAAAGTTGCACCAAATCCGATGGTTGGTGCTGTAATAGTGCATAATAATGAGATTATAGGGGAGGGTTATCATAGAAAATATGGTTCTTCTCACGCAGAAGTTAATGCTATTGCATCGGTTAAGGACAAAAGTCTTTTGAAAGATTCTACTATATATGTTAGTTTGGAACCATGTAGTCATTACGGCAAGACTCCACCTTGTGCTCAATTATTGATTGATAAAAATATAAAGAAATGTGTTATTGCCAACATAGATCCTAATCCCAAAGTAGCAGGAAAAGGTATAAAAATGTTACAAGACGCAGGTATAGAAGTAATTTGCGGAATAGGAAAGGAGAAAGGCAGATACCTCAACAGGAGATTCTTTTGTTATCAAGAGAAAAAGCGTCCTTATATCATATTGAAGATAGCACAAAGTTTCGATGGCTATATGGATATCAATGAAAGAAACACAAAAAAACGTCAAAAGTGTTGGATAACCAATGATATGGTAAAAGTATGGGTCGGTAAGATGCGATCGGAGAACGATGTTTTTATGGTAGGTGCTAATACTGTTATAAACGATGATTGTATGATGAATACACGCCATTATGGAGGGAGAAATCCTATTAGATTAGTTTATGATAGGGATTTGAGTATAACAAAAGATAAACATTTCTTTGATGATACGCAAAAAACTCTAATTTTTAATAATCTAAAAACCGAAATCGTTGGCGAGAATACACATTACATCAAAGTAGAGAATGGCGAAAATTATCTAAACTTTATTATTGATTATCTCTATAATATAGGTGTGTCATCATTAGTTGTAGAAGGAGGTGCGAGACTATTAGAAAAATTCTTAAAGAATAATCTTTGGGACGAGGCATTAGTTTTCTCTTCTATGGATTTACTTCATAAAGGAATAAAAACACCTGCTATTGATATCCAATTGAAAACAAGCACGAGTAGGATATCTAATAACAGGCTTGATTTTTATTATAATAATAATGTATTCTAAAAAAAATAGCACTTATCTAACGACAAATAAGAAATATTATTGTATAAAAAAGAATAATTCTATAAAAAATAGAAAATATTATGCGAAAGATTTTGTATTATATGGCTATTATCTTATATAGATTAGAAAATATTTTCCTACAACTTCTACCGAGTAAAGAGGAAAATACAATTGTATTATTAAGAACAGATAATATCGGAGATTTTCTTCTTTGGATAGATGCTGCGAAAGAGTTTAGAAAGAAATTCTCAAAAGAAAAAATCTTACTTATTTGTAATTCTTCCACATATTCTATTGCCAAGATGTTACCTTATTGGAATGAAATTATTATGATTGAAGAAAAAAAGATGTTATTCAATCCTATATATAGATTATGTTTCTTTGTGCGATTATCAAAACGTAAATTCTTATCTATTTATAATTGTGTCTATTCGCATAATTATTTTATTATGGATACAATTGTTCATAATCTCAAAGCAAAAGATAAAATAGGTTACGATGGTAATTATAACAACATAAAGAATATTTTGAAAGGTTTTCTTTTCTCTGAAAACAAAATCAATTCTCTTACTAATAAACTACTAATAAAAAGTAAATCCTATTATACACAAATGATTAAAGGCAATAGTGGTATTGTTATGGAACTTACACGAAATGCGGATTTTATTAGACAAACGATAAATAGAGAATTTCTTTCTTCGTTGCCCAAAATTGATATTAAACTAAAAAAACAAGATTTTGGATTAGAGGATAAACAATATATGGTTTTGTTTATTGGTGCGAGTAGTATGAATCGTGTTTGGAATATAGAGAAATATGCTTCTTTGATAGATAATATAGAAGATAAAGTTGTAGTATGTGGTGGCAAATCGGACGAGAATACTTTTATTAAAATACAACGATTAACACACAAAGATATAATTAATTTTGTCGGCAAAACTACTATAATGGACCTATTCTCTGTTATAAAAAATGCTAAATATATCGTTACAAATGATACTTCTGCAGGACATATTGCACCGATAATGAGAACAAAAAGTATAATACTCTTACCTGGTAATTATATTGGAAGATTTCATCCTTACAAAGTGGAGAAATTAGATAAAGAGGACGAAAAATATATTCCTAATGTGATATATCATTCTATGGATTGTTTCAATTGTAATAACTATTGCAAATATGTTAAAGACCATAATACCATTTGGCCCTGCATAGATAACATTCAATTAGAAGACGTTTTAAATGCAATTCAAAAGATAAACAATTATTAATATAAAAGGATAGATTTATTTCTATTAGTGTCCGCCAAAACATATCTATTTAGATATAACTACTTTATTTTTAGTAAAATTAGAAAGAAAATAACATCTCACCCTGACACTTTCTAAAAAAAATTTCAAGCACTCGTTACGTTATGATTTTTCTAATATTTTCTGTTCTGAGAAACATTGCTTAAAATTTCTTAATAAGAAAAATAGATCATTTTAAAGAAATAGAAATTCTAATAGTATCACATTTCGTCAAAATAGAATCAGATTCTATTCAAATAAAATCAATAACCATTTAAATAAAATCAATAACTGTTAGAATAACATTAATAACTATTCGAATAACATTAATAACTATTCAAATAAAATCAATAACTATTTAGATGATTTTAGTACTTATTTCAACTATTACATAATCAAATCATTACAAAGATGAAAAATTTGTCTATTTTTGCTCAAAATATACCCCTAAAAAATACACTTATAGGAAAAATAGAACATTTTGGATTTTGAAAATAAGTATAGAATTTTTGAGTTTATAGACTAAATTAGACAGAATAAAATTTATTCACAACAATTACTGTCAATAGAAAATATTTCTTTGCAAAGGTTCTATTCTATTAGTATATCTTTTCTTTAGTACTAATAAAGAGTCTAATAGATTGCCCTGCCAATATCTTCTAATAAGACAAAATTGATTTTTCCATTCTTGTTTTTCTTGTCTTGTTGCATTAGGGCAATTAGTTGAGGCATATCTTTTTCGTAGTTAGGGATAGGAAAATTTTCTTTTATGAAGTCTTGTATTTTAGTTGCCTTTTGTTTTGGAAAATTGCAATATTTAACGCTAAGATTCAACGCATAATACATTCCAATAGCAACACTATGCCCATGAGAAAAGTTATAAAACATTTCTATTGCGTGTCCAAGTGTATGACCAAAGTTAAGTTTTTTTCTTTCGGTGTTATCTAATGGGTCGTTAGCAACAATTGAGAGTTTGTTTTTTATACATTGTTCAATAAATGGAGTAATGATATGAATATCTTGCGTTTGAATGAATTTATTAAGGTCGTTTAGGTCCTTATCTATATCAAAATTTTTGTTACTAACAAGCATAGTTTTCACAATTTCGGCAACTCCTCCTTTGATTTGTTCATTATTTAAGGTAGAAAGAAATTCGGTATCAATAAAAACTTCACTTTGGAAATTAAAACAACCAATTACATTTTTTATTCCATTAAAATTAACTGCTGTTTTACCACCTATTGCGGCATCTATCATAGATAGTAGAGTAGTAGGAATGTTTATGTTTTGTATTCCTCTTTTGTATATAGTAGCAACAAAACCTCCCAAATCGGTTATCATACCTCCGCCAAGAGAAAGTACACAACTTTGTCTATCTGCTTTACTTTCTATTAAGGATTGTATTATATCTTCTGCGGTTTGAATAGTTTTGCTCTCTTCGTTAGGTTTTACTTCTAATAAAGTGGCTTGACGATTAGATATTTCGTCTATTTTCTCTAACAAGATAGGCATACAATATTTAGAAGTGTTTTCGTCTACTAACAAAAAGAGTTGAGAAAAATTCTTTTCTATTAGATATGTTTGTAATTCTTCCAAAAATTTCATTTTCTATAATGTATTTGAGTTTTTATTGATATTCTGTAATAAGTAAAGGAGTGTCTTTTAGGATATTTTTTCATTTAATTCCAACCAAATCATTTCTTTGTTCTCTATTTCTTCTATAATCTGTTGCAATTCTTCACCCGCCTTGACTAATTGCTCATTAGAGAGTGTTCCTAAGGATAATTCGTTAGTTAGTTCTTGTTTTTTCTTTTCTAACAGAGGCAGACTTTCTTCTATTTCTTTGAGTAGTTTCTCTTCTTTGTAGGATAATTTATTTTCTTTTCTTTGTTTGGCTTTTTGTTTCTTTTGTTGCTCGTAATTATTACTTATATCAGTAGGAGTAATATTTGAAGATAGTTTCTTCTTTTCTTTTTTTTCTTTCAAATAATCAGAATATGGGAGGTAATAATCTTTTATTGTGGCATTATCTTCAAAGATAAAGGAATGATTTTGGGAAATATTTTCAATAAATCTTTTATCATGCGAGACGAAAAGCAAACAACCTTTGTAGGAAGTTAGAAATTCTTCTAATGTTAATAGAGAATATATATCCAAATCATTCGTTGGCTCGTCCAAAATCAAGAAATTAGGATTTTTTATCAGTGTTTTCAATAAATATAATCTGCGTTTTTCTCCGCCGGATAATAATCCATATTGATGAAATTGCATATCCTTACTAAAACCAAACTTCTCCAAGAAAGAAGATGCCGACATATCAATTTTTTTGTTATCATCTTGTATAGTAATACTCTCTGCTTCGTCCTTAATGATATCAATAATTCTTTTTGTTGGCTCTTCTTGTAAATCTCTTTGCTGATAATAACCAAAATTAATAGTCTCTCCTTTGATTATTGAGCCATTATCTTGTTTAATACGACCCATTATGATATTAAGTAGAGTAGTCTTGCCACAACCATTAGGACCTATTATAGCGATTTTATCTCCTTTTTTGAAAATATACGAAAAATCTCTTATCAATATCTTATCTTCAAAACTTTTGCTTATACTATTTATCTCTAATATCTTCTTTCCTATTCTTGTATCCATAACAGATAAGGCGGATAATTCTTTCTCTGTCTTTTGTAGGGCTTTTTGTTTGATTTGTTCAAAGTTCTCGATTCTCTTTTTACTCTTTGTACCTCTTGCTTGTGGCATACGATTTATCCAATCTAACTCACGAGTATAAAGATTTCTTGCTTTGTTAATTTCTGCTCTTAATAAATCGGCACGTTCTTGTTTTTTGGTGAGAAAATAATCAAAAAGATGTACGTTAGTTTTCTTTTCGCAGTTATATTTAGAGATTTGTCCTTTGTATAATTCGTATATATCGGTACAAACTTTGTCAATAAAGTCTCTATCGTGGGTAACAATCAAAAGAGTTGCGTTTTTGCGAATAAGATAACTTTCTAACCACGCAATCATATCCATATCTAAATGATTAGTAGGTTCATCTAGGACATAGAATTGAGAATTTTTCAATAGTACTTTACTTAATGCGACTTTCTTTTGTTCTCCTCCTGATAATAAGTTCAATGGTTTGTCTAATTCTTTCATTCCAAAAACAAATAACATCTCTTTTGCTCTTGCCAAAAAGGTTTCTTTGTCTTCGTTGTGGCTTTCATAAATGGAGGATATATCTTCTAGTATTGTGCAAGTCTCATCTTTCCAGGTCTTTTGCGGTAAATAAGAAGGGTAGGACAAAGAATTGAAAATTACATTGCCACTATCTCTTTCTTTTTCGTCAAAAAGCATATTCAAAAGCGTTGATTTTCCTTCTCCATTGCGACCAATCAAAGCTATTTTTTGTCCTTTATTAATTCCGAAATTAAGATCTTCAAATATTACCTTATCTCCAAAAGATTTATAGAGATGTTCTACTGTTAATATCGCTTCCATAATATCAGAATTGCTTATATAATAATTTATAAAGTGAATAAATAGAGACAGAATAATATTATTTATTCTTTAAACATTTCTTTGTTCCGTTAGAAATACGAGACGTGATAGTAATACCAAAAAAATTATACCAATCATTCGTTGTTTTATTGCCTCTCATCTCACCTTCTTCGTGATAAAAGTCTGTTTGTCCTTCTAATTCGTGAGTACGGTCGGATACACGAGCAGCATTTTCATTTACATTGCGAATCATTTGTTGTCTTCCTACATATTCACCACTTATATCGTCAATATAGTCGGTAAAAGTCTTACGAAATCCCCATTCTAACCCAATACAAAGATATTTACCAAAAGAAAATTTCATACCTAACCCAAAAGGAATACTCAATTGCCACAAATGATAGTTACCTTTATTGTTATAAAACGTTTGTCCTTCGGTATGCATATCGTGCAGATTGACAACTATACTTTCATTGGACCTACTATCCAACATAGTAGTCTTTGGATTGAAATGAAATAGAGCTAAACCGGCAAACATATAGGGACTAATACGATGTTGTAAAGAACCCGTACGATAATCCAAGAAATTAAACTCGGCAATAGTAGAAAACTCTTGTATATTAGAATAAAAATTAAGATTTCTGTTGTTAGCAAAATGTTTATCATCGCCACTCAGACGAGAAAATAAGATATTACCACGAAAAGACCAACGTGGATTATAATTATATCTTGCAACCAGTCCCCCTAAAAAGTGAATATTGTAGAAATTAAAACTACTCTCGAATCGATTCAATGCTCTCGCTTTGGCTTGTTCGTTGGCAAACATACTATTAATATCTCCGGTGTAATTACTTCCACCAAGCATTATACCAACTTCCCAAAAACGTTTTTGGGCGTTACTTGTCGCACATATAAGTATAGATAATATCAAAACAAAAATTGTCTTTTTCATATCATTCATTACGCTAAAATAAATATTTTATTGTGAAAATTTATCAAAATCTAATACATCCAAGTCTTTTATATCTTTGCCATCTATAACCAATCGTATTAATGTGCCAACTTGATGAAAACCTTGCCTACCACATGCTCCTGGATTAATATAAAGAAAAGAAAACTCCTTATCGTATGCTACTTTCAAAATATGACTATGTCCGCAAATGAATATATCGGGTTTCTCTTCTTTGAAAATAGGAATAAGATTCTTTTCATAATGATTAGGTCTGCCACCAATATGTGTCATTAGTATATTAACCCCCTCTATCTCTATTTTCATTAGACTCTTTACTTCGTTGTCTATATAGCGAGAATCACAATTACCATATACTGCTACTGTTCGTTTGAAATTACGCAATTCATTCAAAACTTCTACGCCACCTATATCACCTGCATGTAATATTATATCTACATCTTTGAAGAAAGTGTAAATTTGTTTAGGAAAGAAACCATGCGAATCGCTCATTATTCCGACTCTTGTCATATTAGTATAATTTTGTGCTCGTAAGGGGACTTGAACCCCCACTCTCTTGCGAGAACTACCCTCTGAAAGTAGCGTGTCTACCAATTTCACCAAACGAGCTTAAAGAACGATACCTATTAATTAAAAAGTACTTATCTAATAAACGAAAAGTACTTGAATAGTTATTTATTATAATAAACTTTGTACCCGTCAGGGGACTTGAACCCCCACTCTCTTTAGAGAACTACCCCCTCAAAGTAGCGTGTCTACCTATTTCACCAAACGGGCTTGTTTGCTATTAACGTATAAGTTTTAGAAATATTTTCTTTTTCCTCAAATAAAGTCAATTTTTATTGATTTTTTCTATTTGTGGCAGATAAAAATGTTCTCTTTTTTAGATAAAATAACTCTTGAAAGTAAATAATATTGCTTTTGATATTGTCTTTTATAGTAATGATTGAAAGAAAAGTCTTTGTGTTTTGCAAAAATATTGTTTTATCAAAATGAAATGTAGTTTTATATAGACAAGATATGGATTATTTTTGATTAGTTAATGTAGAATAATTCTAATCTGTGAAGTGTTGAAAATTTTATCGGCACTTATCAAAATAACTTTAATACTTATTCAAATAACTTTAATACTTATTCAAATAACTTTAA
>CAVGDP010000218.1:0-6533 GCA_963627985.1 uncultured Eubacteriales bacterium
TTTAATAACTTCAATAACTATTCAAATAACTTCAATAACTATTCGAATAAAATCAATAACTATTCAAATAAAATCAAATATTATTTTTATAAAATCGCAATAGAATAAAATAACGAGGAATAAGGATTTTTGTATTTATGTATATAAGCAGATAAGAGGTTTTAATATAGATTTAAGGATGCAAAAAAGAGTAGCAATAATAGGAGGTGGAGCGGCAGGTTTCTTTCTTGCTTTGAATTTGAAAGAAATGCTCATAAAAGATGGACAAAATATTGATACTATTGATATTACTATCTTCGAAAAATCTTCTAATGTCTTATCAAAAGTAATTCTCTCGGGAGGGGGTAGATGCAATTGTACAAATACTTTTGATTTTGTTACAGATTTACGTAAAGTCTATCCACGAGGAGCAATGTTTATGAAAAAAATATTTAATACGTTTTCTCCACGAGATGCTTACGAATGGTTTGAAAGACACAACGTTAGTTTGAAAATAGAAGATAATGGTAGGGTATTTCCAAAGAGTAATACTTCGCTTACTATCGTTAAGATGTTTTTGCATTACGCTCAAAAATATAATATACATATACAGAAGAATACGCAAATTAATTCTTTATCTCAACTGAAAGACTTTGATTTTGTTGTTATTACAATAGGAGGTAGTATTGCTAATAGAAAAAATAGAGATACCTCGTTGAATTTATTTGATGATATAGCAAAAATTTCTACACTTACTCCGCCAATACCTTCTTTGTTTGGTTTTTGTATTGAAGATAAAAATCTTAGATTATTATCTGGTATCTCAATTAATGATGTTACTATAATGATACCCAAAACAAAATTCAAAATAAAAGACTCTATTCTCATTACACACAAAGGTATCTCGGGACCTTGTGTATTGAAATTATCCTCTTTTGCTACTCAATTTTTGAATGATAATAATTATAAAACAGAATTGATTATCAATTGGATAAATCTACAAAATGAACAAGCAATAAAAGTACTTCACAATACTATTCTACAAAATGAATATAAGATTATAACAAACATAAATCCATTTTCTTTACCTCTTCGTTTTTGGAATTATATTCTGCAACGGACAATACCTAATCGTTTGAATATAAGATATAAAGATTTGACAAAAAGAGAAATTAATCTTTTGATTAACTCACTTTGTTCGGATAAATATATAGTTTCTAATCGTGCAATGAATAAAGAAGAATTTGTTACTTGTGGGGGAGTGGATCTTAATAGTATTAATCAGAATACAATGCAAAGTAAAGAGGAGGATAAGATATTTTTTGCCGGTGAGATTTTGAATATTGACGGTATTACGGGTGGATATAATTTTCAACAGGCTTGGAGTACGGCTTTTCTAACTGCAAAAAGTATTTTTATGCTAAATAAAGAGAGAAAATAGAGGATTGACAAAAAATTTATACGATTTTCTGGGATTATAAAATAAAAAAATTGTAATTTTGCACGCTAATTAAGTAGTGTTGTATAAACATACAAGAGAAAAAAATAATATTAAATAACAAATTCTAAAATAAAATAAAAATTTTATGGCAAGAGTTAGAGCTTTCAAGGGGTTACGTCCTCCTGTAGAGATAGTTGAAAAATTGGCTTCTCGTCCATACGATGTTATGAACTCAGAAGAAGCAAGAGAAGAAGCAAAAGGTAATCCTTATTCATTACTTCACGTTACCAAGGCTGAAATAGATTTGGCTCCGGGCACAGCAGATAACGCTCCAGAGGTATTTGAGAAAGTTGTAGAGAATTACAATAATTTCAAAAAGCAAGGTTGGTTAGTACAAGACGCAGAACCTAAACTTTATATCTATGCTCAGACTATGAATGGCAGAACACAGTACGGTATAGTAGGGTGTACTCATGTGGATGATTACTTTAACGGTATAATCAAAAAACATGAATTGACTCGTAAGGATAAAGAAGACGGCAGAATGATACACGTTAATATTACTAACGCAAATGTGGAGCCTGTTTTCTTTGCTTATAGAGATAATAAAGAAATAGATCAGATTGTTAGCGATATTGTAAAAAATGAGAAACCTATTTATGACTTTGTTGCCAAAGAAGATGGTTTTGGTCATACATTTTGGGTAATCAATTGCAAAGAGAAAATCAAGAGAATAGAAGAAATCTTTGCTAATGATATTCCTTATTTATATGTTGCCGATGGTCATCATCGTACTGCTGCTGCTGCAAGAGTTGGACAGGAGAGAAGAGCAAAGAATCCTAATCATACAGGTAACGAAGAGTATAATTATTTTATGGCTGTTATATTCCCTGCTTCTCAATTGCATATTATTGACTACAATAGAGTTGTTAAAGATCTTAATGGCTTAAGTGAGCAAGATTTTATCAAAGCAGTAGAAGAGAATTTCACAGTAGAGAAGATGGGTAAGGAGATCTATAAGCCTACTAAATTACATGAATTTGCTATGTACTTAGGTGGCGATTGGTATCGCTTAACTGCCAAAGAAGGTACTTATAAAGCGAACGACCCTATCGGAGTTTTGGATGTTAGTATTTTATCTAATAATGTTTTGGATAGAGTTTTAGGTATTAAAGATTTAAGAACTGACAAGCGTATAGACTTTGTTGGCGGTATTAGAGGACTTGGTGAATTGAAAAAGAGAGTAGATAGTGGAGAGATGAAAGTTGCTTTCGCTCTTTATCCTGTTTCTATGAATCAATTAATGGAAATTGCAGATACAGGCAATATTATGCCACCTAAATCTACTTGGTTTGAGCCAAAATTGAGAAGTGGTCTTGTTATTCACGAACTACAATAGTATATAATTAGGATAAATGACGGGGGAATACTTCGTCATTTATCTTTTTGAATAAAATATTATTATTTTATAATTCAATATTTTAGGATATTTAGTTAAAGAAAAGAAAGTTTCTTATTTGGATAGATTAATAACTACTCATAGAAGAATAATAAGAATGAAAAGGATTGTTAAGATAGTTTGTATTGTTTTTTTGATAAGTTTCTCTATTGTATCTTGCGATGATAATAATAGAAGTAATGATTTGTACGATATAATAGATAAATTGCCGTATAGCAAAAGTGAAACTTATATGGCGATGTTTGTAGATAATCAAACAACTTGGCAATCTAATGAATTCGAAACTTGTTATGTCAAAATACCTACTATAGAAAATCCTACTTGGTTTGATATTGTCTTTGCGTATAATGAAGAGCAGACAAATTATATAGATAAGATAGATAATAAATATCTATTCATACACACAGATAATATATTAACTAAATTTTTTTCATTTGATAGTGTAGTATGTTTTGAAAATAACTTGAAGATTATCTATTATGAGGACAAGAGAATAGAAGAAAATCACGCTATTTATTCAAAATATCTTACTAATCCCAAAGGAAAACTCACTATTACATATAATGATGGTAATTATATGAGTGGTAATTTCATTGGTACTTTATATGATATATACAAAAAGCAAACTCATAACGTTGTTTTGTATTTCAATCATATTCCTATTAGTATAGCAAAATAAATTAAGAAAAAAATAAAATTGTTTTTCTTGCGTTATAGAAAGAAATTAATCAAAGAGTGTAATAAAAATTAGTTATAGTATGGTATTGTTTAATTATTATTTTTTTTAGTCACTGAATGGATAATAATTAAAAACAAATAAAAAGATGAAAACAATAAAAATGTTACTATCAACAGTAGTTGTGATAGTTTTAATGTTTGCTAATAGTATTATAACTAATGCTAATCCCGCCTTTCCTCATGCTATAACAACAAAACAATCTAATGGTAAAACAATAACATATTTTATCTATGGAGATGAATATGTTTCTTGGTCAAAAACATTAGATGGTTATATGATTATGCCGTTAGAGAATGGAGATTTCGTATATGCTATACAGGATACAAAAGGTAATATGATACCATCTTCTGTGCTTGCGTCTAATAGCGATAATAGAGGTAAGAGTGAAGTTGAGTTTTTGCAAACATTAAAAAAGGATGTCTTCTATTCTACTATTCAGATTCAAACTATGAATGAAAAACGTCTAATAAGAGACGAAAAAAACAAAAAGAAAGCTCTAAAATCCTTTACTACTAATAGACCTAAATTATTAGTTGTTTTGGTAAATTACACAGATGTTTCCTTTACGGACGATAATGCAGATAGGTTCAAACATCAAATACAGGACAGCAACTATACTTCATATAATTATACAGGTAGCGTTAGGGATTATTTTGCTGACCAATCTTTTGGAACAATAGACCCACAATTCGAAGTATATGGTCCTATAACTTTGCCAAAGAGTAGAAGTTATTACGCAAAGAATGGTAATGAGAACGCATGGCAAATGGCGAGAGATGCCGTTAAAATAATTGATACTATGTATAATGTTGATTTTTCCGAATTCGATAATGATAACGATGGCGTAGTTGATTTGGTTCATGTTATTTATGCTGGTATCGGTTCAAATAGTACTAATCAAAAAGACTCTCAAGTATGGCCTCACATGTATTATTTCTCTGGTAACACAACATTAGACGGCAAAACATTCAATCGTTATGCTTGTTCTTCGGAATTAACAAAGCGTCTTGTAGGTTATTCTTATCAAGAGGGAATTGATGGTATTGGTGCTGTTTGTCACGAAATGGGACACGCTTTTGGCTTGCCTGATATGTATGCTACTGATTATGGTGGAGCAATTACTCCTGCTTCGTGGGACGTTATGGACGCTGGCTCTTATAATAATAATTCCAAAACTCCACCTTATTATTCTATGATAGAAAGAGATATGTTGGGTTGGGGCAATCTTGTTAATTTACAAGAGGGAGAACACAAACTTTATCCAATTGCAGATAGCAACACGGCGTATAAACTACATCTTACAACGAATGAATATTTAGTTTTTGAATATCGTAATCATGATAAATGGGATGCTTATATTCCTGGCGTAGGTATGTTAGTTTGGCATGCAGATACTTCTAAATTTGTTGATTGGGAAACTAATAATAGTTTGAATAACGACCCCGATGATAGAGGTTATTATATTGTGTGTGCAGGTAAAGAATCTAAATTAGAGACTGCTTCTACTCCTTATCCAGGTAGTTTGAAGGTTAAGAATATAGATTATTTCGATTTGAATAACGGTAATCAAATTGACGGACATATATCTAATATTCATTACGATACAACTTCCGCAGATTCTACTATTCTATTTACTTACAAAGAATTTGATGATATAAAATTCTTATTAGGTAGTAGCAATATAACAACAAGTTCAATTGATTTAGTTGGTAGTTTCCAAAGCGATCAATCTATAACAGATAGAAAACTTCAATACAAAAAAACTACTCAATCCTCTTATACAAACGTGGATCTATCTTCTGATGATATCATTCATACTATAAATAATTTGCAAACTAATACTAAATACGATTTTCGTTTAAGTGCCAAAATTGATACCACTACATATTATGGTCCTGTTACCAAATTACATACTGTTTGCTATGATTTGGCGATAGAAGAGTTGCCATTTAGCGAGGGTTTTGAGAATGGATTAAATTGTTGGACGATACAAGGCTCTAATAGTGTATCATGGAAAGTTGCAAAGAAGGGTATGGGTGGTTATATAACGCCAAAAGTTGGTTCTTATATGGTAGCGTTGAATTTCAAACAAGCATATTCTAATCAATCGGCGAGATTAGTTTCTCCTGTATTTGATTTATCTACTTATGATAGCGTAGCACTTACATTTTATTACGCAGCATATTCGGGAGCAAACACTCCATTAACATTATATTACAGAACATCTTCATCGGATAATTGGAAAAAACTTTCTTCTTATTCTAATACGTTATCAAATTATTCTGTTAGTTGGAAAAATGCAGTAGTTTCATTAAAGGATTTATCTTCTACCTATCAAATTTGTTTTGTTGGACAGGACAATGCAGGTTATGGAGTTGTTTTGGATGCTATAAAATTGACGGGTACCAAAAAATCTTCTTTGAATGATGTTGATAATAATTGGAGTAATATTACTCTTTCACCTAATCCTACAAAGGATAATGCAGTATTATCTCTAAATGGACAAAGTGGAGAAATTAAGATTATTCTTAGTGATAATAATGGTAGGATATTAGAAGAAACTTATTTGAATACTAATAATAGCGGAATATCTTCTAATAATAGTTCACTAACGGTAGAGAATAATAACGTTATTATTAATACTTCCAAATACGAAAAGGGTTTGTATTATGTAACAATTATCAATAATGGTAATAGTATAGTTAAGAAATTGATTAAACAATAAAATCATTGATTTGTCTCCAATAGAAATGAAGTGGGAAGATATTCTCACTTCATTCTTTTTTTTATTTATAAATTATTAGTATTCAATAAATATACCGATCTATTCTATTTCTTAAAATAATATCACATTTCATCAAAATAACATCAATAACTATTAGAATAACATCAATAACTATTAGAATAACATCAAT
>CAVGDP010000219.1:0-6573 GCA_963627985.1 uncultured Eubacteriales bacterium
TAGTATTAATAACTATTCAAATAGTATTAATAACTATTCAAATAACATCAATAACCATTCAAATAAAATTAATAACTATTTGGATAATTTTAGTACTTATTTTAACTATTACATAATCAATAAATTATAAAAATGAATAATTTTCTCATTTTTACTCAAAATATACTCATAGAAAATGACCTTATAGGGAAAATAGAACATTTTGGGAGCGTGAAACATTGCAAGATTTTGGTGTTTTTATAATAGGTTAGAGAAAGAAATTATCTATTGTTTCTAACATATTAATTTCTCATAACTATATTTATTCTAATCTTTTATATATCACTATATTTATAGTAGACACTAATAAATAATTAGTCTTATAGTTATATAAAGACAACATTCATTGAAAAGAATGAACGAATATAAGGTCTTTATTTGTTGTTTTGTAGTATCTTATTGATAATGTTTGTGGTAGAGTAACCTTTGAGGAATTCTATCGTTTGGACTTGTCCATTTTTTTGCATAACAACATCATATCCGACAATATCTTGCGGTTTATAATCGGCACCCTTTACTAAAATATCTGGCTGTACTAATTTTATTAGATTCAGTGGCGTATCTTCATCAAAAAGAACAACATAATCAACGAATATCATAGAAGCTAAAACAATTGTCCTTGCGTTTTCGTCCTGCAAAGGACGTTTTTCTCCCTTTAATCTTCTAACAGAGGCGTCAGTATTGACACCTACTACTAATAAATTCCCTAAATCTCTTGCTTTGGAGAGATAATCTACGTGTCCCAAATGAATTAAATCGAAGCAACCATTAGTAAAAACGATTTTTTTGTCTTCATTTCTTGCTATTTCTAATTTTTGAGACAATGTTTTCCAATCTACAACCTTCTTTTTGATATTTTCGTTGAATGACATCACTTCTGGTTTTTATTCAATTTTGTTATTTTTAGGGAATATCACAATAGGTTTCCATTTTTTAGCCTCTTCGAAATCCATATTAGCAAAGGAAACAATAATAAGTAAGTCATCCACTTGTACTTTTCTCGCAGCAGCACCATTTAATCCTATTATACCACTACCTCTTTTGCCTTTAATTGCGTAAGTATCAAATCGTTCGCCGTTATTTATATCATAAATATAAACTCTTTCGTTCTCAATTATGTTAGCCTTCTCCATAAGAGCCTCATCAATAGTAATAGAGCCGATATAATTAAGGTCAGCTTGAGTAACTTTAACTCTGTGAATTTTAGATTTTAAGACATCTATTTTCATCATTATACCCTTTTATTTGAGTTTGCAAAGTTACAAACATTTTGCAAAATGAAAACAATAATTTTGTATTTTCCTTACTTGTGAATACTTATTCAGATAGATAACTGTTTTATTATTAGTATTTTGTTGCTTGTTGTTGATTTGTGTTTTAGTATGGAGAGATTGAGGTTAAAGATTGTTTTGTTGTGTTAAATACATATTAACTTACTTATAAATATTGGTATTTCTTTATTGCGACCTATTTGAGGGGTTATTATTTCTCCAAAAATAATATGTGATATTATGTCAATAACTTCACATACTATTTAGATAACTTCACATATTATTTTGATAAGAAGTGACGAAAAAATTATAGTAAAAAGAGTCATTAGAGAATTTTCAATAAGAGTAGTTTGGGAATATTATTATTTTGTAAAAGATACTGAAACTAAGGTAATTTCTACGATACAAAAGAAAAAGAAAAGAAAATCGCCAAATGAGAAATATCATTTGGCGACTATGTAATGAGAAATAAAAATTCTTTATTGTAACATTGGCTTCAAATCTTTGGAGATTATCAATTTTGCTTCTGTTGCTGCTTGTATTTGTTCAACAGTAAATTCAGGGTTTATTTCTTCCAAAACAATACCTTCTTTGGTTATATACATAACTCCCATTTCGGTAATAATCATATTTACTTTTCCTGCGGCAGTTAAAGGTAAGGTGCATTGTTTAAGTATTTTAGGGTTTCCTTTTGCAGTGTGTTCCATTGTGATGATTATCTTTTTGGCTCCTTCGAGTAAATCCATTGCACCACCCATACCAGGTACTTTTTTGCCAGGTATCATCCAATTAGCCAAATTACCTTTTTCATCAACTTGTAGTGCACCCAAGATACTTGCATCTACATGTCCTCCTCTAATGATACCAAAAGAAGTAGCAGAATCAAAAGTTGCAGCACCTTCTACTGCTGTTATATACTGACCACCTGCATTTACCCACTCAGGATCTTCTTTTCCTTCTTCAGGTGCAGGTCCCATGCCGACCATACCATTTTCTGCTTGTAATAAAACCTTAACTCCTGGTTTCAGATAGTTAGGAATCATACCCGGTATGCCTATTCCTAAATTTACAACGTCTCCGTCTTTTAATTCTAAGGCAGCTCTTTTGGCTATTGTTACCTTTATTTGTTCTTTATCCATGATTGTTATTTTTTATAATAAACGTCTTGTATTTTTTTGCCGTTCTCTTCGCCACCATAATATCTTACAAAGGTGTAAATACTATCTTTCTCATCCTTATAACATAAAGTATCGTTACGAATATAGAGAACAATATAATTTCTTGTGTGAAGTTTGTAATCTTTGATTATAAGAGAATCTCCTTTTAAGGTATAATGACCTGTTCTTGTGGTACGAAGATAAGGAGATGCTTGTGTGCTATCGTATTCAAAGGAAACATTTTTTTGTGTTCTCTTTTCATAGACAAAATTATAAGGAGCAAATTCAGAATACGCCATTAGGTCCGTTTCATTAGCGACTTCCAAATTTAGAATACTTGTATTACGCCACTTACCTGCGATTAAATCATTGTCTTGTTCGGAAAAATCTTTCTCACATCCCACTATACAAATAATAGAGAAGATAGCAATAGAATAGATTGCCAAACTTATAAAATTATATCTTTTCATATTTTATTTTCTTTATTTTTGTTATTCTTAATTAGTTGCATTATGGTTATTGTATCAAAAATCAAGTACACGAGATACAATCCCAAATACGCAAATGCAAATTTAGTACTTTTTTCTAAACCAAGCAATAAAATAATTACAAAAATTAAGGCATAAACTAATATTTTCCCAACTTTTGATATTATATATGCTTTCTCAAAGGTAAGTAAATTTTTCTTTGGAACATATTTTAGAAACGTCCAAAATAGAAGAGTTACAACGAAATACATACAAATATAGTACGGAGCCATACGTAAATAATCTCTTATCGGAGTAAACCATAATAACATAACTACAAAGCAAACTGCTATTGAGAAAAATGTTAATTTATTCAAATAATTAAAAAATGGATTCTTTATCATTTTATTTTTTGTGTTATTATTTTTCGGTGTTTATTGTTTCTCGTTTATTTTTCTTCATCTCTATTGTTTAGATACATAATTTTGAAGAATTTTTGATAAGCATCTATGTTTCGTTTAGTATAAAAAGTAGCATAATTTTGCATACTGATTATAAAACATCTGTAGTAATCTGGATTCATTGCCATAAAGGTGCTATCTTGTTGTATAGAATCGTAATAAGTAAAGGCTTCATCTATATTTTTGAACTTCTTAACGTTGAGTATTTGGTAAGTAGCAGTAAATAAATTAGCACTAGTGGTAAGATGTAAGGAGGAGAAGTTTTGTTCATTGAATTTATTAAGATATTGTGTTAAATAATCTGCATCGAATTTGGAGTCATCTGCCAAAAGAATAAAATAATGCATACCATCTTTGTATTTATATACCAAACTTTCGGCATCCAAGATATCATCTCTATTGACAGCGTTTTGATTAATACTATCCGAGATTGCATTTACGATATTATCCTCTAAAGGAATATCATTAGTAGGAGGATTTGTTTTTTCTCTATTCTCATCATACTTAATATCATAATTTTTGATATTATAATTAGAAGCAAGATACTTCAATTGATTTTCTATTAACGGAGTAACTTCGGCATTTGGGTAATTGAATATAATCATATTCAAATTATTTGATAAAGAATCAATACCATAAAGTTTTCCTTTGCTAAGGGCAACAACATATAATAAACGAGGAATGTACGCACCTATCTTAATACTATCAATAGCAGAATAAGAGGCATTAATAGCACTCTGAAATTCATTATTTATATAATAATTGTATGCTCTTTTGTATAGCGAGTCTTGTTTCTTTAAGATATCATCTTGATTATCCCAAAAAGATGGATTTTTGAGCATCATAGCAAATTCACTTTCGGCAAATTCGTTAAGTATTTTGTTTTTGTAATAATTAGAAGAAGGATAATCTCCTAATTGTTCGTATTCTTTGTAAAGATGATACGAAGAAGGTAAGATATTCTTATGTGTTGGGTATCTTTTGTGCAAAGATAGAAAAGTTTCAATTGATTTTCGTGTATTATTTATTCCCTGCCAAAGAATATAACCTGCATCTAATAGGGCATTTGCTATTTCTTCGTTTGCAGTATCTTTTGCTCCTTGCGTAAAAGGTATATCTTTGGTATAGTATTCTCTATTTTCGGGAGTAAAAGAAGTAGTCGTGCCGTTCTTGTCGTCATTCTGCAAACTATCTTCATTATTCTCTGCAAGAGAGTTGTCTGATTCAAAACCTATTTCCTCTTTTTGTTCCAATCTCCAATTATCTTCTAAGGCACGTTTGCCCCATTTACGTTCAAATTCTATCTTACCGGCTTGAACAGTTGAGGGATTATTGAAATAAAAAGTAGATTTATAATTCAGATTAGACGTAGAAAAATTATTTATTTGCGCATTACGTTGAGCAATAGCTTTCTCTAATTCTTCTTGAGCCTTTTTCTTTTCTTGTTCGTACTTATAAGCAGCAATCCAAGAGTCTATTTTGCGATTTAATTCCTCTTCGGGTAATTCACTTAAAGTAAGCAAAGAATCCCATCTCTCTATGGTATTAAGATTCTTAACCAAAGTAGTTAGAACTCTTTGTCTATCGGTAATTCTTCTGTAATCGGGATGATATCTATCTATCAAAGACAAGGCAGTATCGTAATACATAGAGGCTTTTTGATAATTCTCTAATTCATCATAATATACATCTGCCACACGAATAGAAGAAGCGATTTTTTGAGTAGTATTATTTGTAGAACTACTTACACTTTGTTCCCATTTTCTACAAGCGGTCGGAATACTTTTGTTTTTGTAATAAATTTCACCGATTGCGTAATAAATTTGGTCGTTATAATCTTTGTTGATTTCCTTATCGAGCATCTTTTCTAAGTCTTCAATAACTTTTATTGAGCGTTGGTCACCTGTTTCAAAACAAAGTGCTTGATTGAGTTTAGCAACAAATTGCATATTATAGTCTTTGGCTTTGTTATATGCTACTTGAAAACACTTATATGCTTTATCGTATTCTTCATTACGTAGATATATTTGACCTTCTATAAATTTTATTCTAACATCCAAAGCAGATTTGAATATTTTTCTTTTCTTCAAGGCAAGTTTCTCTGTAGCTGCCATTTCCTTACCAGATGCAATATCATTTTCTGCCCAAACGGTATACATAAAATCTTTTAATTTCTTTGGAGCTTTTTTATTTTCTATTGCCTTATGTACTTCTTTTAGGATTATTTCGCTTTCGGAGAATTTTCCTTGTTTGGTGTAAGTTAGAGCGAGCCAAATCATTGGTTCATAAATAGTTTCTGTCTTTTTCCAATTAGCGATTATGTACTTGAAAGTAGCTTCTGCCCCCAAGAAATCTCTATTCAAAAGACAGGATTTACCTATTAATAGATAGGCATCGTCTATTTCTGGATTTTTCTCTTTACCTCCAAAACGCATTGAATGTTTCTTTATAACCTTTGATGCTTTCTCTATGGAGCGATTAGTATTAGATTGAATACTTTGTACTGTTTTTTCGTCAGGAAATTTATATATGGGAATAATCTTCGTAAAATCGTCTTTATAATTTCTATTTATTGTGTTAATTGCTTGTTTGTATGATTCTTGTCCATTCCATAAAGCGTTGTAATGAGCAACCACTTGATGATATTTCCTATTCTGCCACTTATCTTTATGAGTAGAACAGGCGACAATAGATAAAACGGTAACAATCACGCAAATAAATCCTATGATATATTTGTTTTTTCTATTATGTATTATATTTTTTGTATTAATTTTCACTCGTACTATAACGTCTATTTGTATTAATTTATTATATTAGGATTATTATTTTGCGTAATTACGATTATCAACTTTGGAGTCTTAAACTAAAAACCCCAAAATGTTCTATTTTTCCTATAAGGTTATTTTCTATGGGTATATTTTGAGTAAAAATGAGCAAATTATTCATCTTTATAATTTATTGATTATATAATAGTTAGAATAAGTGTAAAAATCCTTAAAATAGTTATTGAAGTTATTTGAATAGTTATTGAAGTTATTCAAATAGTTATTGAAGTTATTTGAATAGTTATTGAAGTTATTTGAATAGTTATTGAAGTTATTAGAATAGTTATTGAAGTTATTAGAATAGTTATTGAAGTTATTTGAATAGTTATTGAAGTTATTAGAATAGTTATTGA
>CAVGDP010000220.1:0-8364 GCA_963627985.1 uncultured Eubacteriales bacterium
AATAGTTATTGATGTTATTAGAATAGTTATTGATGTTATTAGAATAGTTATTAATTTTATTTTGATAAAATGCGATACTATTAGAATTTCTATTTATTTAAAATGTTCTATTTCCCATATCGTAAAATTTTAAGCAATGTTTCACGGAAGGGAAAATACCAACAATGTCCCAAAAGGACGACTACCTAAAAATTTTTGAGAAAAAGTTAAGAGAACATCTCCCCTGCTTTGAATTTATTGAATATAAATCAATATCTCTCAAATAGATACTTTCGCAAGATGCTTATATTGTCTCACTTTATTTGATTAACACCACATAGATAACCATTTATATTGAATTTACACACATACTCCCTTTTATTTGGAAATATATAAGACCAAAACTGCTATATCTGCTGGGGAGACACCACTTATTCGGGACGCCTGACCGATAGTTTTGGGGCGGATATGTGATAATTTTTCCCTCGCTTCAAAAGACAAAGATTTAAGTGATTGATAATCAAAATCGTCTTTTATTATTAAATTCTCATATTTATTAATACGATCAACAGTTTCCTGCTCCTTTTGAATATAATTCTCGTATTTTAAGTTTATTTGAGACAAAGATAAGATTTCTTTTCTTTTGCTTTGAGGTATTTTATTGACTTTTTCCTCTAATGTAGGTATAGAAACAATTAAATCTTCTATCTGCACTTGGGGTCGCAATAAAAGGGAAGCGATTTTTATAGGTTGTGAAATAGGTGGAGTAGATAACTCTGTAAGCATTGTATTTACCTGAGCGGGTGCAACATTTGTTGTTTTAAGATAGGTTATTAGTTTGTTTTTTTGTTTTAGTTTGATACTAAGATTACGTATTCTTTGCTCACTTGCTAAACCTAACTCAAATCCTTTGGGCGTAAGTCTTTCGTCTGCGTTATCTTGTCTCAATAAAATACGATATTCTGCTCGTGAGGTGAACATTCTATACGGTTCGTCCACTCCTTTGGTAACCAAATCGTCGATTAGGACACCTATATAGGCTTCGCTACGTTTTAGAACAAAATAAGGAAGTTGTTTTATCTTTTGATTAGCGTTTATTCCTGCGATAAGACCCTGACAAGCAGCTTCTTCATAACCGGTTGTGCCGTTGATTTGTCCTGCAAAAAAGAGATTATCTATTAGTTTTGTCTCCAAAGTATTTTTTAATTGAGTTGGAGGGAAATAATCATACTCAATAGCATAACCGGGACGTTCAATTATGGCTTTTTCAAAACCTTTTATATGTCTTAATGCGTTGAGTTGTACATCCAAAGGCAATGAAGAGGAGAATCCATTTATATACCAAAGATTAGTGTGGTTACTCTCGGGCTCTATAAATAATTGATGATGGTCTTTATCTGCAAATCGTTCTATTTTGTCTTCTATAGATGGGCAGTAACGAGGACCTTTGCCTTGTATTCTGCCTTGAAACATAGGCGAATCTTTGAAACCCGTCCGTAAAATATCATGTACAGTCTGGTTAGTTAGAGCAATATAACAACTTCGTTGAGAAAGTTTTCTTGTTTTTTTGTATAGGAAAGAGAATTGCCCCACTTCTTCGTCTCCTTTTTGTTCTGTAAGGGAAGAAAAGTCTATTGAGCGACCATCTACTCGCATAGGGGTACCTGTTTTGAGTTTAGCGGATAAGAAACCTAACTTTTGTAGGCATTCGGTTAGGTTTTCGCTGTTTTCTTCTCCTAATCTACCGCCGTTAAAATTAGTTTTGCCGATATGTATTCTTCCATTAAGGAAAGTACCATTAGTAAGAATGATTGCAGAGCAATGAATGATAATACCTAATTTGGTCTTAACACCGGTTACTTTATTATTTTTAATATTTATACCGATCACATCGTCCTGCCAAAGAGAAAGATTATCCGTATTTTCTAATTTATTTCGCCAACCAATAGGAAAAGTAATATCATCTACTTGTGCACGAGGAGAATGCATAGCCGGACCTTTGGAAGCATTAAGCATACGAAACTGCATAGTATTAAGGTCGGTATTTATACCCGAATAACCGCCCAAAGCATCTATTTCTCTAACAATTTGTCCCTTAGCTACGCCACCCATTGCAGGATTGCAAGAAAGTTGAGCAATATTGTTAAGGTTTTGAGTAATCAATAAAGTATTATTACCTAACGAAGCCGATGCAAGTGCTGCTTCGCAACCTGCATGTCCTGCTCCTACAACTATTATATCAAATTTGGAAAACATTTCTTATTCAAACATCAAAATATTACACATAGAACTGACTTTGTTTTTGGAGAATAATTCCTTTTTTATTGATATCAAAATAATATAATCAGCAAAGAAACTACCCCTTCTATTAATTAGTCTATTGATAGAATATTGCTAAGGCTTCATTCTCTTTTTGACGCATTATTTTATTCTCTTCCTCAGAATGATCATTAAATCCCAAAAGATGTAATACTCCATGAATAATCACTCTATGTAATTCGTTATCAAAACTTGTGTTGAAATTCTTTGCATTTTCTTTTATACGATCAGTTGATATAACTATATCTCCATTAATGGTATCTTGCTCAACATAATCGAAGGTAATAATATCTGTATAGTAATCGTGATTAAGATATTGTTTATTGATATTCAAAACTTGATTATCATCCTCAAAAATATATGATATATTACCGCATTTCTTACCGTACAAGGTAATTATTTGCTTAATCCATGCTTTGGTTTTAAGCCTATTAGAGAAAGGAAATTTTGTATTGCAACTAAAACTTATAGCCATAAGAAAACGTTACTTTGCCATAGATAATTTACTCGAAGAATATGTCTTAATACTTTCTTTTCTTTTCATAACTAATTCCTCTTCTATACCACTAATATAGAAGTATAGATTCATAACTCTACCATTATCGGATATTTGTATACAATCCGAAAGATTCTTTATAACAAACAAGGTATCAAATACTGACTTATCTTCCTTTGAGAGACTTAATTGAGAAAAAACATCTTCTTTTGTCTCAAAAGAAAAACATATACCATCTTTCGTATTAGAGGATGATATGATAACATCTGTTTGCACGAACTCTAATACTTTTTCTATAGCAATATCTATTGCTCCTATATAATTGTATAGATGATATTTATCGCAGACTTGTTCTAAAAAAGTCTCAAATGATGAATAATTTCCTTTCGTAATATATACCTTTTCCATAAAGCTACAGAGTATTAAAAAAGTTACTTATTTGGACTTTCAAAATTACTAAAATATTCTGATATTTTTGTTTTATAATACGAAGAATATATAGGAGGAATTTTTTGTAATAACTCCATATCTCTATTTTTCAATTTCTTAAACTCTTCAAAAGATTGATTATTTTGTTTTTCTATTTTATCAATTCCTGTTTTTGATTCTCTTTTTTCTTCTTTCTCCTTCTTTATTTCGGCTTTTTCGCTCTCAAGCATACGAGTTAAGATTTGTTTTTGACGATTAAGTGTTTGAGTACTTATTTGTTTATTAACGATATCTTTTTCGGTCTGTTCTATTTGTTTTAGTGTCTGATTCATTGCACCAAAAGACTTTGCATTCTCTTTTTTTAACTCATTGACATATTCTTGCATCATCTTACGAATCATTTCTTGCTGAGCAGCTGCTTTAGCCAACCTCTCATTCAATTCTTTACCCTCTCCAATTTTTTGTTGTGATTGATTACCACGTTTTTCTAATTCCTTCTGCAAACGTTCTATCTCTTTGTTCAACGCTTCTTGCAATTGACGCATATTTTTAGGTTTATTACCTTGTTTACTCGGTGAAGGATTGTTACATTGATTTCTGGCGTTTCTATTACTTTTGTGTTTATTGCTTTGCATTTGCTGTTGCTGTTTATTCATATTGTCTAAACTCTCGGCTAATAACAACGCTAAATTATTCATAGACGCCATAGAATATTGTTGATTGATAGAGGCTTGATTATTCTTGTAATTGGTATAATAGCTTTGATTAAATTTGAGCAAAGTATTCAAACTATTATCAATACTATAAATTACCTTACTCGTTTCATCGTTAATAACTTTACTAACTTGTGGTTGATGCTTACTAATCTGGTAAAGGCTATCGGCAATAGTCTGCATACTCTCTTTGATAGTGTTTTGAGTGTTGATAATTCTCTGATAAATCGGATCACTTACCAAAGTCTTTTGCGTTGTATAGATTAAGTCTTCTTGTTTTTTGGAAAGAGTAACTAAATTCTTCAATATCTGACGCACATCGTCTATATCCTCTGCCAATTGTTCCTCCTGGTTTTCGTCTAATTGCTGTTGCATCTGCTGTTGCATCTGTTGCATTTGCTCGGCAGCTTGTTTCTGATTCTCGGATGCCTTCTTATTCTTATTACTTTTTATATTCTCTGAAGCTTGTTTTTGTTTATCTTCTATTTGTTTTTCTTTCTGCTTATCTTGTTTGAAAGAGAATGGATCTTCTAATTGAGAATCCTTCTTTTTGGTTTCTTCTATCTTCTTTTGTAAGTCTTTGAACTCTTTATTTAACTCCTCTTGTTTTTGTTGTAAGTTTTCTTTATTATCTTGTTTATTTTTGGTTTGTTCGGATAATTGTTTTTGTCTTTGAGATAAGTCTTGGAGTTTATTAATAATATCTTCTATATCTTTTTCTACGTTAAGACGTTTGTAGAATTCTAAATTCTTGTCCAATTGTTTGGATATATCCTCATTTTTCTTTGATATATTCTGTAATTGTTCATTAATAGTATTTTTATCTAACTTCTTATCCAAAAGATTATCTATTTGTTTCATCAAATCTTCTAAATCCTTATTTTGTAGTTGTTCAAACAATTCCTCTAATTGTTTTTGTTTTTCTGCTAATTCGGGATCTATTTCTTTATATTTATTTTCTAATAAAGAATTTTCTTCTATTTTCTGTTGTATTTCTTGTACTTTTTGCCGTATTTCTTCTTGTTTTTGTTTAATCTGTTGTAATGTCTTTTCGTCTTGCCAATCTAAATCCTTTTTCTCTGTTAATTTGTGTGTTAAGTCCTTAATTTCTTTTTGCAGTTTGCGAATTTCGTCCAAAGTTTGATTTGTTTGTTGAGTTATCTTTTCACTGTTCTTATTTAACCTTTCATCTAATTGTTTTTCTGTCGGAATATCTATGGTAAATGTTTGCGATTTGGTACTTTTTGGTCCATTAATCGCATCATTATCCCATACTTCAAACCAATAATCTACCTTATCCCCTTGTTGGATTTGGTATTCCGATAGGTTGGCAACATAATAAAACTCCTGGTTATTCTCATTATCTGTTATAGGTAAGACTTTGGTGATTATTTTGGATGTATTAGTATTTTGTGGAGTGATTTTAATAGCAAATAATAATTTAGAGAAACCATAATCGTCCTTTATCTGCCCACGAAAATAGATATTATCCACAACAATAGAGTCTTTCTGCTCAATAACTGCGATAGAAGGTTTTTCATCTCTTATAGTATTGATATTAAACTCTATACTATCCATGGAAATAGTATAATTATTTTTTGTTTTTAGGGTTATCAATTGACTATTATAATAAGTTTGCGAAAAATCTATACTTCCTTTCTTGTTAGGGAGTAATTCTACCGTTCTAATATTTGATTTCGTTTGAATATCTTTAGTATTTATTTTTTTAATATCATCAATAAAATCATCCTTACGACTTGTTAGTATAACTTTATTGCAATCTTTGGTTTGAATATGCCAAACGATTTTTGTTCCTTGTGGCAAAGAGAGATCTGTAACATTATTTATTATCTCATTGTTTATCTTCGTATAAGTAGGATAAATAATCTCGGCAGTAAGATCGGTTAAGATCGGTTTGGGATTAACTATTATTTCATAGATTTTGCTATATATATCTACGGCTTCAAATTGTAAGGAAGTAGTCTTTTGTATTTGCGAGATAAGATAAGTAAACTCCATTTTATTGACTTGTTTCATCTCGAACGTTTGCCCATCTATGATAACATTAACTTTTTCGGGTAGAAGATCTCCTTTAACTCTTACCTTAACTACATAATCCGATTGTTGTACGGCAGTAAGTGGAGAAAGTATTTCAAATGAAAATGGTGCAGGTTTTTCATAAAAAGTGTTATGATTAAGGTATCTTTTGCTCGGTTCGGAGAATAATTGAGGAAAAAAACACAACACGCCTCCAACAATAATCAAAATACCCAATAAATAACGAGATAATTTTCTAGTTTGTTTAGTATTAACTGCCTTTTGAAAAGGAACGACACGGAGTAGTCTCGTTTTTTGTTCTATTGCGGCAGATAATAACTCATTTTCTGTTGTTAGGGCAATTTCTTGTAATTGTAGAAGGTTCAAAAGTTTATCTTGTACCGAAGAGAAGTGTTTTCCTATAATCTTTGCTACTTGATCGTACGATAACGTCTTACTAATTCTAAATAATTTGAATAATGGACGAACTATCCACGCACATATTACAAACAATGTCAGAAGAATATAAGCATAAAAGACTATTGTACGAAACAAAATACTCATCCAACCAAAATATTCCACAATAGATAATACTACAAAGAATATTATTAACAATAATAACGTATAAACCAAACCCCTAACTACAAGATTTTTGTAGTATTTAGTGATAAATTTATTTAATTTGTTATATATCTCGTTTTGCATTAGTTTCTAACCCTTGCCATACCTATATATATCGCCGAAAGAAGAGTAAATACATACGCTTGAATAAATGCTACCAACAATTCTATCAACATCATAAAAACACTAAATGCCAAAGGTATAATACTTGTTGAATATCCTAAGATTATGTTTTGATGCCCAAAAATAAAAATAATACATGTAAGAGAGAGTATAATAACGTGTCCTGCGGTTATATTAGCAAATAGTCGCATCATTAATGAGAATGGTTTTGTAAATATTTCTACAAATTCTAATGCAGGCATTAATGGAATAGGTAGTTTTAACCATGTAGGCACATCGGGATTGAAAGTATGTTTCCAAAATGTTTTTGTGGAAGATGCTTGAGTTATGATAAAGGTAAACATTGCTAACGTAAAAGTTACTGCTATGTTGCCCGTAATGTTTGCTCCCCCTGGAAAGAAAGGAAATAATCCCATAATATTACATAAGAAGATGAAAGTAAAGACGCTCAATAAATAGTTCATATATTTCAAATACGCTCCTTCTCCTATAGATGGGATAGCAATATCGTTGCTTATAAAATCTACTAAATATTCTGTAATAGTCTGTATGCCTTTGGGTTCTTTACCTTCTCTTTGTTTGGATTTTTTAGCAGCAGAGAGTACAACGGAACAAATAATTGTGGCAATAATAAATATACCTAAAACATTTTTCGTAATAGAGAAATCCAAAGGTTGCTTTCCTGTGTATTTATTATTAGAATCTACGCAAATTATCTTACCTGACAAATCCTTACCATCTTGTTCTGTCGCAATCTTAAAACCTTTGTACGAACTCTCACCATTATGGAATTTAGTAGACATAAAACAAATTAACTTGCCGTCATTAATCAATATAATAGGTAGAGGAATTGCTACTTCTGTTTGTTTATACGTTAGAATATGCCAAGAATGTTCGTCTGCCAAATGCCCCATTATTACTTCGCCAGCATCAAAAGAATTACTATTTTCTGTATTTTTGTTGTCTTCCGCATACAAAGTAGCACTACTAAAACCAAGTATGATGCTTATAATTATAAAAACTATCTTTTTCATATTGTTTTCTTTTAGCCTCCTTATTGCAAATCCTATCTTTCTTAATTTTGAGAGACAAAATTATAAAAATTTTGGCATATTCACGCAATTATACAGCATTTTTCTTAAATTTTTCTTATCGTTTGCTTCAAATCTTGGCAAGAGAATTTACTTTACAAATAAAATATGTTCAAAGGACGCCAATACTTTTGAATAAAGAAGTAGAGAATATATTTACACGTTCTTTTCTGCAAAAATACCAAAATTATTATTAGTATCTGCTAAAAATAAGGTAATATGTAAAAAATTAGAATAAATATATTTATTGGAAATTAATATTGTTGGAAGCAACAGATGATTTCTTACTCTAACCTATCATAAAAACACAAAAATCTCACAATGTTTCACGTCCCCAAAATGTTCTATTTTCCCTATAAGGTCATTTTTTATGGGTATCTTTTGAGTAAAAATGGGTAAAATTTTTATCTTTATAACTATTTGATTATATAATAGTTAAATAGATACTAAAATCATCAAAATAATTATTGATGTTATTCGAATAGTTATTGATGTTATTCGAATAGTTATTAATGTTATTCGAATAGTTATTGATGTTATTCGAATAGTTATTGAT
>CAVGDP010000221.1:0-27116 GCA_963627985.1 uncultured Eubacteriales bacterium
TATTGAAGTTATTCGAATAGTTATTGATTTTATTTGAATAGTTATTGAAGTTATTTGAATAGTTATTGAAGTTATTTGAATAGTTATTGAAGTTATTCAAATAGTTATTGAAGTTATTCAAATAGTTATTGAAGTTATTCGAATAGTTATTGATTTTATTTTGACGAGATGCGATACTATTCGAATTCCTATTTCTTTAAAATGTTCTATTTTCCCTATCATCTATTTTTTGATTTTAAGAATTTTCCCAAATTATAGGTGGAATTTTCTAATGACAACTTCCGAATTTTTATTTTTGTTCATTTGTTTCGCAACGATAGTATTTAATCATAAAAATGAATTTACCGTTAAGAAGATATTTTTTGATAGTTTTCCGATAATTTTGTGTAACTTTGCAACTATGAACTTTAATGATATAACAAAAGATAATTGGAGACAAACGGATATTAATGTTGATAGTTTGTGGCTTATAAATGAAAGAGATAAATCAGGCAAGCACGCTAATGTTTATCATGGTAATTTTTGTAAAGAACAAACTTTATCCTAACGATTGATTATGAATTATATCGGAAGTAAATATTCTTTGTTGCCTTTTTTGGATGAGTGTATAACTGAAATTGCAGGCGAAAGAAAAGCAAATGAAACTTTTTGTGATTTATTTGCAGGGACAGGTGTTGTAGGTAGATACTTTAAAGAAAAAGGTTACAAGATTATTGCTAATGATTTGCAATATTATAGTTACGTTTTAATCAAACATTACATTGCCAATCATAAAGTAATGCATTTTGAGGGACTGAGAAACGAAATTCCGACTTTGATAAATTTTGAAAAAGAGGAAGATAGAGGGGAAATTGTTTGTAATTACTTAAACAATATTCAGTCGGTATATGGTTTTGTGTATAATAATTTCTGCAAAGGAAATCGTACGGATAATGAAGAGTATAGGTTGTATTTTTCTAATGAAAATGGTGCTAAATGCGATGCAATACGAACTAAAATAGAGAGTTGGTACAAAGAGAATAAAATAAATAGAAATGAATATTATTTCTTATTAACAACATTACTTGAAAATATTGATAAGGTGGCAAATACGGCATCCGTTTATGGTGCGTTTTTGAAAAAATTGAAATCTTCCGCACTTAAACCATTGAAAATGATACCTGCTCAAACGATTTATAATGGTAACGAACATTTTGTTTATAACAAAGACGCTAATCAATTAGTAAGGGAAATAAAAGCGGATATTTTGTATCTCGACCCTCCTTATAATCAAAGACAGTATTCTGCTAATTACCACGTATTAGAAACTATTGCATGATATGATAATCCTGTTTTATATGGTAAGACAGGTATGAGAGATTACAAAGAACAGAAATCTAAATATTGTAATAAGAAATATGTTAAACAAGTATTTTCTGATCTTATTAATAATGCGAATACTAAATATATCTTTTTAAGTTATAATAATGAAGGACTTATGACGTTGGATGATATAAAGGAAGTAATGTGTAAAAGAGGAGAGTATGGCTGTTTTACAAAAGAATATAATAGGTTCAAATCAGATACGGCTTCAGATAAACGGTATATTAAGGCAGATACTACAACTGAATATCTGCATTATGTTATAGTAAGATAAGGTATTGTTTTTGTTCTTTTTCAGGGATTTGAGAATAGATTTGTAAGTTTATAGGTGTATTATTCTTTTATTTTAGCGTCCGTTAAAAAGTTGATTATAAAATAAAAAGATTCTCTGTTAAGGAAATAGAGGATTGAGGTTTTGTTATTTATTCATATTTACTAAAAATAAGTTAATTTTATTTGAATAGATATGTTTAATAGAGATTAATAACTTGATTAATATATCAATTATTTTCTTTAAAAAAGAAAAAAGTGTGCTGTATTAGATACAGACACACTTTAAAATCTATTACTTATAGAACATTAACTGCTTCTATCAACTCTTTACCTTTTGCTACAGCTTCAAGGTTAGTTGGTATTAACTTATGATGTCTTTCAGGAAGAGAATGTTTTAATCCCTCTTCAATATATTGTTCGGTTACTACTGGTTTGATTTTCAAAAATCCTCCCAATACCATCATATTGAATACTTTTGCCATTCCCATCTCTGCACTCTTTTCCGTTGCAGCTATTTTATAGATATTAATATCTTTTCTTGTTGGTGCTTTGGTTATTCCGTTAGGATCGTAGATTAGTAATCCACCTGGTTTAACTGCTTTCTCAAATTTATCCAATGATTGTTGGTTAAGTATGATAGCTGTGTCAAACATACTAATAATAGGAGAAGATATTCTCTCATCTGATATAATAACTGACACATTAGCCGTACCACCTCTCATCTCTGGACCGTATGAAGGCATCCAACTAACTTCTTTACCTTGCATTGCACCAGAGTAAGCAAGTATTTTACCCATAGATAAAACTCCTTGTCCTCCGAAACCTGCTATTATTATTTCTTCTGTCATTGTCGTAAATTTATATGGGTTATTTAACAGGAATTAATTCTCTTATGATTTTGCTGTCCTCTGGATTATATTCCTTAACGATCTTGCCGTTATCTTTGATATCACCAAGAACATATTTAGGGAACATATTCTTACGCATCCACTCATTAGCAGCAACTGGTGTCATCTTCCAACCACTATTGCAAGTAGAAACAAATTCTACGAATTGAGTACCTTTCTTTTGTGCTTGGTTTTCAAATGCTTTTCTTACAGCTGCTTTTGCTTTTCTTACGTCAGCAGGTGTAGATGCACTTTGACGAGTAACAAAATCAGTACCTGGCAATTGTGCTACTAATTCAGTAATTTGTAATGGCCAACCATTCAAATCTACTCTTCTACCGTAAGGCGTTGTAGCAGATTTCATACCTACTAATGTTGTAGGAGCCATTTGTCCACCCGTCATACCATAGATAGCGTTATTAACAAAGAATATAATTATATTCTCACCACGATTACAAGCATGTATAGTTTCTGCTGTACCGATAGCAGCTAAATCGCCGTCTCCTTGATATGTAAATGTGTGATGATTAGGGTGAAGTCTTTGAATAGCTGAAGCTAAAGCAGGTGCTCTTCCGTGTGCTGCCTCTACAAAGTCTACATTAAAATAATTATAGGCTAATACAGAACAACCAACAGGAGCAATACCTATGGTTTTATCCTGAATGCCCATTTCATCTATTACTTCTGCTATTATTCTGTGGATAGTTCCGTGAGGACATCCTGGACAATAATGCATAACAGCGTCAGTAAGTACACTTGTTTTCTTATAAACAAGATTTTCTGGTTTTATAACTTCTTGGTTAAACATAACTTTCTTAGCCTTTAATTAATTTTGTTTCTAATGCTTCCACAACCTCTTCAGGTGTAGGAATAATACCACCATAACGACCAAAATAATCAACTTTGCATTTGAATTGAGATGCTAATCTTACATCTTCAACCATTTGTCCTGCTGACATTTCTACCGAAAGCATACCTTTTACTCTCTCTGCTAACTTTCTTATTGGCTCTGTAGGGAATGGGAATAAGGTAATAGGACGTAATAAACCTGCCTTAATACCTTTTTCTCTTGCTAATTGTAATGCTTTGTGTGCAATACGAGAACAAGAACCGTAGGCTACAAACACATATTCTGCATCGTCGCACATTATCTCTTCGTAAAGAGTATCTTCTTTTTCCATTTGACGATACTTTGCTTGGAAACGATGATTATTTTGTTCTTGTTTAGCAGAATCCAATTCTAATGAAGTAATGATGTTGTGATCTCTTGTTGCTGGCTTGCCAAATGCTGCCCAAGGAGCATTCTTTTGTATTTCTTCGTCAGTCCAACGTGGTACATAATCACCAACATAAACTTTCTCCATAACTTGTCCGATTGCTCCGTCAGACAATATCATAACAGGATTACGATATTTGAATGCTATATCCCATGCTTTGAATACAAAATCATACATCTCTTGTACACTTGCAGGTGCTAAAACATAAAGTTGATAATCTCCGTGTCCGCCACCTTTGGTTGCTTGGAAATAATCACTTTGTGAAGGTTGAATAGTACCCAAACCAGGACCACCACGCATAACATTTACAAGTAAGCATGGTAATTCTGCTCCTGCTAAATAGGTTACACCTTCTTGCATCAAAGACATACCTGGTGAAGAAGAAGAAGTCATTACTTTTTTGCCGGTAGAAGCACCACCATATACCATATTGATAGATGCTACCTCACTTTCGGCCTGTAAAACTACCATACCTGTCTTCTCCCAAGGCATCTCCGACATTAGATGTTCCATAACTTCTGATTGTGGGGTTATAGGGTATCCGAAATAGCCATCACAACCCGAGCGAATCGCTGCCTCTGCGATCGCTTCGTTTCCTTTCATTAACTTTAACTCTTTTGCCATTTCTTTTAGTTTTTTTTGATTAGACCTTAGCTTTGTAAACCGTTATCACCCCATCAGGGCATACCATAGCACAAGATGCACAGCCGATACAATCTCCGTTTATCATCTCCGCATAGTTATAACCTTTAGCGTTTACATTCTTTGATAAAGCAATAACTTGCTTAGGACATACGCTTGCACAAACGCCACATCCTTTACATTTTACTTCATCAACTACAATTGCTCCTTTTACTGCCATTGTTCTATTATTTTAAAAAATTGGTTAATATTTTTACGTTAAAATTTCCAACTGCAAAATTATGGTATTTTTTGCTTTTAACAAAATTTTTTCAATAAAACTTGTAATATTTTTTTGTAACAAAAATAATTTGTATCTTTGCAAAAAATTACTCGTTATGAAAAAAGTAAACATAATTTTAGTTATTACCCTAATTGTTTTGCCTTTCTTATCCAAAGCACAATGGGATAAATATTTTGAAAGCAAAGGTTTGAGAATTGATTATTCACACTCTGGTAGAGTCGGTGTAGATTATTTCACAATTGAGCAAATGAAAGAAATTCCTTTCTATTCTGGTTCTCTAACTCACTTAATAGATTCCACGAATAACGGTGCTTATTTGATCAGTCTGTACGAAAAAAATAGCAAAAAATTAATTTTCTCCAAAGGAGTAAGCAGTCTTTTCAACGAATGGCTATCTATGGAAGAAGCAAAGAAAATGTGCGGTAATTTCGAAGAGGTTATCATCGTACCTTGTCCCAAACAAAATATAGAAGTAGAGATAGCATTTTCCGTTAGAGACAGTATAAATCACTGGAAAGAGATTGTACGCTACAATATAGACAAAAATCACATTCGTCCTGTGGAGTTTTTTGCCCAAAAAGTCAAACCAAACACTCCTCATTTGATACCATTGAACAAAACTAACCGCAAAATCAACGAACGTGTGGATTTAGTCTTAATACCTGTTGGTTATACGATAGCAGAAAAAGACAAAATGTACAAAGATTTGGAGAATATGGCTAATTATATGTTTTCCGAAGAGCCTTATACTTCTCTAAGAGACAAGATTGAAATAATTGGCGTAGAACGTTATGCAAAAGAAAGTGGATTGAAAGGTTTGGAAGGTAGCAAAGTAAAAAATAGCGATTTAGGAGTTGAATATAATACCTTTGGATCGCCTCGTTATATAATGACACGTAACTTATGGGAGTTATACGATGTAGTGGATGAGGTGCCTACTGATGCTATTATATTAGTTTGTAATTCTGATACGTATGGTGGTGGAGGAATTTATAATTATTACGCAACTTGCTATATGGGAGAGAAGAGTAAGGAGGTAATAGTACACGAATTTTCGCATAGTTTCGTAGGTTTGGCAGACGAATACTCCGATAACGACTCCGATGCCGGCAGAGCGTCTATTACTATGGAACCATACGAGAATAATATCACAACATTGATAGATTTTTCTAATAAATGGGGCGATATGATAGACAAAACAACGCCTATTCCTACCCCAACAACAAAAGAATACGAGAAAAAAGTAGGAATATTTGAAGGAGCAAACTATCAAACAAAAGGTTTCTATCGTCCTTATCAACATTGTATGATGAGAGACCTAACCCCATTCTGTCCAGTTTGCGCAAAATCTATTATAGATATAATAACCTTGTATTCAGAATAGTATTCACAGAAATAAAACGCCATATTACCGAAATAATATGGCGTTTTTTCAAAATATTCTGCCGAAATATTCTACACCAATACTGATACCACAAAAATAGTATCACATGTTAGTAAAATATTATCTGATATTATTCAAATAACTACTGATAATATTTTGATAATTACTGATTTTATTCTGATAACTATTGAAGATATTTTGATAACTATTGAAGATATTTTGATAACTATTGAAGTTATTCTGATAGCTATTGAAGTTATTTTGATAACTATTGAAGATATTTTGATAACTATTGAAGTTGTGCTGATAACTATTTAAGTTATTCAGATAACTATTTAAGTTATTCAGATAACTATTTAAGTTATTTTGATAATAGAACTTAATATTTATTTTTGATTATATATCGTCTTAAAGATATACTCTATGGCGTCGATAGAACGAGGAGTTTGGAGATCAAGGTCATCTATTCCAAAGACTTTATTCGCTTTTACTGCCTTTAACTCACTATAAGGTGAAGTATTTTTGAATTTCTCCATATCCGCTTTACGCACAAAGATATAATCTGGTTGATTCTTAAACAATTCTTCTTTGTTAAAAGACCAATTCTTGGTACTTTTCGCAATATTATCACCTCCCGCCAAAGTGAAAATCTCATGTATATAGGTATTTTCTCCTGCCGAAAAATCGCCACCTACACCAAAACCAACCACATAATAAACTTTTGGACGCTCTACTTGTTTGATTTTTATAATAGAATCACATTTTGAAGAGACCTTTGCTAATCTTTTTTTACAAATATTAATTAGACTATCCGCTTGCGATTGTCTATTAGTTAAATCTCCTAAAATGGTCATAACCTTATACATATCCTCTATTTTACTGCCTTCCTTGAAGGAAACAACAGGCAACGAGGCATTCTCTAATATAGTTACTAATTTTTTGGGGAAAATAGAAGAAGTAATTACTATATCTGGGCGTAAGGATATTATCATCTCTACATTAGCATCCGTAATACCACCGATAGATTGAACTTTCGTAACATTCTGAGGATACAAACAAAAATCTGTTCTTGCTACTAATCTATCCATACAACCTAAATCGCAAAGAATCTCTGTAACTTGTGGAGAAACAGAAATAATACGCTTATTATCTTGTTTAATCTTTATATTTTTGCTTACATAAACATTACTATCTGTTATAGTAAAATTATCCTTTGCTTTATTACAAGACAAAAGATTAGTTATTAGAAATATACCTAACAAGAAAAAGAATATATTTCTTGTAACTGCTCTTCTGGTTACTTTATTGGTCGGAGTTATAGGGTTAATTAACTTTTTCATTCTAATATTCTGTAATTTTATTGGTTATACAAATATAATCTCAAATAAAGACAATAGTTAATCATCTACAATAATGTTATTGTCTTGTATTATCTCGGCATTAATCTCAAATAACGAATTGATATTTATTTTGTTGAGTACTTTGGAAGCAGTATCAAAGAAACGCATCTGTCCATCTTTTAAGGCAAGTACATAATCGGAATATTTCAAAGCCAAAGACAAATCGTGTAGTACTATTAATATTGTGGTATTTTCCTTTGTTTGAATATTTTTTAGTAGTTTCATTATCTCTATTTGATGTCTCAAATCAAGATTAGCAATAGGTTCGTCCAACAACATTATATCTGTTTTTTGGGCAAGTGCACGAGCGATAAAAACACGTTGTCTCTCTCCGCCTGAAAGAGAATTAATTAATCTATCTTGTAAATGCCATGTATTAGTTTCTTGCATAGCCTTTTTACAAATAGAATAATCTTGAACAGTATCCGAAGTTAGTAACTTTTGATAAGGAGTTCTTCCCATCATAACTATTTGCAGGGCAGAAAAATCAAAATCTACTTCATTGATTTGAAATACAAAAGAAATGTTTTGTGCTAATTCTCTTGTGGTATAAGAATTAATATTCTTATTTTTTATTAATATCTCTCCTTTTGTTGCTTTTATGATATTGGCAATAAGATTCAAAAGTGTAGTCTTACCACTACCATTCATACCGACTATACTTGTGAAACTACCTTGTGGAATAGAGAGATTAATATTAGAAAGAATAGTCCTATCTTTTATCTTATATTCAATATTTTTGGCGGATATGATATTCATAATTTAGAAATGTAATTTCTTTTTTGCATTATAGAGAAGATAAATAAAGAAAGGTGCACCGATTAACGATGTTATACATCCAATAGGTAATTCGCTTGGAGAGGCAAGATTACGTGCAATAATATCAGCTAAAAGCATAAAAATCATACCGCCCAAAATAGAGAAAGGAATAATTCGTCTATTGTCGCTTCCAACTATTAAACGAATAATATGAGGAACGACTAAGCCAACAAATCCTATTACTCCCGTTTGACTAACTACTGCAGCAGTCATTAGAGTACTTATAATAAGTATTGTGCGTTTGGTCCTTTCTACGTTTATTCCCAAAGAGGTAGCTTGCACATCACCCATAAGTAAAACATTTAATCTCTTGGCATAAAGACTAATAATAAAGATACCAACAAAACAAACACAGAAAGTAATTAGGATATCTTTATAATTAATACCACTAAAAGAACCCATTGTCCAAAAGTATATTTTTTCCATATCTTCCTTATCAATGAATACTATTATAGAGATAAGGGCAGATATTAAAAAATTCATAGATATTCCTGCTAAAAGTAGTGTAGTTGTATGCATACGATTGCCAACACTTGATAGTCTCATTATAATAAATACCGTCAAAAGAGCAGTAATAAATGCCGACAAGGTTACACCTAATAACAAGAAATCTAATCCAAATACAATAGCCAAAGCTGCTCCTAAACTAGCACCAGAAGATACCCCAAGAATATAAGGGTCGGATAGTGGATTTTTGAATACTGCCTGATAAGCACAACCACATACAGATAGAGTACTACCAGTTATTAAACACATAAGAACTCGTGGCAGACGGATATTATATAGTATATATTTGTCCATCTCTCCAAAAGAAGAAATATCAACCGAACCAAAAGCACACGCAACTATACTTAAGAAAAATATAATTATTATTAATAGAATATAATATATCAAATCTTTGGTGTGCAATGGTAATGATTTTTTTAGGTTTTATATATTATAATTCTTTTGTTTTGTTTATACAGTTTTCTTTTTCTCGGGTAGAATAACAGATAACAAAATACTGATTAATAATATAGCCAAGATTATTAGTAAAGAAAGCACAATAGGAATATCTATATTTAGGGGCTCACACTCTATTATCATCTTAATACCTATAAATAATAGCAAAACACTTAGTCCTATCTTCAAAAATCTAAACATCTTTATTATACTGCTAACTAAAAAGAATAGCGAACGCAAACCTAATATTGCAAAAACATTAGAGAAAAATACAATATATGGGTCCTTTGTTACCGAGAATATTGCAGGAATACTATCAACGGCAAATAACACATCCGTAAATTCTATTGCTATTAGACACAATAATAAAGGTGTAAGAAAATGTTTGCCATTTATCTTTTTGACAAAAGAATGGTCGGTTATTTCGTTTGTTATTGGGAAGATTTTGGAAGATAATCTTACGAGAGGATTATTCTGTGGGTGAATCTTTTCTTGTTTGTTACGTTCAAGAAACATTTTTATAGCCGAATAGAGTAGGAATACTCCAAAGACAACTAACACCCATTCGTATTTAGCAATTAACGCTCCGGCCACAAAGATAAATACAAATCTCATAATCATTGCCCCCAAAATACCCCACATTAATACTCGCTTATAGTACATAGACGGTATGGCAAAAGAAGAAAATATCAATATCATTACAAAGATATTATCAATACTTAAGGAATATTCTATCAAGTAACCCGTAAAATATTCTAATGTACTTTGTCTTCGGTATTCATTTAAGGCTTCTTCGTACGGCATTGCGTCTATTTTGTTAGATAATGTCTTACCATGGTAAGCGTGTACCACTTCTAAAAGAGATTGATGGTCTTCTACTCCGTGCATTTGCTCTCCAAAAAATCTTATCACAAGACCAAAAATGACTGCCAAACCAATCCAAATTAATGTGGTAACTAATGCTCGTTTGAAAGAGACTACTTTGTCTTTTTTCTCTAATACTCCTAAATCTATTACAAGTAGAACTATAATTAAGATGATAAATCCTACAAAAAATATCCCTTGTATTAACCCTGAATTGTGCATAATCGATTATTTTAAGTTTGCAAAATTACGAAATTTCTAAAAAAAAATATTAATTTTGCCAAACATTTTGCAAAAAGCACACGTTTGATAATGAAAAAGCAAGTAGATATATTCGTCCCATGTTGTGTTGATCAGTTTTATCCGCAAGTTGCCTTTGATTTGATTGATTTGGTAGAGAGTTTTGGATTTGAAGCTAACTATAATGATAATCAAACTTGTTGCGGAAGACTTCTTTATGATAATGGTTTGTGGATTGAAGCAAAGAAAGTAGGAGAAAAATTCATAGATGACTTCAAGGGAGGGAATATAGTAGTTGGGTGTAGTACGAAATGTATAGGATATATAAAGACTAAGTGTGCTAATCTATTCTATAATACTTCTAATCATAACGCACATAGATCTCTTTCGGATAGAATAATGGATATTACGGAGTTTATCTATTCTATTAACCCTTCTTGCAATATTGGTGCATCGTTTCCGTTCAAAGTTTTCTTACACAACAATTGTCAATCTATTAATGAATATAATTTGGAACAAGAAACAAGATTAATTCTTTCTAAAGTCAAAGGTTTGGAATTGGTTAACAAAGATTGTAATAATGTTTGTTGTGGTTATGGTTCTAATATGGATGTTTTCAATAAAGTAGTAAGTGATGAGCTAGCTAAACGCAAAATTGATTATGCTCTTTCTTTAGGTGCGGAGTATATAACAAGTACAGACGCTACTTGTTTGATGAAACTTCAAAATTATATAAACAAACACAATATTAATCTCAAAACTATACATATTGTTTCCTTATTGAGATATTCTGCGAAAGAAAAAAATGAATAGAACATTTGTTTGGAATACCGCAAGACCTTTTAATGCGTATTCTAATTATATGAAAAAGATATTTGGTGGTAGAGTACAGAAACTAACCATTGATGGTGGTTTTACTTGTCCCAATAGAGACGGGAAAATATCTTTTAAAGGGTGTTCATTTTGTAACAATAACGCCTTTAATCCTTCTTATTGCAGACGATATGATACAATTACTCAACAGATAATAGAAGGTCAGAAATTTCATGCTTTTCGCTACAAAAAGAGTTGTCAATATTTAGCCTACTTTCAAGCATATTCTAATACGTATGATGATTTAGAGAGTTTGAAGAGTAAATACGAACAAGCACTTGCTTTTGATAATATCATAGGTTTGGTTATTGGCACTCGTCCAGATTGCGTGGATAATGAGAAATTAGATTATTTGCAGTCTTTGAGTGAAAAATATTATATAGTTGTAGAATATGGAATAGAGAGTTGTTATGATAAGACGCTTTTGAGAGTTAATCGTGGGCATAATTTTGATTGTACGATTAAGGCTATACAGGAAACTCACAAAAGGGGACTACATATCGGCGGACATTTAATATTTGGTTTACCTGGAGAAACAAAAGAGGAGATGATAGCAGAGGCAAAGATAATATCCTCTCTACCTATTGATTTAATAAAGTTTCATCAATTGCAAATATTAGATAATACTCCAATGAAAGAAGATTATTTTAGACATAAATCAGAGTATAGGTTTTTCACTTTTGAAGAATATGTTGATTTTATAATTCATTTTGTGGAGAAATTAAACCCTAATATTGTAATAGAACGTTTTGCTTCCGAGGTTCCACCATTATATAATGTAGGTCATTCTTGGGGTAAGATACGTAATGAACAAATTGTTCAATATATAGAAAAAGAGTTAATTAACCGCAATACCTATCAAGGTAAATATTACAATAAGGAGTAATCTATATAGAAGAATTATTTTATGGCTCACAAGTAATATTCTCTGTTTGGCAGAAAATCATAGAAAGTATATAAAGGGAAAAATCTATTATTGTCTACTAAAAGTAGTGGTATAAATAAAAAAATCTTGCAATGTTTCACACTCCCAAAATGTTCTATTTTCTCTATAAGGGTATTTTTTAGAGGTATATTTTGAGTAAAAATGAGTAAAATTCTCACATTTGTAATTCCTTTATTATATAATAGTTAAAATAAGTACTAAAGTCATCAAAATGGTTATTGATTTTATTTGAATAGTTATTGATTTTATTTGAACGGTTATTGATGCTATTCGAATGGTTATTGATGCTATTCGAATGGTTATTGAAGTTATTCGAATAGTTATTGATGTTATTTGAATAGTTATTGATTTTATTTGAATAGTTATTGATTTTATTTGAACGGTTATTGATTTTATTTTGATAAAATGCGATATTATTCGAATTTCTATTTCTTTAAAATATTCTATTTCTCTTATTGGAAAATTTTAAGCAATGTTTTACGGAAAGAAAAATATTATAAAAATCATAACAAAATAGGTGCTTAAAGTTTTTTTAGAAAAAGTGGCTTGAAATATTGTTACCTTTGGAAATTTCACTGAATATAAATTAGTTATATCTAAATAGATATATTTTAACAGACGCTAATAAACGTTATTCAACCACCTAAAATAACCTATATATCAAAAAAAGTAGTCATTATAATAACAACTACTTAAAAAATGATGAAGAAAAGCAATACTTTTACTTCTTTGTAAGTTTTCTCCTACTTGTAGATAACTTAATTGACAACTATTAATAGTTCCTTGCGAAAACAACTCTTCTATAAGAAGGTTTACCACTATAGATACATTTACCTTCTTCATTAGGTGCATCCAAAGGAATACAACGAATAGTTGCTTTGGTTTCTTGTTTGATTTTCTCTTCAGTTTCGGATGTTCCGTCCCAATGACACATAAGAAAACCACCTTTTTCTATCTCTATTTTGAAATCTTCCCAAGTATCTACGTTTCTTGTTTGAGATTCTCTCATTTGTTTTGCTTTTTTGAACAAATTCTCTTGTATATCTTTCAAAAGAAAATCTACTTTTGATACAATATCATCTTTATGTATGATTTCTTTTTCATTAGTGTCTCTACGGAAAATTTCAACTTTGTCCTCTTTCAAATCTCTTGCTCCCAAAGTTATGCGAATAGGTACTCCTTTGAACTCATATTCATTAAATTTCCAGCCAGGTTTGGTTTTTTCGTTATTATCATATTTAATAGAAATGCCTTTGGAGGATAATGTTTGAGTAAGATTTAGAGCTAATGTGTCTATTTGATTCTTTTCTTCTTCTGTTTTGTAGATAGGAATTATTACAACTTGTATTGGAGCGAGATATGGTGGCAATACAAGACCATTATCGTCAGAGTGTGTCATAATTAATGCACCCATTAAGCGAGTAGAAACACCCCAAGACGTAGCCCATACATATTCTAACTTATTTTCTTTGGACAAGAATTTAACATCGAATGCTTTTGCGAAATTTTGTCCCAAGAAATGAGAAGTTCCTGCTTGTAGAGCTTTACCATCTTGCATCATTGCTTCTATACAATAAGTTTCTATCGCACCTGCAAATCTTTCGTTAGGAGTTTTTATTCCTCTAATCACAGGAATAGCCATATATTGTTCAGCAAAATCAGCATAAACGTTCATCATTTTCAACGCTTCTTGCTGTGCTTCTTGTTCTGTTTCGTGTGCCGTGTGTCCTTCTTGCCACAAAAATTCTGCAGTACGCAAAAACATTCTTGTACGCATCTCCCACCTTACGACATTAGCCCATTGATTTATTAGAATAGGCAAGTCTCTATAAGATTTAATCCATTTCTTGTAAGTATCCCAAATAATAGTTTCGGATGTTGGGCGGACGATTAAAGGTTCTTCTAACTCGGCATCAGGATCAGGTATTAGACCTTTGCCATCTGGGCTTTTAGTCAAACGATGATGCGTTACAACAGCACATTCTTTGGCAAAACCTTCTACATGTTCGGCTTCTTTCTCAAAAAAAGACTTTGGAATAAACAAAGGAAAATAAGCATTTTGATGTCCTGTCTGTTTGAACATAGTATCTAAGGTATGTTGCATTTTTTCCCAAATAGCGTAACCATAAGGTTTGATTACCATACAACCTCTAACGGAAGAATTCTCTGCTAAATCTGCTCTTACGACTAATTCGTTATACCATTCAGAATAGTTTTCTTTTCTTGTTACAAAATCTTTTGCCATTATATTATTGTGTTTTGGTATAGTTTTTGATAAATGATAAACAAAATTTGTGTCTTTTTCAATAAATTAGATAAAAAGACTTTGCAAAATTACAAAAAGTTAGGTTATATTAAAGAAATTTGAGGAGGTTATTTTATGAAAAAGTTATTTTTTAGCAATTTGGCAATAATTTGTTTGTTATTCACAACAGCGTTCTTGGTTAATTCTTGTGGTATAGAGAATGGGGCTATTGTGTATGATGATATTTATTTGGACGATGAGCAGATTGCTTTTGAACAAGAGGTAGATAGAAGACAAGAGCGTAGGGATGTCTATCAAGATAATCGTTTCTCTCATCAGCCAAAACAATATAGAGAAAAATTAAATAATAATACCTCTTCGGATAGTCTTGATAATACTTTTAATATGGATGATTATTACGATTACGCTTATACCGCTCGTATAAATCGTTTTCACAATACTACTCCTATTTATGATTATTATGACGACTATTATACAGATTTATATTGGTATGATAGGAGTTTTTGGTCTTTAGGTACAAGTATTTATTTGGGTTATAGATGGTGGTGGCCTTCTTATTCTTACTATTGGGATTATGGTTTTTGGTATCCTTATAATAGTTGGTATTGGGGTTGGAATTATAATTGGTATGCTTGGAATTATGGGTGGTATAATTGGGGTTGGTATAATGGTCCTTATCATCACTACCATTCTTGGAACAAACCACACTACTATAATTCTCACGATATGAACTCTGCTTTCTATCGTCCCGAACACGAAGGCGGTAGATTAGCAAGAAATAATGATGGTGTTTCTTCTTCTCGTGGTAATGCTATTAGTAGAGATAATAATGTTACATTTGGCGATCGCTATAATCAAAGATATGGCAATAACAATATTTCAAGAGGAAATTCTACTACAATGCGTGGCAATAATACTACTATAAATAGAAATAATACCACAGCAAGTAGAACCAATAACACTATTGCTCGCTCCCAAGATAATCAACGTCAAGGTTCTTTATCACGAAATGATAATCGTTTATCTAAACCAACAAATAGAATGACCCCTTCTAATACTAATACAATCAATCGTGGCAATGTAACGAATATTAATACAAATAGAAACAATTCTAATATTTCCCGTTCTAATCAAAATACTAACAATAATAGCATTAATCGTTCTAATCAAAAGAGAACATACACTCCTCCTATTCAACGTCAGCAACGTTCTTCAACTACTTATAGAAGCACGACAACTAATCGTAATAGTGGAATAAATAGGACGTCCAACAACAGATCTAATAATATCCATAGAAGTTCTAATAGGTCTAATAGTAATGTTTCTTCTCCTCGTTCGTCTTCTTCACGTAGTGGATCTATATCTTCTCCTTCTCGTTCGTCAAGTACCGGTAGTAGAGGCGGTTCTATATCCAGAGGTGGAGGAAGAAGATAAAAACACTTCTATTTAGACAATAAACAAATATAGATTTAAGTTATAAAGTATAACAATAAAAGAGATTTTATAAAACAGAATAAAAAAATATAAAGATATGAAAAAGACATTGTTTTTAGTAGTTTCTACCTTATTTGCAGTAGGTTTATCAGCACAAAGTGCCATGTTTCCTTTGTATTATAGTCAATACGGAATGAATGGAACGGCATCCTATATAGGTAAAGCCGGTGCTATAGGTGCTTTGGGTGGTGATATTATGGCTTCTCATTACAATCCAGCAGGTTTGGGTTTGTATCGTTCTAGTGAGTTTACTTTTTCTTTGGGCATGGATGCTTCTTCTTCCACAGCTACCTTGAATAATTTGAAAAGTTCCGACTCGCACCCTTCTTTCAACTATGGAAACGTAGGTATGGTCTTTGATTTCAATAACGGAAGTAAGGATCCTTTTCGTCATATTCAAGTCTCATTTGGTATTAATCGTTTGATGAATTTCAATAATAGTATTCAAATAGTTCGTAATAATCTTGCTTCTTCTTTTGTTTATGATAATATAGAACAAAGGTTGATAGAGTCTTATCAAAATAATATATCAGGTTTATTACAAGACGATTGGTATCGTTCAGGTGTTATAGATTTTGATACAACTACGAACACAATATCTTCTTATTATGATAATGGAACATTCCGCCAAATACGTACAATAAAAGAGAGCGGTTACTTAAATGAATTCTCTATGTCCCTAAGTACTAATATAGAAAATTGGTTATATTTGGGAGCAACACTTGGAGTTCCTTTTGGCGATTATACTTCTAAACAAACTTTTTCAGAAGAAATAACTGATAACGGTACTCCTACGGGTAATAGTTATAATTATTATCAAGAGCAACAATTATCTGCTACAGGTCTTAACTTAAAAATAGGTGCAATTGTTCGTCCTGTTGAATGGTTAAGATTAGGTGCTGCTGTACACACTCCAACTTGGTACGATGTGGATGATGATTATTATCAAAACATATCAGAACGTTGGTCTTCTGGTGGATGGTTTAATACTTTCTCGTATAATATGCAAAGTCCTTGGCGTTTCTTGGCAAGTGCAGCAATAATATTGGGTCAATCCAAAAATAAACTTCAAGGAACAATAAGTGCCGATTATGAGTATGCCGATTATAGTGGTATGTCCTTTACTCTAACCGATGACCCATGGACCGAACATCAACTTAACAATACAATAGATCTTTCATTCGGTGGAGCAAGTACGATTAGAGTTGGTGGAGAATTGAAATACGAAAGATTAAGAGCAAGAGCCGGTTACGCTTATTTCGGCAATCCTTATCAAAGTAAGGATATCAACTTTGCAGGTTGGAATTATATGACTTGTGGTTTGGGATATAGAGGTAAATATTTTACTTTTGATTTAGCGTATGCTTATGGCAAATGTGCAGATAGTAAATATTATTCGTATGATGTTTATGATACTTCTGATAATACTTGGTATTCTGACACAAATCCTGCTAAAATAGATACCAAAAAACATTTAATTCAAGCAACAATAGGATTTAAATTCTAAGTTCATAGATAGAATAATTTTCTGTAAATCTTTCTTGGCGATAGCTATTTTGCTATCGCCTTTATTTTTATTTATAGAGGGCGATATTATCAAAATAATATGTAGTTTTATTTTCATGAAATGTGATTTCATTCGAATGAAATGTGATTCTATTTTGATAACTTCCGATATTATTCAAATAACTTCAGTACTTATTTTAATAACTTTCGTACTTATTTTAATAACTTTCGTACTTATTTTAATAACTTCAGTACTTATTTTAATAACTTACGTATTTATCTTGATAACTTCTGATATTATAGTGCTGTATTATAAAAGTATTTTTTTGAGGAATTATCTTCAAATAACGAAATGATTTCATAAAATCATAATAAGACGAAAAATTAATATTTCTTGTAAGGATAAATTTGTAATATTGTTATTTCTTTGAATTTTAAGATAATAAGTCATCTTCAAACAAATACCTAATATGTAATTTTGTATTAATAGACAGGAACATTTAGAATTGCTATGCATTTTAGTTAAAAAAAGAAAATAAAAATGTTATTATACACAAAATTCATATAAGAAAAGTACTCAATTATAAGAATTAGCAAAAAAACATAAGAATTATTATTAGAAATTGAATAGAATTTTGTAAATTTGCAACCTCAAAAACTTGGAAAAAAGTAAACATTATGATAAAATCCGAAGAAGTTACCGTTGAAACCGCCCATAAACTTGGTTTATTAACGGAAGAGTTTGAAAAAATCAAAGAATATTTAGGAGGAAGAACACCTAATTTTACTGAATTAAGTATTTATTCTGTTATGTGGAGCGAACATGCTTCATACAAGAATAGTATCAATTGGATAAAAAAGTTACCCAAAGAAGGAAAGCAAATGTTAGTTAAGCCAGGAGAGGAAAATGCTGGTATGGTTGACGTTGGAGAGGGTAGAGCATGTGTTTTCAAAATAGAAAGTCATAATCATCCTTGTGCCGTAGAGCCTTTTCAAGGGGCAGCAACAGGAGTTGGAGGTATCAATCGCGATATCTTTACAATGGGAGCAAGACCTATTGCTCAATTGAATGCTTTGCGTTTTGGTTCTCTCTCTTCTAAACACTCCAAACGATTATTTAAAGGTACAGTAGAGGGGATTTCTCATTATGGCAACTCATTTGGTGTGCCGGTATTAGGAGGAGAAGTATTTTTTGACGAATGTTTTGAGTATAATCCTTTGGTAAATGCTATGAGTGTGGGTATTATGAAAAAAGAAGATTTAATATCCGCCATAGCAAAAGGTAAAGGTAATCCTGTTTATATAGTTGGTTCGGCAACGGGTAAAGATGGTATTCATGGAGCAACATTTGCTTCTGCCGACGTAACGGAGAATTCTGCCGAAGATATACCTTCTATTCAGGTTGGCGATCCTTTCCAAGAGAAATTGCTAATGGAGGCTTCTTTGGAGTTAGGTAAGAGTGGTGCGATTGTAGGTATGCAAGATATGGGGGCAGCAGGTATCATTTGTTCTACATCGGAAATGAGTGAAAAGGGTGCTTCTGGTATGCGAATCAATTTGGATGAGGTGCCATTGAGACAACAAAACATTGAGGCGTGGGAAATTCTTCTTTCGGAGAGTCAAGAGCGTATGTTGGTTGTAGCAAAACAAGGACAAGAAAAGATAGTAGAAGAGATATTTCAAAAATGGGACTTGAATTGTAAGAAGATAGGTGAGGTAATAGATGAAGATATGCTTTATTTCTATTGGAAAGGTGAGTTAGTTGCACAAGTTCCTGCGTCTTCGTTAGTACTTGGTGGCGGAGCTCCACGATATAATAGAGAATATACAGAGCCTGCTTATTATTCCAAACGCAAAGATTTCAAAATAGATACTATCAAAGAGCCAACTATTAGTCAGGCAAAAGAGATTGCTAAACAAATGGTAAAAAATCCTAATTTAGCTTCTAAACGTTGGGTAATAGAACAATACGATACAATGGTTGGTACGCGTAATATGACAACTAATCGTCCGGCTGATAGTGGAGTTGCTAATATTAAGGGATCTCATAATGGTATTGCTATGACTTGTGATTGTAATTCAAGATATGTTTACTCTGATCCATTTATCGGTACAGAAATTGCAGTAGCAGAGGCTTCGCGTAATATAGTTTGTACGGGAGGAGAGCCATTGGCAGTAACTAATTGTTGTAATTTTGGTAATCCTTACAATCCAGAAATATATTGGCAGTTTGTTAATGCCGTTAAGGGTATGAGTGAGGCATGTAAGAAGTTTTCTACTCCGGTTACAGGAGGTAATGTATCTTTCTATAATCAAGCCTCAATAAATGGAGAAGTAGAGGCCGTTATGCCTTCACCTGTAATTGGTATGATAGGTACAGTAGATAAAGAAAACCAAATGGGTTTAGATTTCAAACAAGCGGGACAAAATATATATCTATTGGGTGAAATAGTTGATGATATTAATTGTTCGGAATATTTATACTCTTATCAAAAAATCAAATTGAGTGATGTGCCTTATTTTGATATGAATAAAGAGTATGAATTGCAACAAGCAGTTAAAGAATTAATCAAATCCAAACTTGTATTCTCTGCCCATGATGTTTCTGACGGTGGTTTGTTTATGAACTTGTTAGAGAGTGGTATGGTTAGAGGATTAGGTTTTGATATAAAGTCAATAGATGGTATTCGTTTGGATAGTTTCTTATTTGGTGAGAGTCAATCGAGGATTGTTCTTACAATAGATGAGAATCAAAAACAAATATTTGAGACAATACTTGCTAAATATAATGTTCCTTATCACGTAATAGGAAAGACAACAGAGGGAGAAATTAAGGTAGATAATGAGTCCTTTGGTTTTGTAGATTGCTTCAAGCAAGTATATGACAATGTTATAGGACAAGAAATGGAAAAATAAAAAAAGAAATGAAGAATATAGTTTTAAGTATAGTAGTTTTGATGTTTTCTTGCTCTGTTTTAGCTCAAAATGGAGTAGGAGGGTTGACAACAAATGATTTAAGCAAGATAAAGAAGGCTTATCAAAAGGAAGGTAGTGTTAATAAGGCATTAAGTAAGGTTGTTGCTAATAATGATATTCGCAAATTGGCGATCAATCCTAATAATAAACTTAATGTTAATGGAGAATTTTCGCACAAAGTAATCAACAAAGGCATAACAGACCAAAAACAGAGCGGTCGTTGTTGGATGTTTAGTGGCTTTAATGTATTACGTAACGAGATGATTAAAAAATACAATTTGGGTGTATTTGAATTATCCGAGAATTATTTGTTTTTCTATGATCAATTAGAGAAGAGTAATTTATTTCTTTCTTTGATTATTAAACATAAAGATGAGCCATTGACAAGTAAAAATAATGAATGGTTATTAAAGAACGTGCTTTCTGACGGAGGTACATTCTGCGGAGTAATAGATTTAGTAACCAAGTATGGAGTAGTACCTTCTACTGTAGTACCGGAAACATACAATTCTAATAATACAAGTAGAATAGATAATTTAATTACCTTGAAACTAAAAGAATATGCTTTGGAATTAAGAGGTATGAAGTCTAATTTAGAGAATCGTAAAATAGAGATGTTAGCAGAAGTGTACAAGATGTTAGTTATGGCGTATGGTGAGCCTATTACAGAATTTACATACACTCTAAAAGATAAAGACGGCAAATTAATTGCTAATAACGAGAAATTTACTCCAAAGAGTTTTTACGATAAATTTATTGGTATTGATTTGCAAAATACATACGTTATGCTAATGAATGATCCATCGCGTGATTATTATAAACTATACGAAATAGAAAATGATAGACACACAATGGATGGACATAATTGGCAATTTATTAATCTTCCTGTAGAGGATATAAAGATTTGTGCTATTAACTCTATAAAGGATTCTACGTTAATGTATTTTTCTTGCGATGTAGGTAAGAGTTTGGATGCAGATGCAGGTACTTTGGATTTGAATAACTTTGACTATGAGACTCTTTTTGGTGTTAAGTTCGGTATGGATAAAAAACAAAGAATTCAAACATTTGCTTCGGGTTCTTCACACGCTATGACTTTGATGGCAGTAGATATAGATTCCCTTACTAATAAGACAACCAAATGGATGGTAGAAAATTCTTGGGGTGCTAATTCTGGTTATCAAGGACATTTGATTATGACAGACGAGTGGTTTAATGAATACATGTTTAGATTAGTAGTTGAGAAGAAATATGTTCCACAAAATATCTTAGATGTATTAAAACAACAGCCAATAATGTTGCCTGCCTGGGATCCTATGTTTAGTGTAGAAGATGCTAACGCTACGTGTACTAATAAAATAAACAACTAACAATAGAGTAGTCTTATGTTATTAACAATACATAACAAAATACAAAAGATAACTCTCTTTATTATTAGTTGGTTTAGTATTAATGTTTCGTTTGCACAAGAACCGATAGAGGCACAAGATACAACAACACAAGAATTAGTAGATACTCTTACTGATAATAACGAACAAGAATATACACAAGAGTACGATTTAGAATCCGAAATTATAGAGCCCGAGACAGAAGATGCTCAAACAAGTGTAGATATTATCAATAATATTTTAGATATAAAAGACGAAATAGAGAAAGAAGAAACTTCTGTTATTCGTTTTGCTATGTATGTTGGCGATAGTGCTATTGTTGAATACGATGATAGTGAGCAGAATATAATTACTCAAAAGTTTGATGTGATAAAAGCAAAAGACGAAGAGGATTATGATTTTACTTTTATTCGTCAAACTATCTTCAATGACAATCGTAAGTCGTGGGACTTCAAATACGAAAGGATTTATAATCAAGATGGTAAATTGATTTACTTTGTTCGTAAGTATAATACTTATAATTCTACTTGTGCAGAGGTCGCTTTTGAAACCAGTGGATATTATTACGCAGAGACAGGGCAATTAGTCAAAAAAACATACGATTTATACGACTCCAATAATAATCCATTAGACTTGGACAATTGCTGGATGGAAAGAGAAATATATAATCAATATTCTACTTATCAAGAATTTATAGATAAATACCCATTGCAATTATAATGTTATTAACCATAGATAGAGGAAATACTAAAGACAAGTTTGCTGTCTTTGATGGTGAGGGAATAATTTTAGACTCTGACCATCAAAAGTGGTTAGAATTTTTGACCATTTCTTCTTTGAGTGATACCATTATAGAAGATGCAAATAAACGGACAGATATGCCCAAAATATTATTTGATAATAATATTTTTTTATCGGAGTTTAGCAAATTCTTTTCAGATAATAATTTTATAATTAGCGATTGTATTTTTTGTTCTGTAAGAGACGAGGCGACTAATAAAGATTTTCTACAATCAATATCTAAATATTTCCCCTCCTCGCAACTTACTATTCAGACCCCATTACCTATAAAGAATATGTATAAGGCAAAAAGTTTGGGTATGGATAGATTGGCGGCTATTATAGGTGCAAGGGATTTGTTTGGAAATAATGTGTTGGTAATAGATGCAGGTACTTGTCTTACTTTTGATTATTTGGACGAATCGGATTGTTATCTTGGGGGAAGTATTTCTCCTGGAATTCAAATGAAATATGAAAGTCTACATAATTTTACAGACAATTTGCCGTTAATCAATGATACAAGGCAAGTGAATTTGATAGGTAACGCTACGGATACTTCTATTAGAAGTGGCGTTCTAAATGGTACGATAGGGGAGATAAAACAAACAATAAATCATTATAGAGAAAAATTCTCTGGTATAAAAGTTGTTATGACTGGTGGAGATAGTAAATTTATCAAATCCTTTCTTGATACAGATATAAAAATAGAAAAAAATCTTATTTTTAGAGGATTGAAAAAAATATTTGAGTTTAATGAAAAGAATATCAACTAAAATACTATTCGTTGTGATAATAGTTGTCTGTACGACTATTTTACAAGACTTAAAAGCACAATATACTCTATCCTCGCCTTATTCTCGTTTTGGGATAGGGTGTAAGAGTTTAGGGACTAACCAAACCTCTTATTCTATGGGAGGAGTTGGTTATGCTTTTGCTCGTGATAATGAAGTTAATATGCTTAACCCCGCTTCTTTGTTTGAGATTCAAAAGGAGAGTTTCGTATTCAATATGGGTTTTGATGTTATGTGGCGTAATTTATCTTCTTCCACTCGCTCATCTGATGCTTTTGTTGCTTCAATAACTAATATTTCTTTGGCTTTTCCTTTATTTAATAGATGGAAATTAGGTCTTAGTCTTTCACCTTTCACAGATATAGAATATTTAGGTTCAGATACGATTCTTTCAGATATTAATCGTGTGAAATCTTTCGAAGGGAATGGAGGAATAGATAAATTTACCGTAGGCTTATCTTATCAACCTATTAAGAGTGCAAAACATAATCTATCACTTGGTGCTAATATTACTTATTATTTTGGTAATATATATCGCTCTTCTTCATTAACTTTTCTAACTCAAAGAGATAGCGTGGGCGTTTTGAGAGATACAATAGGTTTCTTTGATAACTGTACAGAAAAGAATTATGATATATCTTCTTTTGGAGTTGATTTTGGATTGCAATACTTCTATACTCTAAATAATGACGATAGATTAAGTATCGGTTTAACCTTTACTCCAAAATACAAGCTAAATGCGTCCAAAAAACAAATGTTTTATACTTGTTATAACTATTCTGCTCAAGATTATATACAAGATACTTTGTCTTATTTGGAAAAAGATATCGATATTACTATGCCTATGAAATTAGGTTTGGGTATTTCTTATGACAAGAGAAACAAATTCTTTGCCGAGATGGATTTTACTTATACCAAATGGAGTGAATTTGATTTTGAGATGCAAACACAAAACACCTTAAAGGACAATTGGCAACTTAATGCCGGTATAGAATACATTCCAGAGATTGCTTCTTCCTTGTATTACAAGAAAATAGCCTATCGTTTGGGTTTCTATTATGATAATGGTTATATCTTTTTACAAGATAGAAGGATTGCGGATTATGGCATAACTTTTGGTATGGCTCTTCCTATCAAAAAATTGGGTACGAAGGTTAATTTGAGTTTTGGATACGGAAGACAAGGCACAACAGACAATAACTTAATAAAAGAAGATTATTTTCGTATAGGTTTGTCCTTATCTGCAAGAGATCGTTGGTTTGTTAAGAGGAAATATCAATAAAGAATTAAATTAGAATACAATAAAAAACAGTAAAATAAAAAATGAGAAAGATAACATTAATGTTGGCATTAGTCTCTGTGTGTTTATTAGGAGTGAAAGATCTTAAAGCACAGAGATTTGGTAATACACCACAAGACAGTGTAGAGTGTTTAATGAATAATTCTTTGTACAAAGAATATTACAAACAAAAGGCATACAAAGATGCTTACGAACCGTGGAAAAAAGTATTGGAGATATGTCCTAAATATCATATCAACACCTACAAACAAGGCTACAATATTTTAGTAAATTTGTACAACACCGCTACACCTGTAGAAAAGGAGACTTATTTTAATGACATGTTGAATATGTTAGATAAATGGGGCGAATTCGATGGCGAGACTTGGAACGCAATTGCACGTAAGGCAGAATGGTATGAGCAATGCAAACCAAACGAAAAAGAAAAAATCTATAATTTATACAAACAAGCCAAAGAAAATGCTGATGCTAATAAAGCACTTTTAGATCAAGTCTATTGTGTTAAATACCTAAAAGCAACAATTCTTTATTTTAGTTCCATAAATGCTAATAGCGAACAATGGTCTGATATGTTTGATGTCTATGATTATGCTTCCGATGCAATGGAACAATCTTTGACCAATTCTTCTAATGAGTTGGACGAGGCAACACAAAAGAATGACCAAAAGTCAATGAAAAAACTACAAAAGGAAGTAGATGATACAAGAAATAATATTAATGCTTTGGAGACTTTGATAGAACCTTTTGCTTCTTGTGATAAAATAGTACCGATATATCAAGATCGTTTCACTGCAAATCCTAATGATTTGTCCTTATTGAAAAAGATTACTACCAACATGGAAAGAAAAGGTTGCACGAGTGAGGAATTATTCCTTCAAGCAACGGAGAACCTTCACAAATTAGAGCCAACACCAAAGACAGCATCTTTAATGGGACAAATGCTTATCGGTAAAGGACAATATGCAGAAGCTGTTAAATATTTGGAAGAGGCAGAACAAACTTCTACCGAGACAAGTGTAAAGACTAAATCTGCACTTGCTTTGGCTAATGCCTTAACTAAAACCAAGAATTATACTTCTGCAAGAGAAGCAGCAAGAAGAGCTGTTACGTACGACAAATCCTACGCCGGCAAAGCTTCTGTTTTAATAGCAAGTATGTATTTATCCTCTGGTGGTAGAGAAGCAAAATGGGCTGCTTACGATGAAGCTGCACGTGCAAAGAGTTTAGATCCATCTGTTGCTAATGATGCTCAAAAGATAATGAATGCTGCAAGAGCACATTTTCCATCCAAACAAGATATCTTCTTTGAAGGTAAGACTGTTGGAGCAAGTGTTGGTATTGGTGGTTGGATAGGAGGTTCTACTACCATAAAAACAAGAGATTAGTGATTAACAAATTCAAATATTATCAAGTATGGACGAGATTATTTATAGTCTTGTCCATACCTTTCTTATTAATTGCCTGTTCCAAAGAGAGAGAATATGCTCCTAATACTGATTTCTACAAATTACCTGTTCAAACTATGAAAGATATCTCACTCTATAAGAGCGATAAAGGTGAAGTCTATGCTCAATTGTCTTCACCAATCGTGCAGTATTTTTCAACCGATAGCGTGAATACCCCTTCGGATAGTTCCAGGACAGTCTTTCCCAAAGGAGTGAAAGTAAGATTTTTCAACAAAGATATGTCTGACAAAGCCTTCCTAACGGCTAATTATGCAATTAATTATACTGCTTCTTCTAATCTTGTTTATCTTAGAGACTCCATTAAACTAATCAATTACAATAACCAAGATACTATTTATTGTAAGGATTTATTTTGGGATCAGGACCAAAAAATTATCTATACCAACCAACCTATTCGTCGTTATAATAGAGGAGGGGAGAGTTTTGGGGATGGTATGACGGCTAATGAGCAATTTGATAGCGTAACAATTATTCGTCCGCACGGCAAAGAGATTATAGATGATAAATAAAATTAGATATTATTTTGATAACATTGAAGATTATCCGAGACTACCAAATAAAATTATTAGTGTCCGGTAAAAATCCGCAGATAAAATAATTTCTTAACAAGATTTATCATAAACTCACAAAAATATTGCAATATTTCACGCTCCCAAAATGTTCTATTTTTCCTATAAGGTCATTTTCGGTAGTCATATTTTGAGTAAAAATGGAGGATTTTGCACTCTTGTAATTATTTAATTATATAGTATTTAGAATAAGTACTAAAATCATCCAAATAGTTATTAATGTTATTAGAATAGTTATTAATGTTATTAGAATAGTTATTAATGTTATTAGAATAGTTATTAATGTTATTAGAATAGTTATTAATGTTATTAGAATAGTTATTAATGTTATTAGAATAGTTATTAATGTTATTTGAATAGTTATTAATGTTATTTGAATAGTTATTAA
>CAVGDP010000222.1:0-2141 GCA_963627985.1 uncultured Eubacteriales bacterium
ATTTAAATAAAATCAAAGGTCGCATAATGATTTACAGAAATGAAAGGACAAATATCCTAAAGAAACGGTATGATAAGATCTATTGCAAGTTTCAAGAATATTCTGTGAATACACCCGAGAACAGACTTCTAAAAAAGGCTTTACTCTTTTCACGACAAATTCTACAAAACATAGCAAGTAGTGATAGCCTTCAAGATCTTCAGCAGATGGTTAATAATTATCTGTCAATCTTTAGTGATGTAGATGATCAGATTGAGGTTTGGGAAGTGAAGTTTATTAAACATAACAAAATATTCAAAGAATACAACGAGGCAATAAGACTTGCCCAAATGATTTTACGACGATATGATTATAATATAACCAATATAACTCCTGTAGAAAATAAATATTGCCCTGTCTTTTGGATTGATATGTCGTTATTGTATGAACATTATGTTCTTGGTTTACTAAAAAAAGCATACGGAGACAAGATAGAATATCAAGCAAAAGGTAATACTGGATACCCTGATTTTATATGCCATAATCCAAATATTGTAATGGATACAAAGTATATTCCTCGTTTTGAAAATCGCAATATTGATGTATCTATTGTAAGACAATTGTGTGGTTATGCAAGAGATAAAAAATTATTTGATGCCTCTCCGACCGAAAATATTACATGCGTTGTCATTTATCCAAAAGAGTGTGAGACAATAAATCCATTTAAGGAAAAATCAATTGAGGAACTGATAGAAAAAGAAGATGATTGCATTTGGAGATTTTATCGTATTGCAGTTCCGTTGCCTGTTTTGTCGCAATAAATTATGAATAATTACATTACATACCATTAACTATTCATACCTTTTAAATTAAAAAGATTTTAGTCTACTATTCGACTAACAGGCCATAGTTTCATAATTATATAAATAAAAAGTTTGTATCAGGTATAAGACCATGATACAAACTTTTTCTATTTAATTTTACTTTTTACCTGCAGTACAAAGAGTAATGTTATTGTCACAAAGTCCGCTATCGTCAGGAGTAGCAACTTGTACTCCAATACCATAGAGCTCGGTAACTTTTTTTTCAAAGTTGCCAACTAGAAGATTGGAACCAAAAGTACATTCGCCACCTTTTGCTTTTGTCTTATTCATAAGAGTTGCAAGGGTAGCATCATCTGCCCTTTGTTTACAACTATGCGTTGTATATACACGTAGTGTTGCCCCAAAAGCTTTTTTAAAATCTGCCCTAAGTGTCTTGACTTTCATTCGACCGCTAATTTTAAGATCTGCCATAATACTTAATTTTTGAAATGTTTATTGTTTGATTAATTTATTACTCAATAATTATGAACTCAGTACGACGGTTTTCTGGTGCATTAGGATTATCCTTATTCTTTAGTTGAGATGAACCATATCCTACTGCCTCTAAACGATTACCATCAATTCCTTCGCTGTTTACTAGGAAGTCAATTGCAACTTGGGCACGATCCTTACTCAACTTTTGATTCAAGGCAGCACTACCTTCTTCAGAAGAATGTCCTTCTAAACGTAAACGAAGTTTGGTGTCCTTTTTCATCAACTTTGCCAAATCACGAAGAACAGACTTTGCAGATTCAGATAATTCAGCCTTACCTAAGTCAAATTCGGCAGCATTGAAATTTTTCTCTATTTCTTCAATCTGCTTCACATAGAGTGTATCGTGAACCACAACTGTTTTCTCTACGACTTTAACGTCTGATTGATTATTGCATCCTTTCATACAAAGAATAAGAACAGCAATAAGGACTACTGTTGCTATAGCAATCCATAACCATGGAGTCTTCTTTTTAGTAGATGTAGTTACAGGTGGGACATAGCCATTAAGATATTCTAAACGAAAACCACCTTTTTTACCACCTTTATCTGCTGCTTGAAATTTGGCAACTTCAATACAATATTGCTTTGCATGATCAACAATATTTTCAAAACTATCTTTTGTCCACATCGTTCTCATAGCAACTTTTGTCCCATCACCCATTGTGAGAAGTTCGTTATCTTTTATTAGTGTCCGGTAAAAATCTACAGATAAAATAATTTCTTACCAAGATTTATCCTCAAAAGACGCCAAAATCTTGCAATGTTTCACGCCCCCAAAATGTTCTATTTTCCCTATATGGTCTT
>CAVGDP010000223.1:0-4159 GCA_963627985.1 uncultured Eubacteriales bacterium
ATTGAAGTTATTAGAATAGTTATTGAAGTTATTAGAATAGTTATTGAAGTTATCAAAATAGTTATTGAAGTTATTAGAATAGTTATTGAAGTTGTTAGAATAGTTATTGAAGTTATTAGAATAGTTATTGATTTTATTTTGACGAAATGTGATGTTATTCGAATTTCTCTTTCTTTAAAATATTCTATTTTTCTTATTAAGAAATTTTAAGCAATATTTCACGGACGGAAAAATATTAGAAAAATCATAACAAAACGAGTGCTTAAAGTTTTTTTAGAAGGGGTGATTTGAAATATTATTTTATTTGAAAATTACACTGAAAATAAATTAGTTATATCGGAATATATATATTTTAATGGACACGAATAAATAAAAACAGGGAGCAGAAGAATGAAATATGTAGAGAGAAAAATAAAAACATTAATAATAATGGTGATTTTGTACGAAACAAGTCGGTGATAATTAAATATTTATGATATAATTAGAAAAGAAATTGAGAGAAAAAAGTACTCAATTGAAAAAATAATAGTACTTTTGCAGATATTTCATAAAGAAAAAAAGAAAACACTTACGATATGCGACCTAATTTTGATAATGTAGATTTTAAGACTCCATATAAATATGAGAGTTTTCACGATTGGGAACAAAAAGTAGATATAGAAAAGAATTGGATGACACCTGAGCAAATTCCAGTTAAACCTGTATATGGTAAAGACGACCTTGAAGGTATGGAACATTTGAATTATGCGGCAGGTGTTTCGCCTTTTTTGAGAGGACCGTATTCCACAATGTATGTTATGCGTCCTTGGACGATTAGACAATATGCAGGTTTCTCTACTGCCGAAGAAAGTAATGCTTTCTATCGTAGAAATATTGCTGCGGGGCAGAAAGGTTTGTCTGTTGCGTTTGACTTGCCTACTCATAGGGGATATGATTCAGATCATCCGAGAGTTGTGGGTGATGTTGGTAAGGCAGGAGTTGCTGTGGATAGTATCTTGGATATGAAGATATTATTTGACCAAATAGATTTGGGAAAGATGTCTGTCTCGATGACAATGAACGGTGCAGTTTTGCCTATATTGGCATTCTATATTATTGCAGCAGAGGAACAAGGTGTGCAACAAAGTCAATTAGCAGGTACAATACAAAATGATATTCTAAAAGAGTTCATGGTTCGTAATACCTATATCTATCCACCTAAACCATCTATGAGAATTATTGCAGATATATTTGCGTATACTTCTCAAAATATGCCGAAATTTAATTCAATATCTATCTCGGGTTACCACATGCAAGAAGCAGGAGCAACAGCCGATATAGAAATGGCTTATACTTTGGCGGACGGATTAGAGTATATAAGGGCAGGTATTAACGCTGGTATGACTATTGACCAATTTGCTCCACGTTTATCTTTCTTCTGGGGTGTAGGTATGAATCATTTTATGGAGATAGCAAAGATGCGTGCTGCAAGAATGCTTTGGGCAAAGATAGTTAAGCAATTCAATCCACAGAATCCTAAATCATTGGCTTTACGTACACACTCTCAAACATCGGGATGGTCTCTTACCGAGCAGGATCCGTTTAATAATGTAGGTAGAACTTGTATTGAGGCTATGGGTGCTGCTTTGGGTCATACACAATCATTACATACTAATGCTTTGGACGAGGCTATTGCGTTACCTACGGATTTCTCTGCTCGTATTGCTCGTAATACACAGATATATCTACAAGAGGAAACGAATATTTGTCGTTCGTTAGACCCATGGGCAGGTAGTTATTATGTAGAATCACTAACTAACGAATTAGCACATCGTGCTTGGCAACATATACAAGAGGTTGAGAAGTTGGGAGGTATGGCTACTGCGATAGAGTCGGGCGTTCCAAAGATGCGAATAGAGGAGTCTTCGGCAAGAAAACAAGCAAGAATAGATAGTGGTATAGATACTATTTTGGGAGTAAATAAATATCGTTTGGAACACGAACAGGCGATAGATACTTTGGAGATAGATAACACAGCAGTTAGAGAGGCACAGATCAAACGTTTGAAAAAACTTAGAAGTGAAAGAAATGAGGACGATTGTAGACAGGCTTTGGAGGCGTTATCTAATTGTGCACAATCAGGTGAAGGTAATCTTTTAGCTTTGAGTATAGATGCAGCAAGGAAACGTGCGTCTTTGGGTGAGATATCGGATGCCTTGGAAAAACATTTTGGAAGATATAAAGCAAAAATTAATTTGATTTCAGGAGTGTATAGTCAGGATACAAAGAATAATGATAATTTTAAGAAGGCACAACAACTTTGTGATCGTTTTGCGGAATTAGAGGGCAGACGTCCAAGAGTTATGGTTGCAAAGATGGGACAAGATGGACACGATAGAGGTGCTAAGGTCGTAGCAACAGGATATGCTGATATAGGATTTGATGTAGATATGGGTCCTTTGTTCCAAACTCCAGAGGAATGTGCTAAACAAGCCGTTGAGAACGATGTTCATTTGTTGGGCGTTAGTTCTTTGGCTGCCGGACACAAGACTTTAATACCTCAGGTAATAGAAGAGTTGAAGAAATTAGGACGTGAGGATATTATTATAACTGCCGGTGGAGTTATTCCTCCGCAAGATTATCAATTCTTGTTTGATAAGGGCGTTGCTGCTGTGTTTGGACCTGGTACCAAGATAGCTGATTCTGCTCTTAAGATGTTAGAATTATTATTCAAGGCAAGAGATTATAAGATGTCCTAATTTAATAGCATTTTACACAAAAGAAAAATTCGTACTACTAATAAGCGGTACGAATTTTTTTGTTGTTTAGTTTTTATAACTAATAGATTTCGTTCTGTTTATTATTTATTCCATTCCTTGTATTGTTTCATGTTTGGAATATGGAATACGAACGGTACCAATTTTATTAAAGTTAAGATCTTCTAAATCTTTATCCAAAATAGAATAAAGATCTGTTGTATGGATTGCTTTCATATCATCATAAACAAAAAGACTTTTCAGGAGTTTGCCGTCTTTGCTTACAATAAAATTAGTAGGAATGCCTAAATCATCATTAATTTTGACTTTTTCTTTACTAAAGATATAATTAGTGAGATCTGTAAGAGATGAATAACCTGAAGAAAATTTTGAATCATGAAGATAATATTTTCCAAACTCAGTAAGACCATACCTCTGTCTTAAATCCTCATCGAGTTCTATTCCTCCTGAATCATCTAAGATGTAATACCATTTGACTTTTTCTTTGCCAACTTTTTTAAGTATTTGAGGATATGTGCGTTTCATGTGCTCTTCGCTTGCTCCACAACAAGGAGAGTAGATGATTACAAACTTATAGTGTGTGGTATCGTTAAATAGCATTTTTTTTAGATCATTAGCCGATACCGCTGTATATCCTTTTTCTTTGGCCAACTTAATTGTTTCCTTCGTTTCTATACATACTGATAAAAAAGAAAATTTAATAGGAGTTTTACAAGAAATACATATAAACGATAGTATCGCTAACAAGATTACAAATTTTATTTTCATCTCTTTATTAGATTTAAAGGTTTTGAAAAATCTATTTCGGACAAATGCTCTAAATTTAAATCAGCAGTGTTGGTTAAAAACAGAACAATTGTGTCATCAATATTACAAATACTTTTTAATATTTTGTTATCAGGAGAGAATATAATAGTATACGGCGTACCATTATGTAGAAAGATAGATGTGTCGGTAACTAATTCTTTAACAAAAGATTTTGCACTATTATTTGTGTCTATATAAGTATTTACATTGTTTTTGTGAACAAAATTATTGAAAGACGTATCAGGTAGTGTCCAATATTTAGACAAAGAGACTAAATAGTATTTTATACTATCAATGTTTTCATTTTTGTCAAATGTATTGCACATATAATTGAAGTGTCTTTCGCATTGTCCACAGGAAGAATCGTATAAGAAAACAATTTTATAACAATCTTTTTCTGATAATACTTCTTTTCTTAATTCATTGACTGTAGTACAATGAGGCAAATTATTATTTTGCTCATTGCAAGCATACAAGAAAATGAATAAGAAAATCAGAAACAATCTATTAAAAAGTATTTGTAAAGTCATGTTTTTATTCAACTATTTGGTAAGGTAAATCAACAATAAATTGATAATCATCAACACGAGTGATGG
>CAVGDP010000224.1:0-2183 GCA_963627985.1 uncultured Eubacteriales bacterium
CTATAGATCTCTATATCAGCTATATTAAAGTATATTCAGATAATCACCTAGAAATTCAATTTAAGTTTGATACTCCAGGAGATATCGGGGTTTTGAGGTTACCCCGATTATTTGGACTGAGGGTTGTTAACCCACTACCTGTACTTTAATTATATATTTGAATAATATTGTTGTCTATACATAACTGGTGAAATCGATAACTTATTTACAATTCTTTTTTCATTATAATATTTTATATATTTAACTAGTTCTTTTCTTAAATGTTCTAATGATTGAAATGTATTTTCCCTTCCATAATACATTTCTTCTTTAAGCCTTCCAAAGAAATTTTCTGTCGGTGAGTTATCTAAGCAATTACCTTTCCTAGACATACTTTGTACTATATCATGTTCTATTAACGTTTGTTGATATACTTTCATTTGATATTGATATCCTTGATCAGAATGTAATATTGCTCCCGATAATTTATCCCTATGCTTCCTGAATAAATTATTTAGCATCGTTCTTACTTGGGCATAATTTGGATTCTCACTTATACAATAACTTAATATCTCTCTTGTATGAAAATCTATTATTGGTGATAAATATAATTTACCATAATCTGTTATAAATACAGTTACATCCGTACCTAATTTTTCATATGGCCTAACTGTTGTAAAGTCTCTTTTTATATGTATCTTATGCTTTATTTCTTGTTTAACCAATAATTTATTTGAACATACTTTTCCTGCTTCTCCTTTATAAGAGTTGTATCTCTTTGATTGAGGTCTTGCTTTTATATCCAACTCTTTCATTATTCTTTCCACTCTCTTTTTATTGATTAAATACCCTTGATTTCTTAATTCTTGCGTTGTCCTTGGCAATCCATACTTACAATAATTATCCTCAAATATCTTTAATATTTTTTCTCTTATTTCTTTATCTTTATTATGCTTATAATCCATATGTTCCAGTTTATAAAAATAAGTTGATTTTGATAATTTTGCTATCTCTAATAACATTGAGAGCTTATATTTTTGCCCTAACTCTTTTACTATCAGGGCTTGTTCTTCCCTTGTTGCTCTCTCTTCTGAATTAGGGCGTACGATTTTTTTAGATATTCATTCTCTGCTTCTAAATATTCGAGTCGTTCTAATAATTTCTTATTTGCTTCTACTTGCAATCTATCCTCATGTATTAAATAATGACTTCTACTATGAGTATCTTGAATTGCTTCTTCACCTTCTTTTTGATATTTTCTGACCCAATCGTCTACTATTTTTGGATCTGTAAGCATCATGCTTAATGCCACTTGTCTTCTACTTTCTTTTCCATTTAACACTCTGTCTATAGCTTCCAGTTTATCTTCTCTGCTATAGCATCTACTCGTTCCATGGTCTTCAAATGCTTTATCCCCATGAAGTCTATAAAGACTACATTGATATTTTATATTAGTTACATGATAATCATATTTTTTGGCTAATTCATACAAAGGTGTTCCTTGTTCTACATGTTCCTTGACTATCTTTAATTTCTCTTTCAGTGAATATTTCATATAATAAAACCCCCATTTCATTGTAACATATTTCAGTCCAAGAAACGGGGGTAATTTCATCAATTTTGGAGCAGACAAGGGGAATCGAACCCCCACAACAAGCTTGGGAAGCTTGTGTTCTACCACTAAACTACACCTGCAATACTGTGCATCCGTCGTTGTTGTTTCTACCAAACGTAGCCCTCACTTTGTCGACTCCCCCAAAGCACCCTTGTGGCACATACTAGTTCCCACTTAATGCTGCTGCGGTCAGGCTCTGACATGGTTCATAGGTTAATATTGCACAAGACCTTGAGTTCAACGTCGAAAAATGTCACTTGCGTAAGGCGCGAAGACCCCGAAAACGGCTTTCAACCCTACTATAGCGGATTGTAGGAATAGGGCACCGCTAGCTCCCCGCCTAGCACAGCAAAGGGATTATAGCACATATTTTTCTTTTTTGCAAGCGATTGCCACACATTTTGCAAAATTATTGCTAGCAATTTGCGCTTGTTAATTCTCAAAGTAAATTCCATAGTGGAAAAATAGAAATTTTGACTAAAATGATTAAATAATTCTCTACAAAGGTTTATTTTTTTTGTCCTTTTTAATGTTTTCTCATCGTTTTTTTTGCTAAGAGTATTGCATTTTTTCTTGAAATGTGTTAAAC
>CAVGDP010000225.1:0-5878 GCA_963627985.1 uncultured Eubacteriales bacterium
GCGTGAAACATTGCAATATTTTTGTGGTTTTATGATAAATCTTGGTAAGAAATTAATCTATCTGTAAATTTTTACCGGACACTAAAATTATCAAATAAAGAAAAACAGAAATAGGCAAAGAAAACTCTGCCTATTATACAATAAATATCTGTAATTGTTGATATTGCTATTTCTATATAAAAAGAAAAAACAATAAGTATTTATTTTTTTAACCAATCAACAATATTATTTTTGACAATTTCAATTCTTTGCTCAAAACTTTCTTTTGTCGCAAACGCAATATGAGGAACACATACGCAATTTGGTGCATTAAGTAGAGGATGATTATTACTTAATGGTGGTTCTTTTTCATATACGTCTATACCCGCACCTGCTAATTTGTTTTCATTTAACATTTTAGCCAAACAATCCATATCTATCACATTACCTCTTGCTGTATTGATAATTATAGCAGAAGGTTTGCATAAAGATAGTAAGTTTGCATTAATTAAATGATAAGTGTCTTGCGTTAGGGGTACATGTAAGGAAATTATATCACTGTTTTTCATTAGCGTTGGTAGATCCGTATAGACAATACCTTCTCTCTGATAAAACAAATGTGTTCTGTGGGAATTTGCAATAACATTACAACCAAAAGCACGCAATAACAAAGCCGTACGTTTGCCGATTGCTCCCATACCAACTATACCTATGGTCTTGTTTTTTAGTTCTGTTCCTAAAAAATTATTTCTTGTTCCTCCATTGCGTATAGAATTATTCATAGAAGATATTTTCCTTAAAACATCTAACATCAAACCTATTGCTAATTCACTAACTGCCTCGGTAGCATAACCTGTGGCATTGATAACCTCTATATTTCTCTCTTTGCAATAAGCAGTATCTATATGATCTACACCCGTAAAGGCAACTGCAAGTAATTTGACGTTTGGACATTGAGATAATACCTCTTTGGAAAGAGGAATATTAGAGATAATCACAATATCATTGTCGGCAATACGAGAGATAAGTGATTGATTATCTTCTTTTCTATCCTTATAAAGAGTAAATGTACAGTTGAATTGAGCAAATGTTGTTTGCAATTCTTTTTCCTTATTATTATCTATGCCAATAGGTTCTACGGCAACTATTTTCAAGTTTTCTTTCATTTGTTTATCTCCTATATTTATTTGATAAAACCTTCTTGTTTCAAAAATGCTTCATTTGTTGGCTCGTGTCCACGAAAGGCTTTGTATAATTCCATCGGTTTTTTGGTGCCTCCTCTTGATAAAACGTTATTACGGAAAGACGATGTTACACTTGGATTAAATATTCCTTGCTCTCTGAAGGCTTGATATGTGTCGGCCGCAATTACTTCACTCCACTTGTAGCCATAATAACCGGCAGCATAACCTCCGGCAAAGATATGAGAGAATTGAGTACTCATCATGCAACCATCTATCATAGGCATAAGTTCTGCTTTACTACTAGCAATTTTCTCTATATCCACAATATCGCCGTTATATTCCTTTTCCATAGAATGCCATGTCATATCTAAGATACCAAAGAATAATTGACGAATAGATAACCAACCGGCGTTGTATTGTTTTGCTTGTTTGATTTTATCTATATAGGATTGAGGGATTTTTTCGCCAGTCTTGTAATGAACAGCAAACATATCCAAGAATTCTTTTTCGTAAGCGTAATTTTCCATAAACTGACTCATCGTCTCAACAAAGTCATGGGCAACATTAGTACCCGAAAGAGATTGATAAGTACAAGAGGAAAGTATACCATGTAGGCAATGTCCAAATTCATGTAAGAATGTAGTTACTTCATCAAAGGTTAATAGGGAAGGAGTTTTAGTAGTTGGTTTGGAAAAATTAGTAACTAATTGAATCAAAGGACGAGTGTCTATGCTACCTGCTTTGCTTTGTTCTCTAAAACTTGTCATCCAGGCTCCTTGACGTTTATTCTCTCTTGGGAAAAAGTCCATGTACAAGACAGCAAGAAACTTGTTGTTAGTTTTGTCATAAACTTCATAAACTTGTACATCTTTGTGATAGACAGGTATTGATTTGTTTTCCTTAAATTCAAGATTGTATAATCTGCTTACTAATTCGAAGATACCTTTTTTTACATAATCCAAATTAAAATAAGGTTTGAGCAATTCTGGTGATATATTATATTTTTCTTTTCTTAATTGTTCCGAGTAGAAAGAGAAATCCCAACGATTTAATTCCCCTTGAAAACCGTGTGCATTGGCATAATCTTGTAATGTTTTTAGATCTTGTTTAGCGAATGGCATACTTGTAGAGAGTAAATCGTTTAGAAAAGTATTTACTTTTTGAGGATTTTCTGCCATTTTGTCTTCAAGTTCGTATTCTGCGTAAGATTTGTAACCTAATAATTGTGCCATTTTCAATCGCAAATTAACAATATCTCTTATTATTTGCTTATTGTCGTTAGTATCATTATGATTACCCATAGAATTATACGCCTTCCATATTTTTTCTCTTATCTCTCTATTAGGGCAATAGGACATAACTGCCACGTATGAAGGTTGGTCTAACGTAAAGGCGTATCCTTTCATTCCTCTTGACTTGGCTTCTTGTTTAGCAGCATCCAAAGTGTATTCAGGCATACCATCAACGTCTTTTTTATTGGTAACATTCAAACAAAATGAGTTTTGGTCATTAAGAACGTTTTGATTAAATTTCAGAGATAAGACACCTAATTGTTTAGTTGCCTCTTGGAATTCTTCTTTTGCCTTACCGGTCAGCAAAGCACCGTTACGAATAAATCCTTTGTAGATTTTATCCAAAAGCATTCTATCTTCGGTCGTTAGAGGTATGAAATCCCTATTATCATATACCATTTTGATTTTGGCAAATAGTTGAACATTTGTGCTAATTTCATTATAGTATTGAGTAAGAATAGGAGTTAATTCTTGTGCTACTGCTTGTAAAGAATCAGAAGTAAATGCCTCATTCATATTGAATAATAAACCAGAAACTTTGTCTAACATCCTGCCACTACGTTCGTATGCTACAATCGTATTATCAAAAGTTGGCTCTTGTGAATTAGCGATTATCTTGTTAATATCCGTTTTGGACTTTTCTATTGCATACAACATAGCAGGTTTGTAATCACTTACTTTTATCAAATCAAAAGGTGGCGTCTGATGTGGCGTATTCCACGTTTGGATTAATGGATTTGACGTCTCAATTTGTTGCATTTCTTCTTTGGACATTTGTGCCGATAATAATGTTGTTGCCATAAGCATTGATGTTATTAAGAATTGTTTTTTCATATTTTGTGTTGTTTTATATTATTCTTTTATTCTGTGTCTTATGAACTATTAAATCAGAAGTATTTAGTAATAAAATTAGATAACTTTTGAATTAGAAGAATATCTTATTTAAGAAATTATTGTCAATGGATAGAAAAATTCTCTCATTCATAGGCAAAAATTCAGAATCTTCTGTATTAAGTAATTTATTAACTAAATCGTTTATTTCTTTTATAGATAATATTTTACCATTCTTAATTGCTAATCTATCAGCAATAATTAATGGCTTATCATCGTTACTTATCTCTTCGTTAATTATATCATTTACCAAATTCATTGCCGATAAGTTAGACATATTCTCGGGTATGGATATAAAATCTACGCTATTATCTTGATTGATAGTATATTCAAATCCAATTTTATGTAATAATTTCTCTTGCGATTGAAAAGAAATTATATCCAAAGCAGAGAATTTGTGAGTAAAAGGTAAGAGTAATTTTTCTTTTTCCAAAGAAGGATAATTTTCTTTTATAATTGACTCATAAATTATCTTTTTTGATGCGTTGAATTGATTTATTATCAAAATTTTATCATTATTTGGATAGATAATATACTTATTTAGAAATTGAAAAGGTAAGAAAGTAGAATTATTATCTAAGTTATTGTCTTCTTTGTGGCTAAAAATATTCTCATCATTAAACGAAATCTCCGTCTGAACACGAACTTTATTGATAGGAGTAGAGAAGTCAAAGGAAGGATTTGCATTTTGTTTCGCAAAAGGATTGAAAGCACTATTATAATTAATGGTAGTATTTTTTGGTACATAATTCTTGTCAGGAGAAGGAAAAGAAATAGGAGATTTTTCAAACGATAAAGTATTACTTAAGGTGTTTTGTCCAAGTGTCTTTCTTACAGTAGCATTCAAGATTGAATAAATAATCTTATCATCAATAAATTTGACCTCTGTTTTGGTAGGATGAATATTCACATCTATATCTTTGGGATTTACTTTTATGTTAATAAAGAAACAAGGATAAGTCTTTGGAGGAATAAGTGTAAGATAAGCCCTTTCTATTGCGTTAGCAAAGTAAGGATTTTTCATAAAACGATTATTAACAAAGAAGTATTCGTAATTTTTGTTCTTTTTGGTTAAAGTAATAGTAGAGATAAAACCTGTAATTTCTACTAAATCAATTTTTTCCTTTACTTCCAAAAGATTTTGATTGAAGTTGCTCCCAAAGATATCTACAATACGTTTACGAAAAGTAGTTTTATCTAATTTATATACTACATTGTCGTCCTTTATGTAGGTAAAAGCAATATTAGGATTGATTAGAGCAATACGTATAAAGGCTTCATTGATATGAGAATACTCAACAATATCACTTTTTAGAAAATTGCGCCGAGCGGGTACGTTATAGAATATATTTTTTACTTTTATATTCGTTCCATCTTTGGCTGTTGTCTTGCTAATAGACTTTATTTCACCACCTTCTATTATAACTTCTTCGGCTAAATTAGCATCTTTTCTTTTGGTTTTTAATTCTACTTGTGCAATAGCAGCAATAGAGGCGAGGGCTTCACCCCTAAAACCCATTGTAGTTAAATTGCGTAAATCACTTTCAGTCTTAATCTTACTAGTTGCGTGAGGAAGAAAACATTTTTGTGCATCCATTTCGTCCATACCGCAACCATTGTCCATAACTTCTACAAGTGTCCGACCGGCATCTTTGATGATTAAAGTAATTTGTGAACTATATGCATCTATTGAGTTTTCTATCAATTCTTTAACTACACTTGCAGGACGATTTACAACTTCCCCAGCGGCAATTTGATTAGCAATATTTTCGGGTAATATATTTATTGCCATTTTTCAATAAAAGTCATTAATATGTATATCAAACCGACTATTAAACACGCAAATAATAAGATTTTTGTCATAGGAATAGGTTTTGATAATTTCTTTTCCTTTTTTTCTTCCATTGCTTTGCGGAAACTAATCTTGCGATTATACGTATCACCTATCGGTCCATATTGAGCTTTTAACTGTTCCAATTCGTCTTTTTTAGGATCGTAAAAACGTGGTTTGTAATTAAATTGACGCGGTTTGCGTACTGTAAATATTATTCCCATATCCGTACTATTTTAGTGTGCAAAGATACTAAATCATTTTATAATTTGACTACAAAGACTAAATATTTTAAGAAAAAGACAAATTATTTCTCTATCTTTTAAGACAATACTCTCCAAAAATCTAATACTAACAAAAGGACAATAAGAATATTTGTTTTTATTTTCCCTAACTAAATACTATGTATTTGTTTTGGAGTTAGTTATCATTCATAAACTCAAAGAAAGTAATAGTATTATAGGTCTCTTATTACAAAACTTTAACTTTTTGTTAAATTATATCTTTTCAATATGTTTTTTCATTTGGAAAATGAACGTAGAAAAAATGGCGATAGGGAAAATAGAACATTTTAAAGAATTTATAATTTTCATAATATCACATTTCGTCAAAATAGAATCACATTTCATTAGAATAGAATTAGATTCTATTTGAATAACATTAATAACTATTCGAATAACATTAATAACTATTCGAATAAC
>CAVGDP010000226.1:0-4182 GCA_963627985.1 uncultured Eubacteriales bacterium
GAATAGTTATTAATGTTATTCGAATAGTTATTGATTTTATTCGAATAGTTATTGATTTTATTCGAATAGTTATTGATTTTATTTGAATAGTTATTGAAGTTATTCAAATAGTTATTGAAGTTATTCTAATGGTTATTGATGTTATTTTGATAATATGCGATACTATTATAATTTCATTTTCTTTAACATATTCTATTTTCCCTATCGTGAAATTTTAAGCAATGTTGCACAGAATGAAAAAGGTTAGAAAAATCATATTCTTAATTTTTTGTGTACCTTTGCACTCATAAACTCACTAGCTATACGAATAAAATTCTCAAATAGACTGATATTACTTAATAAAAACTACAAAAAATTTGTAACACAACAATAACGGAATAGATAAGAAATGCAAAATAATAAAATCTTTAAATACAATATTCATTATGCCATATACATTAAATAATAGAGATAAAATGAGACCAGTTTAATTAATATTTTATGGTGCTCCGGGAACAGGAAAGTCGTATAAAATCAATGAAATGATTAAGAATGAAGGTGATCATGTTCATGTAATACGTACAACATTTCACCCTGATAGCGATTATAGTACATTTGTGGGAGCATACAAACCTACAACTATACGTGTCCCTATTAGAACAATAATAGGCAAAGAGGCTGTTATAGTTAAGGATGAAAACAAAAAAGATATGTACGAGGACAAAATTGTTTATGAGTTTGTCCCTCAAGCATTTTTACAGGCGTACGTAAAAGCGTGGAAAAAGTATAATGGGGTTAGTAAAATAGATAAAGTAGTGGACGAAGTACTTGTAATAGAGGAGATAAACAGAGGTAATTTCGCACAAATATTTGGAGATTTATTTCAATTACTTGATAGAAAGAATGGAGGCTTTTCGGAATATCCAATTACAGCGGATGCGGATATGAAAAAGTATTTGCAAGAGTCTTTCAAAGATATAAATTTGGATAAGGTAAAGGAAGAAATAAATGGTTTTTACGATGGTAAAGATATTTGCGAACAGGTTTTAGAAGGTGAGATTCTTGTACTTCCAAATAATCTTTATATTTGGGCAACGATGAATACGAGCGACCAAAGTCTTTTTCCGATAGACTCTGCTTTCAAACGCCGTTGGGACTGGCAGTATGTACCTATTAGTAATGCAGAGCAAGATTGGGTTATTAGTGTGAATAGTAATAATTATGATTGGTGGGAGTTTATCCAAAAGATAAACGAAAGTATCTATAATGCGACACATTCTGAGGATAAGAAATTAGGATATTTCTTCTGTAAGGCAAAAGACGGAGTAATTGATACCGAGATGTTTGTTGGTAAAGTAATATTCTACCTTTGGAATGATGTATTCAAAGATATGGAGTTTGAGGACGGAATTTTCAAAGACGGCGAGGACGGAAAACTTTCGTTTGATAAGTTCTATACGGTAGAAAAAGGTGAGACAAAAGTGGTTAGCGATAAAGTAGAAGTATTTTTAGGAAACTTAGAATTAGAGCATAAAAGTAAAGATATTCCAAATAAATCACCTATAAAGGCAACATATAATGGTAAACTTTATAATGGTAAGAATGCTATAGATATGTTAAAAAAATTAATAAAAGATATTGGTGTGGATCGTATTAGAGAGATACAAAAAAATAGTAAAATTGCAGGATGTTATATGATAGTAGATGATAATATAATTAAAAATAGCAATAATAAATTTTTCAAAAATAAGAAAAAGGTAGAATCTATAAAACATAATCATGAGATTGGAAAAGGTTCGGGTTTATATCTATTCCCAAATACTAGCAATCTATACAAAGTTAAACAATTAGAAGAAATTGCAAAGAAGTTAAATTTAGACTTGAAAGCAGAAATCATTTAATATACAATACTTCACTTTATGCGTATACTTATAGAAGAATATCAATATAATGATACGACAGCGGTGCGTGAAGTTCTTAAAGGTGCAGAAGTCTTTAAGAATATCAAGGGTAAGGTGTCTATAGACTATATAGGATATTTCTACAATACTACTCTAAAGGACTGCGTCTTTATTCTTCCAAAGGTGATGCTTAAAGATGTAGACGGACAGGAACTTGTATTTGGTAAATATAAGCCAGAGGATATAATAGACTTTAGAGGGGAGAATACTTTCGAAGAAAAAAGAGAAGAGGACTTTGTATATAAGTTTGCAGTATTGATATATCGTGCGATAGTGGTATATAAGAATACGCATAAAGACTCTAATATTATCTATCAAGAGAAAATAGCAAAAGTAGGGTCGGTTAATCGTAGGCAGAGTAATACTTTCTTGGATATAATACTGGCACTTATTCAATTCAATAAGGATAATCAGAACTTTTTCTTCTTTGTACTGAGGAACTTGCATTCAGGTATAAACAAGATAAACTGGACACGAACCATTGCTACTACGCCTGCTATCATTCAGGATGGTAGTGCTGTTTATCTGCATCCTGTTAACAAGAAACGGCAGATTAATTTCGATGAACAACTGCTTATTATCTTCTTTTCTATACTTAACTTTATTGGGGATACGTATGGTTTTGAGAAGAATATCAACTGTAATTTCCCCTTAATTACAGGCAAACAGTTTGAGAAATATCTTCACGGCTATGGTACGGTAAGATTGCGACAAATCAAATACAAATATTTTTCTGATAAGGCTATACAACTATGGCGACTCTGCTATGCGTTCTTTGATGAGGCAAGACAGATATTTGTTAAGACAGAACAAAAGGAGTATTTGTTAGTTAAGTCTTTCAATATAATCTTTGAGGATATTATAGACACGATTATAGGCGATAACCCTCTACCTGATGGGATGAGTAAAAAACAGGACTATGGCAAAATCATCGATCATCTATTTAAGGCAAAGAGTCTTATAGGGAATGGTCAGACTTATTATATTGGCGACTCAAAGTATTATAAGATGGGTAATGAATTAGGAACGGGGAGTATTTATAAGCAATATGCATACGCTCGCAACGTAATTCAATGGAATGTAGATATTTTCAATGGCGAAAGGAAAATAGACGAGAAGGAAAAGTCGGGGATTAAACTCCGTGATGATTTAACCGAAGGATATAATATAATCCCTAACTTCTTTATCTCGGCACGTATGGATAAAGAGTTTAAATACAATAAGGATGTAATAAAGAAAAGTGATAAACAAGTGACTTTTTACAAGAGTTATCAATTCAAAAATCGTTTATTTGACCGTGATACTCTTCTATTGTTTCATTATGATGTAAACTTCTTGTTTGTCTTGTCGCTTTATTCCAGGAATAACAAGAACGAACAAGCAAGATGGAAAGAGACGATACGAAACAAATTCCGAAAGACTATACATGAACATTTACAGAAGAATTTTGAGTTCTATACTTTGACGGTAGAGAATAGCAATGTAGATACTAAGGAATTTATTGCTACTTATATCAAAACTCACTTCAAAGAAATAATCGGTAAGATATATTCTAATAGTAATCAATTATATTTGGCACTTGAAAAAGACAAAGAAGACAAAAAGATTGAGCAAGAGAATAACGACTTACTTACAAAACTGAACAAGTATTTTGAAATTAAAAAATACGACCTATAGGTCATTTTGCGTGGTGCGACCTATCGTTTTCCCTTGTGTACATTAAAGAGACGGACATTTCAAAGTTTTGAAATAAAAAATTGAGCATCAAAGTCGCTCAATGGGTCATTTTGCGTGGTGGAATAGTTCTATTCTGCTTTATTTACATTAGCTTTGTGATGGTTGAAAACATTAAATAAAGGTTTTGTAACAACAAATGTTTTCTCACAGTGGTATGAATAGAATGAATCGCTATCGATTCATTTGTTGGTTTTCTTGGCATTAGAGAAAGCTTTTAGTATAAAAAGATAGAAGCCAAATCAAAGGCTTCTACCTCATACTTATCGCTTCTGCAATCGTATTCCTCCTGGAGTTGCACCCAACAGAGCTCCACTATACTTCGTATTACGATGTAAAAATACAATGTTTTTTGTTTCTCTCCAAATATTAAAGTAAAAAATTCACCAGGCAAAATGACCCATACGCCACATTATATATCGTTATAATAACTTTTACAATTTTTAATTAACCATATTAGTTGATTTAATATATGCTGTCCAATAAATTTATTATCTTTGCTCATCGT
>CAVGDP010000227.1:0-8102 GCA_963627985.1 uncultured Eubacteriales bacterium
GTTATTCTGATAACTATTAAAGTTATTCTGATAACTATTAAAGTTATTCAAATAACTATTAAAGTTATTCTGATAACTATTAAAGTTATTCTGATAACTATTAAAGTTATTTTGATAACTATTAAAGTTATTCAAATAACTATTAAAGTTATTCTGATAAGTATTGAAGTTATTAAAATATTGTCAGTACTTATTCAAATGATATGTGATTTTGTTTGTATGATATTTGATTTTATTGTAATAAAACGCAAGACTCTAAAAATCTAACCTTTTAGAAATATTCTATTTCTCCTACTTACAATTTTCTTACAAAAAAGAAAACGCCTGAAAAGATTAATCTAATTTAGGAATACTCTTTTGCTGGATATAACCTTTGCTTGTATTTCTTAATAAAATGGTTGTAATTCCATTAGATAGTAGTATGTATTTGGCTTTCATTGTTACATTGTAAGTTATTGCCTGGTCAATAGTTTTTTGAGTTATTTTGACTTTCTTGGATTTGCATTCTACTAACATAAATGGCTCTTTATCTTTGTTATACACAACAATATCATAACGCTTGATTAATTGTCCAACTACAAATCTCGCCTCCAAAGAAAATCTTGTCAAAGGGTAATGAAATTCTTCACTTAATATAAAAATAATACGTTGCCTTACTTGCTCTTCTGGCGTTAAGGCAACATATTTTTTACGTATCTTGCAATAAACTACGTTATTCATCATAATTTACTCCGCTACCACTACCGCTATATCCACTTGAAGATTCTACTTGTTTTAGTTTCTTACGCATATTAGCAGTTTTGCCGAAATTATAAGACACTGACAAAGTAGCACTACGGGAATAAGGATGACGTTTGGTAAATGAAACATATTGATCTGTATAAGCGTAACCAAAACCGCCGTGTGTATCAAAAATATCTCTAATATTCAAAGCAAGACTTAAGCGTTTATCTAACAAAGATTTGCGTATTGCCAAATCAACTGCATATCTTGCATCGTCTCTACCTTGAATTGTTTTTCTTGGAGCAGTATAACGTCCAGATAATTGTACTGTAAAATTCTTAGGAAGAGTTATTGTTGTGTTGAGTTTTGTACTAAAATTCATAGAAGTAACTTCCTCGTAACCCAAATCTGTACCATCTTGATAAGAACCAAAGAAGTTCATACTCAAATTCGCTCTCCACCAATCTGTAATATCTCTATCTACAATTACTTCCAAACCATAGTTGGATGAATGGGAAAGATTAACGAATGTTTGGGCAGTTACGCTATTTGCTTCGTCATTACTTGCAGATTCCCACGCCCAATCAAAGCCATATTTGTGAGCATTTTCTTCATTCCAAAGAAATTGAAAACGTGTCATGCCATTAGAAACTTGACGATAATAAACAGAGGTAAATATTGTAGTCTTTTTGAACATCAAAGACCAACCTAGCTCGAAAGCATTAGTGTATTCAGGGTCAATTTCTGGGTTACCAAAACGCAAATATTCTTTATTTGTCCTATCAATATTAGGCATCATCGTCCACGGATCAGGACGGCGGATTCTTCTTGAGTATGAAATTTGGAATGAATTCATTGGATTTAGTTGATAAGATAAGTGAACGGTAGGATATAATGGATTATAGTCCTTATCAAATTTGGTCTCAACGTTATTATATGTAGTTTTTTTGAAATTATTCGTTACTAACTCTTGTCTTAAACCTAATTGAGCAGAGAATTTACCTAATTGAAAGCCATACGTAGCATAGAAAGCATGAATAAATTCCTCTCTCTCAAAATCATAACTCTCTGTTTTGTCCATTATACTATTATAATAAGTTTTGTTGGCAGAAGTACTTTCATTATAATTAAGATTATAACCAACTTCTAAACTACTCTTCTCTCCAAATGGTTGAACATAATGAACATCTACTACTGCACGATTATTATTACTTGTAGAAGTATCACCTCTAAAATAATTCTCTAATACATTACCATTATACATTTGTCCTGCATTAGTATAAAAGATATCATCTTCTATATTACGATTAAAATGCCCCCAATTCCAAGTAGCACTTGCGTAAAATAATTGATCTTTATTATCTTTGAAAGTTTTTTCGTAAGTAAAACCAACATTATTGAATATACCGAAATTATCTCCATCGCTTTTGTCTGTATTATTACGGTCATCTATATCTCTTAATAAGTTTTCATTGAGAGTTGTTGAGTAATCGCTCGGAGTTTCGTGGAAATGTGTATTAAAATTTAAGCTCAATGTATTATACTGATTGATATACCATTCTCCTCCTAAACGAAAACCTCCCATTAAACCCTTTTCTCCGCCATCTCTTCTACTACGAACAACATCCGAAACTTGATTATTGCCGGCATTAAAGAAACGTAAGTTATCGGTTTTCATTCCTCGTTCATCATAACGAATATCTCCCGAAGCAGATAAGGCAAATTTCTTATTAGACCAATTAAGTGAAACAGCTAAACTCTCTTTTGGACGCCACGAATTAAGAGCAGAACCAGAAGAAGCGTTGATATTACCATTAAATCCCATATTACCTTTTTCTTTTAAGGTAATATTAACAATACCACTCATACCTTCTGGATTATATTTAGCCGAAGGATTAGTAATTATTTCTACTTTGTCAATCTGTGAAGCAGGTATTTGTTTCAAAACACTTGAAACATCGTTACCATACATAGTAGAAGGTTTGCCATCTACCAAAAGAGTAACATTAGACGCACCACGCAAAGATATATTGCCCTCATCATCCACTTCAATACTCGGAACATCTTGCAAAACATCGCTTGCATTACCACCAATTGCCGTTAAGTTCTGATCGACATTAACCACACGCTTATCTAATTTGTATTCCATCATTTGTTTTGCACCAACGATAGTTACTTCTTCCAAATTCTCACTTGTAGTATTCAATTTAATTGTTCCAAAGTTTAATTTAGGCGAATTAACTTCTATATCCTTGGTTACTTCTTTGTAACCAACGAACGAAAGTTTGATAATATACTTACCATACGAAACATTTTTTATCTCAAATACTCCTTTGTCGTTAGTAATACTACCATTAACAATTGCAGAATCTCCACTTGCTTTCATAATAGCAACTGATACGTACGGCATAGGTGAAGAATTTTTCTCTTCTATTACTGTACCCGTTATATTTCCTTTTTGTGCATAAACACTTATTGAGAATAAAGCCATTACGATGCTCAAAATCGTTATTTTCTTTAATGAAATCATATCGTTTTATAATATTTTTTTTATTTAACTCTCTATCCAAAGGAAAAATTATAATAAATAATCTTCTCCTAAATCACTTAATTTGACAATTGTTTTGAAAAAAAGTTTAATTCACTTATTATCTTATTTGGATAGATATAATTATTTTTACAATAATTGCATCAATTTTGCGTTGTAAAACAAAAGAAGATAATAAGTTATAAATTAATAAATTTTTTATATTTTTTTAATATGAAAATACGTATTACAAAAGAATTTCACTTCGAGATGAGCCATTGTCTAAACAATTACAACGGTCTATGTGCTAACATACACGGACATAGTTACAAATTGTTTATATGCCTACGCGGAGAACCTAACCAAGATGCCTCTTGCTCAACTTTCGGTATGGTTATGGATTTTTCTTTACTCAAAAAAATAGTACAAAAAGAAGTTTTGGAACTATTAGATCACTCATTCATAATAGAAAAGCACTCTCCTTTTATATCACAAATAGAGAAAATGAACACAAAAAAGCAAATAGTAGATTTTCAACCCACTTGCGAAAATTTAGTTCTCTTTATCAAAAACAAAATAACCCCTTTGTTGCCAAAAGATGTGGAGTTATTCTCAATTACTCTCTTTGAAACTGCTTCTTCTCAAGCAACGTGGTGTTTAGAAGATAATTAAGTAACATTATAAATATAAATAAAAACTCTTACTATAAAAAGAATTTATTAATATCAATAGTTGTTAAAATAACTTCAATAGTTATTAAAATAAAGTCAATAGTTATTAAAATAAAATCAATAGTTATCAGAATAACTTCAATAATTATCAAAATAAAATCAATAGTTATTAAAATAAAATCAATAGTTATTTTACTAATTAGATAAAAAGAAAAAATATTATCACCACTCCACAAAACAATACAAAAGAAAAGCAAAAAATATATGGACAATAATTTGGAGAAATATAGCATTAATTCAGTAATCAAATGGTTATTAATTATTTTAGGTATTGGTATAGTAGTATATGCACTTTGGTATTTTAGATTTTTAGTTTTCTGTATCTTTGCAGCACTTATACTCTCCATCATTGGACAACCTTTGATGAATTTATTAGGAAAAATTAAGACACCAAAAGGATATTTTAATAAATCTTTATGTTCTGCCATAACCCTAATAGTAGAAATGGGTACTATATCTCTTGTTGTCTATCTACTTGTACCTTTGATTATTTCGCAAGCACAAAACTTTGCCCCTTTGGATATAGATAAATTAGAACAAGCATACTCTGTTCCCTTAGCAAAGGCAAATGAATTTCTTGGTACTTATAATCTGCTACCGAATAATCTAAATATTGAGACCTATATAGGTAAATATATTATGAATATTCTTAATTCTATCAAATTACCACAAATTGCTCAATTAATGTTCTCCCTAGTCGGCAAACTTAGTATGAGTGTGTTGATTATTGCTTTTATTACTTTTTTCTTTTTGAAAGATTCTCACACAGTAACTAAATTTATAGACTCTATTACACCCGATAAATACCTAAATGAAGTACATAATATTATAAGAAATTCAAGAAATTTGATAACTCGTTATTTTATTGGTGTTTTTTGCGAAATCATACTAATGATAATAATGTTGAGTATAGGTTTTTCAATAGCCGGTTTCTCTAATGCTATACTTATTGCTTGTATATGTGGTATTATGGTTATTTTGCCATACATCGGAGTAATAATTGGTGGAGGTATTGGTTTGGTAATTCTCCTTACCGGTACTTTAGCAGCAAGTCCTCAATCAAATATATTTATCATAACACTGACATACGTTTGTATTTTCGCAGGAGTTAAACTTATAGACGACTTTTTGCTACAACCTATCATATATTCCAAAAGCGTAAAAGCAAAACCATTGGAAATATTCTTGGTAATACTTATGGCGGGTAAGATAGGGGGTATTATAGGTATGATACTTGCTATTCCGGTATATACATTCCTTCGTATTATAGCAAAAGAATTTTTCAATAAGTGGAAATTTATCAAAACACTAACTAAAGAGATTGATTAGATATGAATTTACTAAAATCCTTACAGTTCTCTCTAATAACAACAAGACTAAAAGAGTATTGCAAAACCGTTGGAGCCAAACAATTGGTAGATAATATAAAGTTCTCAAATGATTATCAAATAATAAACAAACTATTATGTGAAGTCTATCAAATGAGAAGTCTTTTGATGGGAGTAAAACAATTCCCCGATAGCGGATATATTGATATGCGACCAATATTAATAGAGTTAAAGGTAAAAGACTCTTGTATTAGTCTTAATCAAATGCCACAATTATTGGATAGTTTGACTTGTATCAAAAATATTTTGCGTTTTTTTGAAGATATAGACAGCAAACAAATCTCTTTTCTTTGTCCTTTGTTAGATAATTTGTATTTCAACGAAAATATTCTTTCTTCTTGTTATGCTATAATAGATGAACAAGGTAATATACGCCCTTCTTGTTCCCCTATTTTGAGAGAAATCTACTCCAAAAGGCAAAGTAAAAGTAAGCAAATAGAAAGACAAATCAATCAAATCATTAATTATAGCAAGAAAGAGGGTTGGACTAATGACGAAGACGAAATATCTATTCGTAATGATACATTTGTTGTACCCATTAAGTCTTCTTATAAACGCAATATCAAAGGTATTCTACACGATACCTCACAAACAGGACAAACCTTCTATATAGAACCAGAAGAGATCGTATCTTTGAATTTTGAGATAAAAGAACTTTTCTTTGAAGAGCAAAGAGAAATACATCGTATCTTATTAGAATTTTCTAACTTATTAAGAGACAATCTCAATAACTTAATTCTCTTATACGATATGTTAGTTCGTATGGATTTTATTCGTGCCAAAGCGTTGTATGCGTTAGAAATAAACGCCTCAATGCCACAATTGTCCGACCGTCCTCATATCTTATGGTATTCTGCTCGGCATCCATTATTAGAAAATGCCTTGAAGAAAAAAGAAAAACAAATAACACCACTAAATATAGAATTAAACGCCAAACAACGTATATTAATAATCTCGGGACCTAACGCAGGAGGTAAATCTATATGTTTGAAAACAGTTGCCTTATTGCAATATATGCTACAATGTGGTCTTTTGGTGCCAATGAAAGAAGTATCTGAAATGGGAATATTCAATCAAATATTCTTATCTATCGGAGATGAGCAAAGTCTTTCGGATGATTTGTCTACATATTCTTCTCATCTGAAAAATATGTCCGAAATCTGCGACAAAGCAGATAAAGATACTTTGTTTTTGATAGACGAATTTGGAGCAGGTACAGATCCCTCTCTGGGAGGTGCTATTGCCGAGAGTATATTAGAATATTTGAATACCGTAAAAACCTTTGGCGTAATTACAACACATTATTCCTCTCTCAAACATTTAGCCATAGAGAAAGAAGGTATTGTCAATGCTGCTATGTTGTTTGATACTACCAAGATGCAACCATTATATACTTTGTCTATTGGTACTCCTGGCTCTTCTTTTACATTTGAAATTGCCAAGAAAAGCGGTCTTCCTCAATCGATTATAGATAACGCCAAAACCAAAGTAGGAAAACAATCCATACGTATGGAAGAAAATCTTCAACAAATAGCAGTCAATAAATTAGAATCTGAAAAATATCTCCGCAGTGCAAAACAATACGATGACATACTTTATAAGACCATTAACAAATATGAACAAGAGATAACCAAACTAAATACTCAAAAACACAATATACTATCTACCGCAAGAGAAGAAGCAAAGCAAATACTCTTGTCTGCTAACAAGCAAATAGAACATACAATAATGGAGATAAAGACAACAAAGGCAGAAAAGGAGACAGTTAAAACGCTAAAAGGAGAAATAAATAAATCCATAGACCAAATAAATAAAGATATACAGGAGGATAAGAACAAAATAGATACTAATCTTATCAAAGAAAACGATGAAAAAAGATTGAACAATAGTCCAAAACTCAAAAAACAAAATATAAAAATCCTTACAACTCCACTTGAAGTGAATGATTATGTTATTTTTTCGCAGACGGAAACTATTGGCAAAGTGGTAGCGATAGACAAGAATCATTTGCAAATAGATATGGGTGATATAAAGGTACAAACTACAAAGAAAAGTGTGCTCAAAATAGACAAGACTTCTTATTTGAAACAATTAAGAGATAATAGCAAAAACCAAAATAATAACCTCAACCAAATAAATATTAAGACTATGTTCGATTTGAATGAGAAACGTCAGACGTTTAATGAGAAATTAGACCTAAGAGGTTATCGTGGGGACGAGGCTATAATAGAATTAGAGAAATTTTTGGATAATGCGAGGATGTTAGGAGAGAAGCACTTACGAATATTACACGGCAAAGGAGATGGAATACTAAAAACATTGGTGCGTAATTATCTCCATTCTCAAAAAGATGTAATCAATTTCCACGCAGAAGATATTCGTTTCGGAGGAGAAGGTATAACGATAGTAGAATTAGAATAAATTCTTTTATTTGATATACTACCAAATAGATATTTAGATATAATTAGTTTATTTTTAGTAAATTCTCAAAGAGAATAATATCCTAATCATACGTTTGTTAAAAAAACTTTAAGGGGGTGTGGAGTTATGTTTTTTCTAACTTTTTTTCTTCCGTGAAACATTCGTTAAAATTTCCCGATATGGAAAATAGAACATTTTAAAGAAATATAAATTCGAATAGTATCGCATTTCGTAAAAATAACATCAATAACTATTTTAATAACTTCAATAACTATTTTAATAACTTCAATAACTATTTTAATAACTTCAATA
>CAVGDP010000228.1:0-10291 GCA_963627985.1 uncultured Eubacteriales bacterium
TTTAGAATACCTGGTTTGGAATATTGTTCTATTTAGAAATTTTATTTAACTTATTCAAATAACTTCAATACTTATTCGAATAACTTCAATACTTATTCGAATAACTTCAATACTTATCCAAATATCTACGGAAGTTATTTTGATGATATTTGATTTTATTTTCATAATATGTGATATTATTCGGAGGAAATAATGTTTTTTTTACTTTTTTGGTTGAAAAATTTTTCTACAATCAAAAAATATCTTAATTTTGTAAAATTATTTATGAATTTTTAATCAAAAAAAGTAATGGAATTGAATACAAATAATTATTGTATTATAATGGCTGGAGGTATTGGCTCTCGTTTTTGGCCTATGTCCAGAGTGGAAAAACCTAAACAGTTTTTGGATGTTATGGGTGTGGGTGAAAGTCTTTTACAAATGACTTATCATAGATTTGAAAAGATTTGCCCGAGCGATAATATATATATTGTTACTAATAGTATGTATAAGGGTATAATTATGGAGCAAATCGAAGGTATCAAAGAGGACAGAATCCTTTGTGAACCCGCACGCAGAAATACCGCTCCGTGTATTACTTACGCCAATTTTAGAATCCTGAAAAAAAATCCAAATGCAAATATTATCGTTGCACCATCTGACCATCTTATTTTGAAAGAAGATGTGTTTTTGAATACAATTCAACGTGTTTTGAAGTCTTCACAAGACAACGATATCCTTGTTACTTTGGGTATTAAACCTTCTTACCCTAATACTGGTTATGGGTATATTCAATTTGATAAAGTTGATGGTTTGAAAGACGATAATGATTTGAAAAAAGTCAAATTATTTACCGAAAAACCTAATAAAGAAATGGCTCAAATGTTTATAGATAGTGGCGATTTCTTATGGAATGCAGGTATTTTTATATGGTCGCTAAAATCTATTAACAAAGCACTGAAAGAATTCTTACCCGATATCTATAATGCTTTCAATAAAGGACTTGACTTGTATGATACGGATAAGGAAATGGATTTTATTAACGAGACTTACACTTCTTGCGAGTCTATCTCTATTGATTATGGTGTTATGGAGAAAGCCTCTAATGTTTATGTAATGTCTTCGGATTTTGGTTGGAGTGATGTAGGTACTTGGAAGGCATTGTATGAAGTCCGTAAGAAAGACGAAAACAACAATAGTATAACAGGAAAGAATGTTATGACGTACGCTTCTTCTAATAACGTAATTACAGTTGATGATGACAAATTGGCAGTTATTCAAGGTATGGATGATTATATTATTGTCAATTCTCAGAATGTGCTTTTGATTTGTAGGAAAGATGAAGAGCAAAGAGTAAAACAGTTTTTGACAGATGTGGAAGTAAAAAAAGGAAAAGAATATCTTTAAAAGAGCATAAAAAAGAATATATAATGGAAAGTATTGAACGTATAGAGATTAAAGAACTTTTTTGTGAAAAAGCAAAAGAGTTAGTAGGACAAAAAATTAGAGTAAAAGGTTGGGTAAGAACAAAAAGAGGCAATAAGAGTGTAGTTTTTATTGCGTTAAATGATGGTAGTACAATAAAAAATATACAAATCGTTGTAGATGTAGAGAGTTTTTCTGCAGATACATTAAAATTAATAACAACCGGTGCTTGTTTATGTGCTGATGGTAAGTTAGTTGAGTCTATGGGTAAGGGACAAAGTGTAGAAGTGCAGGCAGAAAATATAGAGGTCTATGGAACTGCAGATCCCGAAACTTATCCATTACAAAAGAAAGGACATACATTAGAATTTTTGCGTGAGATAGCACATTTGCGTCCTCGTACTAATACCTTTGGAGCGGTTTTGCGTATTCGCCACAATATGGCATTTGCTATTCATAAATATTTCAATGACAAAGGTTTCTTCTATTGGCACTCTCCTATTATAACAGCTTCGGATTGTGAAGGAGCAGGTGAAATGTTTCAAGTAACTACAATGGATTTGAACGAAATTACAAAAAACGAATTAGGTAAAGTTGATTATACTAAGGACTTTTTTGGTAAGAGTACATTCTTAACTGTATCTGGTCAATTGGAAGGTGAATTGGGTGCTACATCTATTGGTAAGATCTATACATTTGGTCCAACGTTTAGAGCAGAAAATAGTAATACGCCACGTCATTTATCAGAATTTTGGATGATTGAGCCAGAAATGGCATTCTATGATATTAATGACAATATGGATTTGGCAGAAGATTTCATTAAGTATTTAGTACAATACGCTTTGGATAATTGTAAGGACGATATTGAGTTTCTTAATAATATGTATGACAAACAACTAATAGAGAGATTGCAAAGTGTATTGAAAGAAGACTTTGTTCGTTTGCCTTATAGCGAAGCAATAGATATTTTGGCCAAAAGTAATCATCATTTCGAGGTTCCTGTTTCGTGGGGAATGGATCTTCAAAGTGAGCATGAGCGTTTTTTGGTAGAGAAACACTTCAAACGTCCTGTCATATTAATAGATTGGCCAAAAGAAATCAAATCTTTCTATATGAAACAAAACGATGACGGCAAAACTGTAAGAGGTATGGACGTTCTTTTCCCTCAAATTGGGGAGATTATCGGAGGAAGTGAGAGAGAAGCGGATTATAACAAACTTATCTCTCGTATGAAAGAATTGAATATGAATATCGATGCTTACGAATGGTATTTAGATACTCGTAGATTCGGTTCTGCTCCTCATAGTGGCTTTGGTTTAGGATTCGAAAGGTTACTTTTGTTTGTTACTGGTATGAGTAATATTCGTGATGTGATACCTTTCCCTCGTTTTCCAAAGAATGCAACGTTTTAAGATGATAAAAAATTAAAATTTCTATTGACAATGGTATCTAATTCCTTGACAACAAAGATGCAACAGAAGTTTGCACCATCGCAAATTCAGTATATGAAACTCTTGCAATTGCCTTCTTCTCAAATAGAAGACAAAATAAAAGAGGAAATAGAGAAAAACCCTTTGTTAGAAGAAGAAGAGAAAAAAGAAGAGCCAATAGAAATACCCAAAATACGTACAGACAATAACGGAAGAGTTAGAACAAAGAACACAGAAAAGAAAAACGAGCAATTCAAAGTAGATCCTGGTTCATTTAATTCACAAGAAAATTCAATGTATGAAAATCTTATTGAGCAGTTGAGACTTGTTGAATTAACCGACACAGAATACGAAATAGGTAAAGAGATAATTGGTAACATTGATGAGAATGGTTATTTGACTCGTAAGACAGAAGCAATTGTTGATGATTTCTATTTCTCCCACTCAATAGAGATAACACTCCAAGATGTAGAGAAGATATTAAAAACAATTCAGTCCTTTGAGCCTGCAGGTGTGGGTGCAAGAGATTTGAAAGAGTGCTTAACGATTCAAATTCAACGCACAAAACTAAAAGGTGAGAATATAGATTTAGCAAAGCAAATAATATTGAATGATAATTTGTTTGAAATGTTCAAAAATAAGCAATACACTCAACTTCTAAACAAATTATCCTGCTCTAAAGAAGAGTTAGAGCAAGCAGAAAATATTATACGGCGATTAAATCCCAAACCTTATTCGGGAGGAGTGCAAACATTCGAAAACATATATATAACACCAGATTTCTATATATGGAACAATAATGGGACGGTAGAATTTAACTTAACAAAATCATTCAATAGGTCGGTAAAACTATCTTCCCATTATTTGAATATGCTCGATAATCTAAAAAAAGATACCAAAAATAAAGAGAATAAAGAAGCGATAAGTTTTATAAAAGAGAAAATTGATTCGGCAAATGAATTTATAACAGCCTTGCAAAGAAGAGATGAGACCTTAATGAAAGTTATGGGAGCGATAATCAAATTCAATTACGTATATTTTCTCGATGGTGATATAACTAAACTAAAACCTATGCGATTAGTTGATATTGCTCAAATGACAAATAATGATATCTCTACTATTTCTCGTTTTGCGTCCAATAAATATGCACAAACTCATTTTGGATTATTTCAGATTAAGAAATTCTTTTCTAACGCCGTAGAAGATAGTCAAGGTAACCAAATTTCGTCTGATACTATTAAGACTGTTATTGCAGATATTATCGCAAATGAAGATAAACGAAAGCCTTATACTGATGATAAAATAGTAGAAATACTCAAACAAAAAGGATATATACTTGCCCGTAGGACAGTAGCTAAATATAGAGATATGCTTAATCTCCCTGTTGCAAGATTAAGAAAAAAGATTTCATAATAGAAAAATATAGACATGCAACCATCAATTATAGAGAGCAAATTGAATAATATCTTTTGTGCCTTATTTAATATAAAGACACTACCATCTTTGCTTTTTATAATTTTTTGCGATAGGATTCCCCTACTTAAACTTTATCTTATTCTCAACCCCTACTCTTTTCTTATAATATTTGTTATAATATTTTTCTTTACTGCCGTTATTCCATTTTTATGGCAAAGGTATTTGGGCAAACAAAATATGGAAGCATCCATAAGAGAATTGCTTATTTATTCATTAATACTAAATTGTATAAACTTTATTTTCTTGCGTCATTTCTCTCTTGATATACTTAATACAACTATTCTAAATTCGTCCCTTGTTACAATTATATTTTTGATAATAATGATAATAGAAAGTTTTTTTAGTAAAATTAGTACTTATTCATCTACTATTCTTATTACTACTTTAATATTAATCACCAATCCTTATAGAATATCTTTCTTATTTATTAGTATCGTTTTATTATTATCTGGTTTTGTACTATCATTATTTATTCTTAATCAAAAATCAACACTAAAACAAACATTCATAGCGTTTATTAGTGCTATTATCACTATTTGTATTTATCTTTTGTTGCTATGGTAAAAAATTATATGAAATACATATTAGTTATATTGATTGTACTTTGCGGTAGTGATAATTTATTTGCACAGAATCAAAATACAACACAACAAGAAGACAAAAGAACAAGAAATAGACGTATAGCCGATTCTTTATATTATGTTCATACGATAAAAAAACAAGAAGACAGTATAAAAAATCTACATTTAGCAGAACTAAAAGTAGAAGAAAATAAATCAAATACTCAAACTAATAAAACGAAATCAAATAAGAAAAAAACTTCTTCTATTGATAATTCCACAAAATCTACAAAACAAATAAACTCTTCTGCAAATACCAACTCCTCTTCTGTAGATATTTCAAAGGAAATAAATAAAGATATTCCATGTATGACATTGTATCAAAACACATGGTTTTCCGAGAGAGTAAAATCTCAAAAAGTCTCTTTGAAAGATATACCCGATGAGATAACATTGAGACTTTGTGGCAAAAAGAACGATGAACAATTTTGTTTTCCTTATAAAGGAATCAAAACCTCTGGATATGGTTGGCGTTGGGGACGTCCTCATACGGGTATTGATATTGCTTTGAATACAGGAGACAAAGTATATGCTGCCTTTGACGGAGTTGTTAGAGTTGCCAAATATAATGGTGGATATGGTAATATGGTCCTTATTCGTCATTATAATAATTTGGAAACTCTTTATGGTCATCTTTCTGCTATTAAGGTGAAACCGGGAGATAAAGTAAAAGCAGGAGATGTTATTGGACTTGGAGGTTCTACGGGTAACTCAACTGGTCCGCATCTTCATTTTGAATGTCGTTTACTATACGCTTGTTTCGACCCTGAATGGATATTAGATATAAAGAAATATGGATTAAAAACCAAACTTGTTAGAATTGATAAATCCTATTTCGGTATTTCTGCCTCCCAAACAGCACAAGACAAAAAGCAAAGAATAACTAAACTTACCAAAGTAGACAAATTATTAAATGGAACAAAGTATATATCCGATAGAGAGTTAGATAAAATGATCGCATTAAAAGAAGAACAGAAAAACCAACCAGTAAAAATAAATAATGAAGATAAATCTACTTGGAGATATTATAAAGTTCTTAAAGACGATACACTTGAAAGTATTAGCAGAAGATTTAATATAAAAATTACCGACCTTGTAGAGATTAACTCTTTGAAAGATAATAACCTCGAAATAGGAAAAAGAATAAGAATAAGATAAAAAAAGTACAATTCTAATCCATTTGCTATAAAAAAAGAATAAGTTTTATAGAAAAAAGAACAAAAATAGTTGTAATAATAAAATTTTTTGTACTTTTGCATCGTTAAGATTATAAATGTAATAAACTGAAATGAAATATGAAAAGATTCCTTGTTTTAATATTAGTTATTTGTGTTTCTTTTAGTGCTCTTATGGCACAAGGAACAAGAAAGAAAACCAATAAGAAAGTCAAAACTACCACAATAGAGAAACCTTTGGAGTTGCCTTTACCTCCTCGTTCGGCAGATTGTTTCTTTGCTATCAACTTGCCTTTAGATTCTGCTTTCGGACCCACAGAACCATTGCAAGGGTTCGGTTATGTGAATGAGATTCGCAGAGATGCTCAAACAAAGAATGTATTTGATGGCGAACATAATTCTGTTTGGTACAAAATAGATTGTCCTTATTCTGGCAAGTTGATAATAGACGTTACTCCAAAGAGTGAAGTAGATGATTATGATATGCTTGTATATAAATTTACAGACAAATATTTTTGTAATCGTGTAGAAAAAAATCGTGTTAAACCGATTCGCAGTATTCTTTCGGCTAATAATCCGGATACAAAGGGTAAAATAGGATTATCTTTGACTGCTACAGCTGCCAATCTAACCAAAGAATCAACTGTTGGTTACGGTCGTTACATTAATGTTGAACAAGGAGAGAGTTATATCGTAGTTTTGGATAATTTGCAGGACGGAGGATTGGGTCATACAATACGTGCAGAAATTTATACCGAACATACTCCTCTATATATAGAAGTATACGACTCTATTAACAAAGTTCGTACGACTGCTAACATAAAAATATATGATAATACAACTAATAATTTTGTTGTTGATTTAGAAGACGCCGGTAGAACTAAAATAAAACTTTTACCGGAGCATAATTATAATATAAGTATCACCAAACCTGGCTATTTTAATTACAGAAATACAACCTCTTACGCAAGTCGTGTCGGCACAAAGGATAGTGTTCTTACTATTAGGTTAGCAGAGATAAAAATTGGTTCTGTTCTGAAACTTAATGGCGAATTATACTTTGAGGATGACGACAATGATTCTATTTCTGTTATGAAAGAATCGTACGAAATATTGGATGAAGTTGCTAAAACTCTGAATGAATATTCACATATGCAAGTAGAAGTTATAGGAAGAATACCAACAGATGGATTAAATCTTACTTCAGATACAGAAAATTCACGCAAAAGAGCACAAGCAATCAAAAATTATCTCATCACAAAAGGAGTTAGCGAGGATAGAATGACAGTTAGAGGCTCAACAAAGAAAGAATTATTGAAGCAAATAGAAGATCAAAATAAGAAAAATACTCAAATTTTCCCTGCTTGTGAGATAAAAATTAAGAGTTTGAAATAAACTATTAACAAAGATTATCAAAAACTAAATATTTGAAAGACAGAATTAGAAATTGGCGAAAGATAAAAAATAGAAGAAAAATTTTGTTATCTGTTCAAATTATTCTAATTTTGCAAACTCAAATAAGTAGAAATTACTTTTAGATATTGAGTTTTGAATGTCCCATAGTGTAGTGGCAACACGAGAGATTCTGGCTCTCTTAACTCAAGTTCGAATCTTGATGGGACAACTAATTTATTCAAGCGTTATGTTGTTTAAAAACTCTTCTTAAAAATATTTTAAGAAGAGTTTTTTCTTATCTATCTTATTCTAAATTACGTACTTAATTACATATAAAGTCTTATCGTTTTAGTATTCTATCTTTTTTAGTTCTCTTTTTATTCTCATAAAACGCCCTTTTCTTAAAATAATACCACATATTATTCAAATAGAATCAAGAATCATTTGAATGAAATCAGATTTCATCAAAATAATATCACATATTATTTTGATAAGTATTGAAGTTATTCAAATAAGTATTGAAGTTATCAAAATAAGTATTAAAGTTATTCTGATAAGTATTGAAGTTATTTTTGTGTGTTTATGACGAATTAGAAAAAAAAGGAATAATAATTGTAAAATTTGGTGTGAATTAATCAATTTTTAGGAAAATTGTAGTACTTTTGCTTCTCATAACCGGGTGAAGACTATCAATAATTAAAATAAAATGAAAGAAATTTTGGAGTTTTTGAGATTAATCAAAGTAAATAACAATAGAGAATGGTTTAATGAAAACAAAAATCTATATCTTGTTGCAAAAGAACACTTTGAGAATATTGCTGTGCAAATCATTGAAGGTGTAAAAGAATTTGATAATTCTTGTAAATCATTGACTTTGAAAGATTGCACTTATCGTTTCTACCGCGATGTTCGTTTTTCAAAAGATAAATCCCCTTATAAAACACATTTTGGAGTTTTTGTATGTCCAAATGGTAAAAAGTCCTCATGGGCGGGATATTATTTCCATATAGAGCCTTTTATGATAGAAAATAATTTATCTAATACCTCCTTTTTATCTAATTCTGCAATAATTTGTGGCACGTATAACCCTAATAATGATATGCTTGAGATGATTAGAGGTGATATTTTGCAAAATGGTAAGGATTATATCAATTCTATAAAAAAAGCAAAGGGTTTTCATTTGAGTAACGAGCAGAGTCTGAAAAAATTACCGCGTAATATAGAAAGTAGTAAGTATGATCAATACATTAAATTGAAAGCACATTTATTGGAAATGAATATAGATGAGAATTTTTTAATGCAAGACAATGTCGTTGAGGCAGTTGTAGATAAATTTAAGTCTTGTTATGACTTTGTCTCTTTCTTAAATAATTCTATATCTTATATGGGAAATTATTAATTTGAAGTCTTATGCACATACGATCGCTTATCCTTCAACCAAAAAAACAAGATACCATTATTTTTAATTATTCTCTCTTTACGAATAATGACAAATTAATTTTGGCACCTATGCAAAATCTTACAAGTCTGTTTTTTAGAAAAAATTTCGCACGCTTCTTTCCTCAAAATATTGATTACGCCTTCTCCCCTTTTATCTCTGTCACCGAAAGTACTAAAAAAGCAAACTCTCCTTCATTCAAAGATATCTTACCTCTTGATAATAAAGACTCTATCATTGTTATTCCGCAGATTTTATGCTCTAATGCTGAACCAATTATTGATTGTGCTAAAATAATAGAACAATTTGGTTATAAAGAGATTAATATTAATATGGGGTGTCCTAAAAGAGACATCGTATCACATAATCGTGGTGCAGGATTAATGAAAGATACACAGAGAGTTAGACAAATTATTGAAACTTTACTCAATCACACTAATCTATCTGTAAGTATCAAGGTGCGATTGGGTATAGATAGCGATAAGGAATTAGAAAATCTTGTACCACTGTTAAATAACTACCCATTAAGATCTGTTACCATTCACCCGAGATATCAAAAACAGCAGTACGAAGGTGTAGTTAATTTGCAATCATTTGAGTATTTTGCCAAAGAATTAAAACACACAATAATATATAATGGAGATATTTTTTCTGTAGATGATTTTAATAAATTGAAAACACAATTTCCTTATATAACTCATTGGATGATAGGTAGAGGTGCTATGATAAATCCTTTTATTTTTGCACAAATCAAAGGTATTCCATATAGTGAGAAAGAAATTTTGATACCTTATTTGAAAGGATTGCAACAAAGTTTTGCTTCCTACTTATCTCATTATAACGAAAATACTATTCTAAGCAAGATGAAAGAATTTACAAAGTATCTTTCCTTACATTATAATTTTGATGCTACTCCTCTGCTTAGAGAAAATAGTTTAGCAAGATTTAATGATTATCTATTTGAAGTCCTTAATAAATAAAGTACTATTATTTAGTCTATTATCCATTATTTAACGTCCTCTAAATTATATCTATTTAGACATAACTAATTTCTTTTCAGTAAAATTTCCAAATAAAAGAATACTCCACTCTACTTTTTCTAAAAAAACTTTAAGCACTCGTTTTATTATGATTTTCCTAATATTTTCTGTTCTGTGAAATATTCATTAAAAATTTACGATAAGGAAAATAGAATATTTTAAATAAATAGAAATTTGAATAACATCGCATTTTATTAAAATAAAATCAATAACCATTCAAATAACATCAATAACTATTAGAATAAACTTAATAACTATTCAAATAAAATCAATAACTATTCGAATAACATCAATAACTATTTGAATAAAATCA
>CAVGDP010000229.1:0-7108 GCA_963627985.1 uncultured Eubacteriales bacterium
TTAATAACTATTCGAATAACATCAATAACTATTCGAATAACATCAATAACTATTCAAATAACATCAATAACTATTCAAATAACATTAATAACTATTCGAATAACATTAATAACTATTTTGATGATTTTAGGGTATATTTCAACTATTACATAATCAAATAGTTGCGAAGGTGAAAAATTGCACACTTTTACTCAAAAGATGACTACCGAAGATGACCTTATAGGAAAAATAGAACATTTTGAGGACGTGAAATATTGCAATATTTCTGTGGGTTTATGATAAATCTTGGTAAGAAATTATTTTATCTGTAGATTTTTACCGTATACTAATAGAATAAGTACCCTAAAGACAGAAAAAATATTTTTGATAGGTGTAATTTTAGAGTATTACACCCTCATTGTTGATTCTAATTTTTTGCTTCTTATCTACTATTTGTGATTTTCTCTCAAATAGAAAATAAAAGAGTTGTTGGCTTCTTATTCAAAACACATATCTATCTATTTATTAGATATAGAAGAAGGGTTGTCTTATCGAGAGAGGCTATTGTCTTTTTAGTTTGATTTGGGATACGTTATATTGAGTATATTGGAGCATAGCAAACAAATATTTTTTCATCTTCTCTGCTTGAGAATTATACATCTTTATATAATTGTGTTTGGTATTGGTATCAGATTTGAGATAAAGACTCTCTTGTCCAGAATCTCTCCAAACATATTTCCATACACTATCTTGGCAAATAGCATAATGAGGATAAGAACTAATAGCAAAATCTCTTTGAGAGGAAAAAATATTCAACCCTAAAGTATTATCATTATTGTAATCCTTGTCTATCATAGAAGATAAGGTAACGGGAATATCTGTTTGGTTAGCAAGATTATTATTCTTCTCGGCTTTCAAAACATTTGGCATATAAACCATAAAAGGTATTTTATCCACGCCGTTACTTCCTACAAAAACGAAAGCAGTTCGGGAAAACCATGGAGTTTTTTTGGAGCGATTGAGAAAATCTTTGATCTTGTTGTCCATATCACGCAAATTATCCTTACTATTTCTATTAAGCAAAATACAAACAAAGAAATTAGTCGTTATAGTAGAAATCTCGGCAATTGCTTGTTTGGTATCCAAATGAGGATCGGCGAGAATATCATCAAAATTATTGCGATAGAGAAAACGGATGGCGTTGTTACCTTTTTGTTTATAGGTAGTAAAGAATAGATTTTTGTACTTTTTGAAATGTAGAAACGAAGGGATGCCATCGAATTTGGGAATAATAGCCGAAGTCATAGAGTTAGAGGAGAGAATATTAGGATAACCAAATAGAGTACTAAAAATACCATTATAATCATACGCTCCATCGGGATAGACATTCGTAAAGCAAAGAGAAGAACGCTCAATATTATAGAGTTGTGGAGTATTTCGTGGAGTTATATCATCTAAGGCAACATTTTCTAACATAATCATTACAATATTAGTTGAGGGTGGTAGGGTAGGACAAGACAAAGGTCTATCATTTTGTGAAAAGAATTGTTCGTTTACTATATTTTTGGTTGTTATACCGTCTATTACGGTCAAAGGTATATTGTTTTGATTGGATTCTTCTTTGATACTTTGATGCAGATTAAACAAAGGACTAACAGCAAGTTGATTGAAAAAATCACTATCCGAGAAATATGCCGAGGCGATAGTTAATGGCTCCTTGGAAAATGTTCTTCCGTACATTCCCCACACACATAAACATAATAATAAGAGTGAATAAAGGGAGGTTTTGCCCAAATGACGTACTTGTTTGTAAGGAGAAATAATTTTGAACAAAGTAGCATTGTACAAACAATACATTAACCAAATATACCAAACGATAGAAAACAAAAATATGGAGAAATACACCAAATATATTGGGTGTCGAAGAATCAAAGAACCGATATAAGAAAAAGATTGTATCCACGAGAGTGCTATGATGTTGATATGACTTTTGAAATAAGAGAAATAAGCAACATCTACTGCGATAACAAAAAACGCAAAAATAAATATAGCACAAATAATTATATGAATAATACGGTAGAACCATTTAGTATTTATCTTAAATAAGGCACCTATTACCATAAGGAGAAGAAATATACCAAGTATCCAACATAATACAATAGTATCGAAACGAATACCGACAAGCAAACTACGTATCAAAAGTACAAAACTAAAATCCGAAAAAGAAACAAAACAATGTATAGCGTAAGTTGCTAACCTGTAAAGGAGCATAAAGAATAATGCCAAAAAATACACACCAAAGATATATTGCAATTGTGAAGGTAAATGATTCTTTACAGTATTGGTTATATTTTCATTCAACTCTTTTATATTGGAATTAATATCCAAAATATCCTTATTAACACTCATTGTTTTATTATAATTTTTGAAGTTTTATAAGTTTGTAATAATATTCTTTTCGTCTCAATAAATCTTGATGAGTCCCCATTTCTACTATCTTTCCTTGACTCATTACTATTATCAAATCACTATCCACTACACTCGAAAGTCTATGCGCAACGACAATCATCGTTCTTCCTTGCATAGCATTAGATATAGCGGAATTGACTTCGTATTCGTTTTGTGTATCCATAGCACTTGTTGCCTCATCCATAAGTAAGATTTGAGGCTGACGTAATATTGCTCTTGCAATACAAAGTCTTTGTCTTTGCCCACCTGATAACTGCATACCCCTATCACCTGTAACGGTATTATATCCTAATGGTAAGTTCTCAATAAAACTATCTGCGTTAGTAATACGAGCAACGTTTTTGATTTGTTCCATATCTGCATCCTTACAACCAAAAGCGATGTTATTCTTAATAGTATCATTGAAAAGGATATTCTCTTGCGTTACAAGACCATAACAAGAACGCAAAGTATTTAGTCGCAAATCTTTAATATCTACACCGTCTATGGTTATCTTGCCACTTGTAGGGTCAGCAAAACGAATAAATAAATCCAAAAGAGTACTCTTGCCCGAGCCAGAAGCACCAACTATGGCAACTTTTTGTCCTTTTTTTATAGTGAAAGTTATATCTTGTAGACTAAAGCCCTCATTACTTGGATAGGAAAAGCCCACATGTTCGAATCTTATCTCATTAGAAAAATGAAAATCCGCCACTGCGTCCTTTTTTTCTTCTATTTTGGTATCGGTATTGAGTATTTGATTGATTCTTGTTGCAGCTGCTTCTCCTTTTTTGAGATTATAATAAGCGGTTATCAATTCTTTGATGGGTGATATTAAACGAGAGAATAATAAAGTAAAAGCAATTAAGATTGCTGGGTGCATTTGACCGTTTAGTACCATCATTCCGCCGATTAAGACCACAACAAACAAGATTACGATGGAAGAAAATTCGGTTAAAGGTGTTGCTAATTCTTGTCTTGATACTACCCTGTTCATTGTTTTGGCGTATGAATCATTATGTTTATCAAAACGATTTGCCATTATGTATTCTGCATTTAAGGATTTTGTTACTTTTATCATAGATATTGCCTCTTCGGCAAAAGATAATAAGGAAGCAACCTTTTGTTGTCCTTTATAAGAATTGCGATTAAGTGAAGTACCAATCTTTTTTATCAAAATCATCGGCAGAGGTAAGATAAGCAAAATAAATAGTACGAATTTCCACGAAGCAATTAACAAAGTAATAGTATAAACGATAATCATAACCGGATCTTTGACCACCATTTGCAGACAAGTAAACACGCTCCACTCTATACATGATACATCGGAAGTCATACGAGAAATAATATCTCCACGTTTTTGAGTAGAAAAGAAAGCAATAGGCAAAGAAGTTATTTTTTTGTATAAATCATTTCTTATATCTTTGACAACGCCACTGCGAATAGGCTCCAAAAAATAAAATCCTAAATATCTACAAAGATTACCTAAAATAGTAAACAAAACAAATCCCGCACAAATAGCCAATAAACAAGTAAAAAATCCGTATGTTACCTTTGTATAATTGAGTTGATAGGCAACAAATCCGATTATTGCGTCTTTGGTAAAAGAGAAATTAGGACAAACTTCGGGCGAAGGTATTAAATTGAATAGAACACTTGCAAATGGTACGACAATAACTAATGAGAATAAATTGAAAAATACATACAAAACATTGAAGAGAATATTCAACGCAACCTCTTTCTTATAATTTAGTACATATTTAATCAATCTTAAGATATTCTTCATTGTCTTGTTTTTCGTATTCTCTTTAATAAAATTCTTATTTGATATTATTTCACTGATTATTGATAATATTTTACTCTTATTTGATATTATTTTTCTGAAATAAGAACATTTATTTTTCTTTTCTTTTGTTATCTTTCAAAACACTTTCAATCTGTGTCTGATATAACCATTTCGTACTTTTTCCCATATATCTTATTTGTTTAGGAACGATACTTTCTTTGCTTTGTCCAGGAGTTGTGTTGATTTCAAGGAAAAATAATTTATTAGTATCATTCTCTAATATATAATCCACACGACAAACCCCATTGCAATCTAATAATTTGTATATCTTTTCAGTAGTTTTTTGAATAAGAGTAGTAGTCTTGTCATCTATTGGAGCAGGTACTATTTCGTTACTTAATCCCTTATACTTGGCTTTCCAATCGAAGAAGTCGGTTTTAGGACATATTTCGGCAATAGGTAGAGCAGTTATCTTATTATCAATTTTCATTACTCCACAACTAAATTCTCTTCCTTTAATATATTCTTCTATAAGAATCTTATTATCTACTTCAAACGCCTTTTGAATGGAAGGTAACAAATCTTCTTGTTTTGTTACTTTGAATGTAGCAATGGAGGAACCCCCTTGTGATGGTTTTACAAAGACAGGTAAAGAAATTTTTTGTAGAATTGTATCTATTGAGATATTGTCTTGTTTATGGAGGGCAATATTTGAGGCTACGTGGATAATACCAAAATTTCGTACAATTTCATTACATATTGCTTTGTCAAAGGTAATAGCACTTGTTAGAGCACTACAAGTTGTGTAAGGAATATCTAACATATCAAAATAACCTTGTAATAACCCATTTTCACCTGGTGTGCCGTGTACTATAATAAATGCTATATCAAATATAATTTTAGTATTGTCTATTGTAAGAGAGAAATCGTTCTTGTCTATATCAATTTGTGTTGTGTCGTTTTGATAATACCATCTATTTTTGGTAATAATAATTTTGTAGACATTATATTGCTCTAACAAATTCTCATATACTTGTTGAGCGCTTTCAATAGAAATAACATATTCGCCTGAATATCCTCCACAGACTAATGCAACATTTTTTTTCATTTCAAAATTATTTATTTTCTTATCTATTCTAATTGTTTTCTTAAATCCAAAAGGAATTGTTTAGTCTCCAAAAGAGTTTGCAGAATTTCGTTATTATCTTCTTTGGGAGTACTGTTTTTTAGTTCTTTTTTAACGCCGTCCAAAGAATATCCTTTCTCTTTGGTTAGATACGCAATCTTACGAATAATTTCTATATCTTTATGCGTATAAAATCTAACTCCACGTTTATTTCTAATGGGTTTCAAGGCTGAAATTTTCTCTTCCCAATAACGTAAAGTGGAGATATTAACACCAAATTGCTCTGCAATTTCTCTAATTGAATAATAAACTTTTTGTTCGCTCATTTTGTAATAATACCATTACATAGGGTAATGGAGATTTTCGTTTTTAATGTTATAAAGAACCTCTGAAAGATATTTTTGTGATTCTAATTTTGCCATAGGTAAGTCGTGGAGTAAATAATTACCACAATCCTTTGCGGTAGCACCCGGTATATCTCCTTCATACGAAGCAACAAACTCAAAAGTACGCTTAATTAAATCCACAATATCCTTACTATCCCAATCTCCTCGTAACAAAAGATAATTACCTGTCAAACAACCCATTGGACCCCAATAAATAATCTTATCTTTCCACTCTTTATCATTACGAAGATAGGTTGCAGCTAAATGTTCTATTGTATGAATGGCACCATTATGCAAAACAGGCTCACGATTAGGCTCTTTCATACGAATATCAAAGGTAGTAATTGTTTCTTCTCCCACTTTGTCCTTGCGAGAGACGTAAATACCACGTTTTAAGTTTAGATGATCTATTTGAAAACTTGCTATTTTTTCCATTATATTGATTTTATTATTTTTTTTGCAGTAAGGAATGAGGTTTGAGATACATTTGTCCAAAAATCTTGGTATTGTTGATGATTATTACCTTTTAATGGCAAATCGCTTATTACTCTTAAAGAGATAAATGGGGTATTCATCTTGTAGCAAACTTGTGCTATTGAAGTAGATTCCATATCTACTGCCATAGATAAAGGAAAATTATCTTTAATTATTTGCATTTTTTCTTTTGTATCTACAAACCAATCGCCCGAAACAATTTGTCCAAAATGAATATTCTCCAAATGTAGAGATTTTATCTTATCTAATGTTTCTTTTGGAGCGAAATATTCTTTGGGTAAGCCTTGTATTTGTCCCAAAGCGTTAGGTTGACCACACCAAGCATCGTGATAAGAATATTTTTCGCCACAAACTATATCCATTATGTGAATATCGTCAGAACATCCGCCTGCTACTCCGGAAGAGATAACCAAATCGGGAGATATTTTGTTTATTAAATCAAAAGTTTGTACAGCAGAATTGACTTTTCCTATACCACATTGAGATAGATATAATTGTTTGTCTTTCAAAGTGCCATCTTTTTGAAGGGAAAGGAATTGTTCGTATTCTGAACTCATTGCTGTTAGGACTAAAATCTTCATATCAAAAAGTTATATATTAGTAGTATTAACGAAATAAAAGTATAAAAATTATATTTTCGCATCAAATTAAACATACCAATACGATAATTAGTACAACAATTAAAGAAAATAGAACTATAACTTCATTTTTTCATATATGGTCATTTTTGAGAGGTATATTTTGAGTAAAAATGGAGGAATTTTTTGCATTTGTAATTTATTGATTACTTAATAGTTAAAATAGGTACTAAAATCATCAAAATAGTTATTGATTTTATTCGAATAGTTATTGAAGTTATTCGAATAGTTATTGAAGTTATTCGAATAG
>CAVGDP010000230.1:0-33281 GCA_963627985.1 uncultured Eubacteriales bacterium
TATTAAAGTTATTCAAATAAGTATTAAAGTTATTCTGATAAGTATTAAAGTTATTCAAATAAGTATTAAAGTTATTCAAATAAGTATTAAAGTTATTCTGATAAGGATAAATTATTGTTTAGCGATATATTTCAAAAATTTACTTCTCTTACATAACCACAAAATTATACGATTAAAGCATCTACTTGCTACATTCTATAGCACCAATAGAAGGGGGATCAACTCGCCAAACTCCATAAATATCATACGGAACAATAGAATTATAAATACCATTACCATTGCCATTGCACGGAGAAGTACTCAATGGTTGATAATTTGCCTCACTAATATCAGTAAAAAAGGGATCTTTATTAAAAATACAAGAGACAATATTTTGATTATTATTACTTAACTTGTCGGATTTGATAAGACAATGATCAAAAGAATATTTACTGCCCACTTCCGACAATAAATCTAATTCTATTTCGCTATCAATAAAAGAACCATAAATAATAGTATTATGAAAATCGCATTTCTCTATTTTTCTTTTTTGAATATTGCCGTCAGCAGAAGTATACCAATCATTTAATAACAAAGTAGCACTACTTCTTGTGGTAGAATAAGACCAATAATTAACAAAAGTACAACCTATAAACTCGTAACTACCACCAATACTCAAAGCAACAGCGTAATCTCCCGTATTACTAACCAAAGTATTCTCGGCATAAATATCTGCTCCCCTCGAATAAAGACCATAAAGCGAACAATTTTGTATCATGGCGTTTTTGATTTCCAAAGTATGGTTATTATTTACGCAAGTATCTACAATAAGACCAATAGTAGCGTTTTTGATACGAATATTTTCCATTTTGTTGTCCTTACTTCCTGCCCAAAGCCAAATTTTTCCCCATTGACCGGGTATATTAGCGTATCTATCTTGTGTACGTAAGGACTGTATAACAATAGGATTAGTTGTTGTGCCAATAGCGTTAATCGTTCCCCCCTTATAAACCCACAAATCTGCATTATTACCCATATATATCAATGTATTATCTGCCAAATTCAGCGTATAAGCACTATCCACAACACAAGTACCTATAATAACATGGGGCTTATCTGTATTCCAATGTATCTCATTACCACTAACGACCACACCTGCTTCTATTCCTCCTTCATTAGCAAGACTATATGTAATTGTTTGCTCTCCCATCTGCAATGAATACTTTGGTTTATGATAGTAAGCGTCTTGTCCGTAAGCCATTAAGAGAACAGATTGTTGTTTATTGTTGAAATTAATTATAATAGAATCCTCTATAAGTAAAGGATTAGTTTGATTATTCTCCTCTAATTCCACTCTAACGAATACAAATATAGAATCTTTGGCACCTATTTCTATATCTTTGGCAAATAATGAAGTATCGCCATCAACATTAAGGCGAAAATAGGAGGCTTGTCCGTTTGCCAAGGTGATATAATTTATTTTTACTGCTTTGTTTTCGGGATTAAAGATGCGTATTTGTTTGGTTACGGAGCCAATAGTAGTAAAAATAGTATCAAATGTAATAGTATCCGAAGAGAATTGCAACTTAACACTACTATCACTTGTATAACTTTCCTCATTTACACAAGACGTTAGACCCGATACAAGAAGAATCAAACTTATTATTGAATAAAAGATTTTTTTCATTGTAGTCAATCAAACTTTATCAAACAATATTAATGAAACTAAAAAAAACAAATTTTATTGCAAACATAAGATAAAACTAATAAGAAATCTAACAAAGTTATTCATTATGATAAGGAAAATTATTAATAATGGTAAAGGCACGATATAGTTGTTCGCAAAAAAGTAATCTAATCATTTGGTGCGAAAAGGTCATCTTGCTAATAGATATTTTATTTTTGTATGTGTTTTTGATATTATCGCTAAAACCATACGCTCCACCGACCAAGAAAATGAGAGTCTTTGTTCCCATATTCATTTGTTTTTGTAGAAAAGAAGCAAATTCTGTACTTTTCATTTCTTGTCCTTTTTCGTCTAATAATATAATAGTAGAGGTATTATCAAGGGATAATTGATTTTTATTCAAAAACGAGATAATATTTTCTTCTTCTTTTTCTTTTAGTAGAGAAGGGGATAGATTTTTGGCATTCTTTACGTCATTGATTACCTCAATAGAAAAATTAGTATAATGTTTTAATCTGCTCACATATTCATCTATACCGTCATTAACAAAACCTTTCATCGTTTTACCTATAACTACTAATTTGATATTCATTGTTTATGTTGTTTTATTGTTCTTAGAATTTGATAAATTGTGGAATAATATTTTGTTAATGAGATATAAATCTTGCGTTCTGCCCCAAACTGCTGAAAGAAATTCTCAACACCTCGTAGCATTGAGCCTTCAAAGTCGTATTTTTTCTTTCCTATTTGTTGAGCATACATAATACTTGCGTATTGAGTAAGCGTACCGGCGTCTCTTTGCTGATTGTCATAATTACTTCCCCCTATAAGCGAATAAGCACACTCATTATCCCAAGCAATAAACAAAACAGAGAGAATATTATCCTCTTTGTCGGTACAAACAAACAACTTACCACAATTATTCTTTACACAAGTAGTAACGATATTAGTAAATAATTCAAAAGAATACGGAATCGCTGTCTTTTGACGAGTGAAAGTTGTTTTCAAGACAGAATAAATTTGCTTCAAATCCCATTTTTTGCGAGAGATAACTAATTCTCTTTCTGCTTTTCGTATTCTCCTTTTTAGCGTATTAGAAAAGGAATTGACGATGTTTTCATTTGTTAAATCTAATACGTATGTAAATCTTGCACAAGCAGAAAAACGATGCCAAACAAAAGGAGTTATGGATAGAAAATCAGTAGTAGTGTTAAGAAAACAAGCACTTAAATTCATCTTATCAAGCATGGAGGCAAAATATTCACTAATCTCGTTCTCAAAACGATATAATGTATGATTATGAGCAAGTATTTTGGGGTGTTTTGTTAGATAATCTTGGTTTAGTATGGGATATTGATGCGGTGAAAACATAGCAGGACGAATAGAATAGAATGAATATTTCTTATAAACGTAATAAGGAAAGAAAGCAACGCAATCATTATCTTTGAAAAAAATCAAAACATCCCATTGTTTATTGCAAACGATATCCAAATACCAATCTTGCATAAACAGAGGTATATTATCAATATGATTTTTGCAATAGATAAGGTATTGTTCTTTGTTAGTCATATTCTATTTTAATGTAAGAGCAAAATCAGACAAGATATTCATATAATTAATATATGCTTCGTATGGTGTATTGTAGTGATTAAAGTATTTATGTACGTCACCATCGGAAAACCATTTGGTACACATATAATAGAAATTATCACTCGTCTGCAAATGTCTCCAAATAGATATCAAATCTTCGTTCTTAGTTGCCAAAACTTCGTTCTCCATAGAATAAATACGATTGAAAGCATCGTCTTGTAAGTCATTACCAAGCCAAGCAGACAAATCCCTTTCCTCATCTGCCCAAGAAACTGGCCATTGACAATTAATCTTTGCCTTTGGTGAATAAGTAGAGATAACTTCACTCGGAAGAAGGAATTGCATATTACCTTTCTTAAATATTTCTTCTGGTAATGCTTTCAGAAATTCAAATATACCGGTCTCCATCCATTGATGCTCGCCAAAGGTTTCGTAATCCATAAAAAGATTAATACATTCCGTGTCCTGCAATTCATATAACCAAGAAGCAAACTTATCTGCCGTTAGGGGCCATTCAGTCCATGAGCGTTGCGAAAAACGAAAGGCAATATCATCGCTTAATCTAAAATTCTTTAATAGTAATCTCAATCCATTACCGTCTTTATGCTCATAAACAAAATTAGGACTTCGCCAGCCTAATACTTGTTTTGCTCCCTCCATTAATTGACCTTTGAAACCAAGTTGATGAACCATTTGACCTATTTCGTCAGAATAAATCAATTCTGTGTTACGAAATATTCTCGGCTCTACACCAAAAATCTCTTTCATTAGATTTGTGTGCATTTTTACTTGCTGTGTGAATTCGTTTTTACTCTTTAAGGAAGACAAAGAATGCATAAATGTCTCACCTAATAACTCTACACAGCCCGTATTAATCAAAGCACGAAAAGAATCAATAACCTCAGGGGTATATCTTTGAAATTGTTCTATTGCAGTACCAGAAATAGAGTAAGCAATACGCACTTGACCATTATATTTTCTAATTAGATCCAAAAAGATATTATTAGTCGGCAAATAACATTTGTCTGCAATACGCCTACATAACCAAGCGTTCTGAACATCATCGTAATAATTGTGATTATGTCCGATTTCGAAGAATTTATATGCCCTTAAACGAAAAGGTTGATGTACTTGAAAATAGAAACATATTGATTTCATACTATTTGTTTTTTGTTATATTGTTATCTATTCGCTTACCCCACTTATAAGGTTAATATTTATTATCTTTTTAGTTTATTTGCAACAAATATCTCCCCTTTTTATCGCTATATTTATAACGCAAAATTAATATAAATTATTTTTTATTCGGCATATTTTCTAAAACTAATCGTTAGAAGTAAAAAAGTAATATCTGTTTTGGAAAAAAAATCGTATCTTTGCAAAATCTAATATGAATCTTGTAATATTATAATTTTATGAGCAATATAGTCGCAATAGTAGGAAGACCTAATGTAGGAAAAAGTACTCTTTTCAATCGTCTAACAGGTACCAAGAGTGCCATTATTGACCCAACTAGTGGAGTTACTCGTGATCGTCATTACGGCAAAAGTAGTTGGAATGGCAAGGAGTTTAGTGTCATTGATACAGGTGGTTATATGATTGGAGGAGAAGACGCTTTCGAGGAGGAGATATGCAAACAAGTGGAAATTGCAATAGAAGAAGCTGACGTTATATTGTTCCTCGTTGATGCCAAAGAAGGACTTACGTCCATGGATGAAGATGTTGCCGAAATACTTCGCAAAAGTAATAAAACAACTCTATTAGTTGCCAACAAAGTAGATAGTTTCCAAAAATCTATGACAGTAAGTGAATTCTATTCATTAGGATTGGGCGAAATATACGAACTTTCTGCCGCTAACGGTTCTGGAACTGGGGAGTTATTAGATGCTTTGGTTAAGGATTTTACAAATAAAGAGACTTTCAATAATGAAGAGGACGCCTTGCCACATATAGCCGTAGTGGGAAGACCAAATGTCGGCAAATCTTCTTTTATTAATGTTATAACGAATCAAGATAGAAATATAGTAAAAGACGTTGCAGGTACAACAAGAGACTCAATTAATACACGATATAATCTATTTGGTTTTGATTTCGTAATAGTTGATACCGCAGGCTTAAGAAAAAAGACAGCAGTAAAAGAAAATATAGAATTCTATTCTGTTATGCGTGCTATTCGTTCATTAGAAATGAGCGATGTATGTATTTTGATAGTAGACGCTTCTGTAGGTTTTGATACACAAGATGTAAATATCTTATCTCTTTGTGAAAGAAATAATAAGGGAGTAGTTATCTGTGTCAATAAATGGGACAAGATAGAGAAAGATACTAATACGATGAAAGAATTTGAACAAAATATTAGAAAAAAAATAGAACCTTTTACAGATGTACCAATTATCTTTACATCGGTTATAAATAAACAACGTATCTTCAAAGTCCTTGAACAAGTAAGAAGTGTATATGAGAATAGAAATAGAAAAATACCGACTTCACGTCTAAATGAAGATATATTACCTATTGTTAAGGAATTGAACCCTCCACCATTGTACAAAGGGAAAAGAGTAAAAATAAAATACATAACACAATTGAAGACACCTTATCCTCAATTTGTTTTCTATTGTAATCTACCGCAGTATGTTAAACAGGATTATATTCGTTTTTGTGAGAATAAATTAAGAGAACAATACGATTTTTGCGGTGTTCCCCTAACAGTATATTTTAGAGAAAAGTAAATTCCTTATATTAGCAAGACAATACAATAGAAAAATATTAAATGAGCGATATAAAAAAACTAGCAGGACAAACAGCAGTATACGGAATACCAACAATAGTAGGGAGGTTTTTGAATTATTTTCTTGTGCCATTGTATACATATAATATAGTGGCATCGCAATATGGCATGGTATCCGAATTATATGCTTACGTTGCTTTTTTGATGATCATTCTAACCTACGGAATGGAGACAGCATTCTTTCGTTATTCGCAAGAATACAACAGACAAAAGGTATACAATACGGCTATGCTCTCTTTATTCTCCTCAACTGCGATATTTCTTTTGATTACTTTCTTATGCTTACGACCGATTGGCTCGGCATTGGAATATCAGAACCATTTATCCTATATAGTATTGTTCTTGTTAATTTTAGCAGTAGATACCCTAAAAGCAATACCGTACGCCTTGCTCCGATTAGAAAATAAACCTAAACGATTTGCCCTTATTAAATCAACGGATATATTTGCTAATATCATATTCAATTTATTCTTTATTGCTTTTTGTCCAACACAGTCGTTTAGTTGGTTTGATAAGAATGATTTAGTATTCTATATTTTTCTATCTAATCTTTTGGCTTGTTTGATTGCTATGATTATGCTCCTGCCTGAGTATAAGAGATTTCGTTTGGATTTCGATTTTTCCCTATTACGTAAAATGCTCTTCTATGGTTTTCCTGTTATGATTGGCGGTTTAGCAGGTATGGTAAATGAAACGTTTGATAGGATAGCCTTGAAACATTTGGTTCTTACACCACAAGATATGAACTTATCTCCCTCGCAAGTTGCCTCTTGGAAGATGGCACAAATCGGAATATATGGTGCATGCTACAAGTTGAGTATAGTAATTAGTTTATTTATACAAGCATTCAAATTTGCAGCCGAGCCTTTCTTCTTCTCAAAGATGAAAAAGAAAGACGCCAAACAAAGTTATTCTTCCGTTATGACTGCCTTTGTAATGTTCTTATCTTTTGTCTTCTTGGTAGTTATGGGATATATTGATATATTCAAATACTTTATTGGTACGGAATATAGAGTTGGTTTAAGGGTTGTACCTATATTATTGATGGCAAATATATTTCTTGGCATATATTATAATCTAAGTATTTGGTACAAAGTAACTGACAAGACAAGATGGGGTGCTATAATTTCTATTATCGGAGCCATTGTAACTATTATAGGTAATTATCTATTAGTACCTTATATGTCTTATATGGGTGCTGCAATTACGACCTTGATTTGTTATATATCTATCGCCGTTATATGTTACGCCATAGGGCAAAAACATTATCCTGTAAGGTATGATGTTAAGCGATGTATGTTCTATATAGTTTTTGCTGTATGTCTATACTTTGTTTCGGCATTTGTTAGAGATTTGCAATTAGGATTACCATTAACTCTTCTTGCAAGTACTCTTCTTATAGCGATTTATATATTAGTAGCATTAAGAGATATCAAAAAACTTCTCAAAGTAGAGATCTAATTGTTTTCTTACCTCTCCTTTCTAATACATTCTAACTTTATTCTAATATTCTACTGTAATATTTCTCGCAGTTACCGATCCACAAAAATAGTATCACATACTAATAAAATACTATCTGATAATATTCGGATAACTACTGATAATATTTGAATAACTATTGATAATATTTGAATAACTACTGATATTATTCGAATAACTATTGATAATATTTGAATAACTATTGATAATATTCGAATAACTATTGATAATATTCGAATAACTACTGATTTTATTCAAATAACTACTGATAATATTTGAATAATTACTAATATTATTCAAATAACTACTAAAGTTATTTCAATAGTTACTTATAATATTAAAGTAATTATTGATAATAACTTTAATTATCAATAAGTTAGAAATAGGAATGTTGTGTATTTTGCCTTTTTATGAGTTACTAATCATTTTGTTGATGAACTTTCTTTCATCGTCGGTGAAGTTATATTTATCATATAATTGTTCATCTATTTCTTTTACACTTTGTTTCCAATCAATATCGCTATTATTAGTAAAATCTTGTAAAGGCACAAAACGGAAAGTGTCTTTTGTCATATTTTTCAATTTTCTAATGCCAACCATAAATCTAAAAAATTTCGTTAGAGTGTATTTTGTAACATTTTGAACTTCTGTTTCTGAGTTTAGACTTGTAATAGCAAGAAAAGTTTCTGTACATATTTCATTAGGTTCTCCTATTTCTGTTTTTCCGATAATCTTTGCTGGAATAGGATTACCTATCTGACCTGCTGCACCATCTGCTTTTGAAATAAATACTTTCCATTTAGGGACTATATCTTTATTTTTTTTAACAACATAATTAGAAATTAGATTTTTTACCTCTCTTTTATTATTAAATCTGCCGAGTATTTTAAGACCTTTGGTAGATTTTGTGTCAATATATTTTTCAAAATCTCCCTCAACACCAAAAGGATTTCTTGGAAGAACGATACTGTCAAAAGTTTTATCTGTATTTTCCTTAACTTTTGATAGGATTGTAATGGCATTGGCATTTCGTATAACAATATCGGTATTATTTTCATTTAGATACCGATGCGTTACAGAAACATCATTATTCTTGTCATAAGAGTAATATTGGCATTTTTCTTCACGTTGTTTGTTCCATAAAAAATAACATACTCCACCCTCAATCTGTACGTTATTAAATATAAATTTAGAATTTAAGTAATCGTGTAGAATACTTATATGCTTATCGTTTAACATTTCGTCTCTAAAGTCATCTAGACCCTTACCACCTTGCATCCACCGAGATGGAATAATGAGAGATATATAGGTGGGATCAATTTTTTTTGAAATAGAAACGAATGCTCCATAAATTGATTTTGCACTTGAGCCATGTCCGCCATCTGTTTCTTGATATGGTGGATTACCTATTATTGCGTTGAATTTCATTTTGTTTGTATCTGTTGTATGCCAATAAGTTTTACCTTTGGCTATTTTGGTTAGGAAATTATCTGGTTTATTTTTTATTTGATTAATAAGGTCTTCAAAGTAATGTGCATTGACTTTTGCTTCTCTATAACCGACTAATGTTCGTATGGTTATCTTTTTAGCCATCTGTGTTTTACAGATAACAAAGATATTTTCTGCTACGACCTTATCCCATAAGGCAAGTTCTTGTTCTTTGGTTATTATTTGATTTTTTTGTTCTGCTTTTCTCTGACGATAGGTGCTATAAGTAACGTATAGAGGATATAGACCTGTTTTAGAATTGATTTCTAATATATGAGTATCTGTATTAAATATATTAGAGGTTATATTTTCTTTATCAATAAAGCGAGGTTCTACCAAAGGATTAGAATAATTCTCGTCAAAGAAGTTATAACCACCGATACAATCTCCTAAGTGCATATTTACAACACGCCAAGGAGTAAGAATTGTTTCTTTATCGGGATTACGGAAGTTAGCAAATATGCAAGTAATTCTTTCTATTCTATCTTCGATATTCATATTATCGGCACCTTTAGTAAGAGAACGTATCTTTTTGGCAGCAGCAGCGAATACATCTTTATCATAGAAGCGTTTCATAGAGTGAAAGATTTCTTTGGTTACACCTTTAGGCATAAACTCTTTCCAAGATTGAGTGTCTATCAAATCGGCAAAATTATCTAGAGTAATTTCTTCGGTTTCACATTCAAGATTGATACCATAAATCATTAAAGGCATACGAATAGATATTCCTCTTAGTATAGATATGGCGGTTTTTCTTTTGTTCTGTTTTTGTTTTTCTTCTTCTGTTAGAGTTTTTGAAGGAGATGGTTTTATGATATTATCTTTATCGTCATGGATATCGTTTTCAGTTGAATATTCTTCATCTGTAAGACCTTGAGCATTTATTTCTATTTCGTTAGTTTTAGGCATTGCTTTGGTAGAACCGATAATTGCTTTAAGATCTTTAAATTCTTTTAAGTCTTTATCGTTAAGGTTAAGTAGTTGTTTATTGTATAGATAATCGTCATCAAAACCTTTATTAACAACTTGATCAACGAATACCTTTTTGAGTTGTTGTAGCATAAGGTCTACATTATATTCTTGCATAGAAGTACCATTTATGCTTATAACAGGACAAAAATTCAAGAATTCTCCTAAGGCTTTGTCTATAGAGTTGTTATTGTCACTATATTGTTGTTGTATTGTTACAGTTTGTGCGAGTATTTTTAGTGTTCTATCTGGAGCGAAGTCAAAGACGTAACAATTTGTTTTTACCCTTCCGTTAATTATTGCAGGACTTTGTACTCTAAAAATTGTTTGCATATAAGATGCAGCAGAAGTAGAATAAGATCCTGCGAGCATAAATACGGCAGTCCATTCGGGTACGGTAACTCCAGTTGTTAATCTACCACAAGACAAGGTTATGGTACGACTTTGGTCGGGGTCTTTACCTATTGCTTTTCTTAGATAGGATAAAGCATCTTGTGGATTGATATCTTCTCCGCCTTCGCCTGCAACATTGACAATCTTAAAATCTCCACTACCAAATATATTGTGTTCATTTAGAAGTTTTTCCAGTGCCTTTGCTTCTTTTACGCCAGTTACAATCCAAAGAGTGTGACGGAAAGCATTGCAATAGTTATCATTAGCAAAAGGATAATTGCTTTGGTCATCTTTTTTAGTAATAAGATCAAGAAAAGATTGTACATCACTCTGGTGAACAAACTTATTTTCGTTAGGATATGTACGAAAGAATTCTTTAAAATTAAAAGAGACATCCGGTTCCGTGTATTGTTTAAAATTTTCACCTAAGTCAAAGGTTAGGATATTCATCGTAGGTAGTACACTATATGGGTTATAGTCGCCATAATGATTAATAGTCCAATCATTTTTGGCTTTTTGTTCCATTATATAGTCCCAAGTATAGACATCTTCCTTATCAAAATCATTTAATAAGTTGAAAGGCGTACCAGATAGGTGCAATATATTTGTTTTATCTTTTCTTAATGTTTGTATTACTTTTTGTCCCAAGTCTGTTTGTGTTCCCTCGTGAGCCTCGTCTATAATTACAAGATCCCAATCATTACAAAAGATATTTTCATTCTTATCATAATTACCTCCTATGTATTTACTATCTCTTAGGTCTTGAATTGAGGCAAAATAAATGTAGTGTTTATTAGCTCGTTTATTAAATTGATTTAGATTGCTAAACTTATAGCCTTTGTTTTGTGAACCGTAAATATATTGAGTGTCTTTTTCAAAAAATATTTTCGAAAAATCATCATACCATCCTGCATCTACGACAGGACGATGAGTAATAATTATAGTTTTTGCAATATTTAGTTCTTTTACAACTTGCAAAGCACAAAGTGTTTTGCCGAAACGCATCTTTGCATTCCAAAGAAATGATTTTTGTTTCTTGTTTTTGAATTTCTTAACTGTTATAGTAATTGCCTCTTTTTGTTCATTACGAAAAGCAATAGGGGAAATGTCTTTACTAATCTCATAACCTGCTAAAGCAGTTTTGCCCTCTTTTACTGCTTTAATAGCATTGATAGCTGTATTTAAATCAGTTTCAAACCATTCATCTGCATGAATTTTGTTATCAAATATGTGTTTTTTTATATTTGAACGAAGCAATACCTCATGCACTTGTTTGTCGTTGAATGATTTTATTATTTGTCCATCTTTATAACTAGCCCTTTCGGTATGTAATAATTCATACTCAATACCTGCTGTTTGAGTATAAGAGTTTATTCTTTTGCGGGCGGCCGAATTTAGTTCTTCGCTGTTAGGAAGACAATTCGTGGGAGTATTTTCTTCACATATTGTCTCACCTATTTTTAAACAACCCTTATGCGTTGTATCATTTATACGCATAATGTAGATTAGTTTATTCCTAAATGTAGTAATATCCATAACTGTCATAAGTTATTTAATTAAATCAATAAATCTTATTTGTTTGCCAGTTTCCCAATCTTTTACTTTGCAATAAATACCATTGTGTTGTAGAATGTTTCCATTTTGACATCCCATGCATTTATTATTTATAGTTGTATAGAATAGGTTTTGAGATTTTCTTTCGCCACAACTATCGGGTATCACACCTTTGAGACCATCCATTTGAAAAACATTCCAAGTAATTATATCACAGATATCAATTAAGTATTGAAATTGAGGTTCTTGTTTGAATTTTGTTTGATAATAATCGATGAATGTATATAACATGGATTCTCTTGCTAATAGAAGATTATCGCCTTGCCACTCATATCCGTATACGTTTTGATATGCTATTTTTGACCACTGAATATAATCTTCTATTGTTTGTGTGTTTTCGCTTACCACTCGTAGTTTTCTATCTAAAACACCAATTCTATTCTCTATTTCTATTGGTTGTCCAGATGTTGTATCGTATCTACTAGTGATATAAGGTGCTTCTCCACAAGTTATTTCCAATCTTGTATCTTTAACATAATCTGTCCAATCTTTATCGTCTGGAAATTTTATTTTTTTCTTATTTGTTTGCCAATAGTGTGAATGATTTTTATTTATTTCTGTATTAAAGACATTTTTTCTTTGAAAAAAACTTTCGTCTATCAAATTTATTTGAGCGTTGCATACCCAAGCAGGAGTGAATACCTCTGCTTTATCTTTTTTTCTTTGAGTTTGATTTGTTGTAGATTTGACAATACGAGGTTTGATTATAGTACCATTTTTACCAGATATATATTCAGATCTAATTTCGGCATAGTAGTTATATCCATCACCTAAACCTTCATAATCGTGTGTAGCCCAAAATATATTATGACACTCATTATCGGTACTTAAAGTTTGGTCTTTCAGTATATTGTTCAATAATTTTGGCGAACGTTTCAAAATATCATTTTCCTTTATATCTATATCATTCGTCATAGTAGTAATATTCACGTATGAAATGCAAAAATATAAAAATCTTTTGATATAGTGGCTTGTTCAATAAATAGAAAACTAAATTTTTAAGATTTGATAAGTTTTTTGCAAATCATTTTTATAAATAAGGGAGATAAATAACCAATATTGAAATAAAAATTTGCTAATATCAAAGAGAGGAAGTACCAAAAAGGGATAACACCAAAACTCTACTTGATATTAGCAATATATATATTTAGATAATACCCTAAATTATAGACCTATCATCACTCCGAATGCAAATGGACGAACAGTCTTGTTATAACTATCCTTGAACATATTCATTAAAGAGTGAGAAACATAGAAAGTAAAACCATAAATTTCAAAACCTAACAAAGCATCTACCTTAAAGTCGTTAAATTCTTTGAAATGACTACCTGTACTCTGCTCAATCTTGTCGCCAAACAAAGTATAGTTGCGTTTGAAACCAGTGTGAGAGTTGCGATAGTTGATACCTGCGATGGCTCCTGCGTGAATATGGAAATGATCCGATAAATTAAAGTCAAGTATCAAAGGAACAGTAATATAACGAGCAACAAGTTTGCATTTATCTAATGATATATCACTGCTAAGACTTGTAGTACTGCCACTTGTTGAGGTCGTAGAAGAAGTAGTAGGATTGAAACCAAACTCATTAATATCAAAACCATTATCGAAACGGAAGACATTACTCTGAATACCGATACCCGTTGTAAATGATACAACATTGTCCGGGCAGAAAGTGAAACGATAGATAACATCCCACTTATCCGACCATTTCAAACTATAAGGATCTGAAGAAGAGGGAGTAGAAAAGAAACCATCTTTGGAGAAATTCAAATATCCGTATGAGAAAACAAAACCAGAACTAATAGAACGCTTGGAAGGAGTATAAGTAATCTCTGCATCTTCGTCCTCGCTACCAAATAATTCCTCTAACATATCAACCAACTCTTGATAATCTTTATTTGTTAGGTCCATAGAAGAAGTAAAACTACATCTTGAGCCATTATCATAATAGGAATTAATCGTAAAAGAGTAACATTTTGAACTCTTACGATTAGTTGTTTGAGAATCGTTAGTTATACTAATACTAACCGAATCGGCATCAAGGAAAAGAGTATCAGTTCTTGTAGCAGTTTTATTCTTTTGTGCAGCAGTTAGATAAGTTTTGATATCGCTAATTATTTTGGCGTGTATCTTTACATCATCGGAGTTAAAATTATACACTCTATGATCAGTGTTTTGAGGAGTAACAACGGAAATATATCCAACGAGTTGTTTCGTTTCTCCTCTGTGGATAGTAATTATTTTGTCCGTTTCTAAACTTTGCGAACAAACAAGGGTATCACTTCCTTTGGGTTCAATATTGTTAGCAAAGAGTGTAGAAAAACTTATTACACTCAACAATGCTACACCAAGTAAACAAATTAACTTTTTCATCTCTTTAATATATTTTAGGGTTAAACATTTTTTTATTTCCGTTATTACTCTCAAAAAAACTTTTTTATTGTTTATTGCTTTTTAGTCTCTACTAAAGCCAAATACAACTCATCTAATTGTTTTTGATCTAAATAATTAGGTGAATCACTCATTAGATCTCTACCGCTATTATTTTTAGGAAAGGCAATAAAGTCACGAATAGAGTCCGCACCGGCAAATATTGAGCATAACCTATCAAAACCAAAAGCAATACCAGCGTGAGGAGGAGCTCCAAACTCAAAAGCATTCATAAGAAAACCAAATTGTTTCTGTGCAGCCTCATCACTAAAGCCCAAAGCCTCAAACATACGCATTTGCATATCTCTATTATGAATTCTAACGCTACCACCACCGACTTCTGTACCGTTGATAACCAAATCATACGCCCAAGCACGTACTTTGCCTGGATCTTTGTCCAATAATTCTGGGTAATCTTCTGGATTAGGGGCTGTAAATGGGTGATGCATTGCATAGAAACGTTCATCTTCTTCATTCCATTCTAATAATGGGAAGTCCGTTACCCAAGTTATTACATAATTGAAAGGATCTCTTAAATTCATTTGATTACCCATCTCCAAACGTAGTGAACATAATTGAGTACGTACTTGCATAGTTTTGCCACTCATAATTAGTATCAAATCACCTTTATTAGCGGTAAATTTATCTGCTATCTTTTGCAAATCTTCTTGTGTGTAGAATTTATCTATTGAAGATTTGAACGTACCGTCTTCATTATATTTGATATACACTAAACCTTTTGCACCTATTTGAGGACGTTTTACAAATTCAGTTAAACTATCTAATTGTTTTCTTGTATATGTTGCTCCGCCTTTTGCACAAATACCAACAATCAATTCAGCATCATCAAACACAGAAAAGCCTTTACCTTTGGCAACATCGTTAAGTTCTACAAATTTCATCTCAAAACGCAAATCAGGCTTGTCGCTTCCATAATATTTCATAGCATCTACCCAAGTTATACGTTGAAATTTGCCGAATGTTAAGCCTTTTTCTTTTTCAAATAAGTGTTTAATTAAACCTTCGAACATATTCAAAACGTCTTCTTGCTCAACAAAAGACATTTCGCAATCTATTTGTGTAAATTCTGGCTGACGATCTGCCCTTAAGTCCTCATCTCTAAAACATTTTACTATTTGAAAATATCTGTCAAAGCCTGCAACCATTAATAATTGTTTATACTGTTGTGGACTTTGAGGTAAAGCGTAGAATTGATTAGGGTTCATACGAGACGGAACAACAAAATCTCTTGCTCCTTCTGGCGTAGAACGAATAAGAAATGGTGTTTCAATCTCCAAGAAACTCTCATTAGAGAGATAATTTCTAATTAATTGTGCCAATCTATGCCTTAATTCCAAATTTTTTCTAACTATAGGACGACGAAGATCCAAATAACGATACTTCATTCTCAATTCGTCTCCGCCATCTGTATTATCCTCTATCGTAAAAGGCGGTAATTTAGCAGTGTTTAAGATATTGATCTGACTAACTTCTATCTCAATATCTCCGGTAGGGATATTCTTGTTTTTATTACTTCTTTCGCAAACCGTACCACTTACTTGAATTACGTATTCTCTGCTCAAATTTTTGCTTTGTTCATAGAGAGATTTATCTTTTTCTATATTGCATACTAATTGAGTGATACCATAACGATCTCTCAAATCAATAAAAGTCATACTTCCCAAATCTCTTACTCTTTGTATCCAACCACAAAGTATAACTTGCTTCTTGCAATCTTCTATTCTTAATTCACCACAAGTTTTTGTCCTTAACATCTTCTTATATATATTTATAGTATATTATTGTGCGTTATCGTGTAAATATTCTTTACTTAAATTGAAATTTTGTGGGTATTTTGCTCTAATATTTCTATAAAAATCCTTAACAATAGAGAAATCCTTGTCGTAATCTCCACTCGGAATAAGTTTATTTTGCTTATTCATGCCACAAGTTTTCTTTTCGTAATCAATCCAAGCGAAGAAAATAGGTTTTTGTGCTTGACTGGCAATAAAATAATAACCCTTTTTCCAACGATTAGTCTTCTTCCGTGTACCTTCTGGCGTTAGGATTAAAGAAAAATTAGGATTTGTTTTCAATTCGTCTATTATATCATCAAAAAAAGCCTTACCATCGTGTCCCCTATTCACAGGAACGGCACCAAGTGAGCGAAGAATAACCCCTAATGGAAAGAAAAACATTTCTTTTTTGATAAGAAAATGGCATTTTATCCCAAGAGCCCACAGACCTGCCCTACCCCAAACAAAATCCCACATACTTGTATGAGGAGCCTCTATAATAACGGCGTTTTTCATCTCTTCACTATAATCGGATAGCAAACGAAAACCACCTAATTTCAATATAAGCCTGCCAATAGTCTTCATAAATATTTCTTACCCCCTTGCAATAAAATGCTATTAATCAAAACCAATTTCTTATTTACACAAATCGTATGTATCTTTGGCAATTACGTACTCTTCATCGGTAGTAACAGCAACTAATTTAATCTTACTATCCGGAGTTGAGATAATACCATCCCGAGCAACCGTTTGTTCGTTTACTTGTTTGTCAATCTTTGCTCCCAAAAACTCTAAACCCGTACAAATAGCCTCTCTCTGCCACCAAGCATTCTCTCCAATTCCACCAGTAAACAAGATAATATCCACACCACCCATAGCAGTAGCATAAGATCCAATATATTTCTTTACTCTATAAGCAAATACATCAAAGGCATCGCTTAATCTTTGATTACCTTCTCTTTTACCTGCCATAATATCACGCATATCGGTAACACCTTCCGTTAGACCATTCAATCCACACTCTTTTGTAATAAATTTATTTAATCTATCGTAAGACCAACCTTCTTTTTGTCCAATATATAATATTGCTCCTGTATCTATATCACCACAACGTGAGCCCATTACCAAACCTTCTACTGTTGTAAAGCCCATTGATGTATCTACACTCTTACCATTTACTATTGCTGCCACCGAAGCACCAGAACCTAAATGACAAGAAATAATTTTGGAATTATTAATATCTATTCCACACATATTTGCTGCCTTTGGTGCAACATATCTATGCGATGTTCCGTGAAAACCATAACGACGAATACGATCTTTTTCATAATATTTAATAGGAAGACCATAAAGAAAAGCCTTTGCAGGCATTGTATGATGAAATGCTGTATCAAAGACTGCAACTTGTGGAGCGTTAGGTAGTAAATGTTCCATCGCCTCTATTCCTGCCAAGTTAGCAGGCGTATGTAATGGAGCAAGAGGTTCTAATGATTTGATATGTTGTTTTACTTTTTCGTTTATAATCACACTTTTGGTAAAGATTTCTCCGCCATGTGCTACACGATGTCCGCAAGCCTCTATCTCATTTAATGAATCTATAACGCCCATTTGTTTATCTGTTAAGGCGTTTAATACCATTGCAATACCTGCTTTGTGATTAGGAATAGGCACTTTTTCGTAATGTTTGTCTTTTCCTTGTGGTTTGTGAGTAAACTCGCCCATTTCCAAACCTACTCTTTCACAAACGCCTTTTGCTAATAGTTTTGATTCGTTTTCATTTTGAATATCTATCAATTGATACTTGATAGAGGAACTCCCGCAGTTTAAAACTAAAATTTTCATAATATCTCTTTTTATATATCTTTTTTTTATCCTTTTTCTAAACCCCAAAATTACAATATTTTTCTCAATTAGCGAAAATATATTTCAATATTTTGAAGAAAATAACGTTAAGAAGGAGAATTTCATTGCAAAAATTATTAAGATTATGAGGGTAGATAAATGGTTATGGTGCGTTAGAATATTTAAGACAAGAAGTCTTGCCTCGCAAGCTTGTGATAATGGAAAAGTCCAAAGAGATAATACTGCCATAAAACCAAGTAAGGAGATAAATATCGGTGATATACTTTGTATCAACCTTAATCCATTGAGAAAAACTATAAAAGTTAAGCAGTTGCTTAATAATCGTGTCGGAGCAAAGGATGTTCCTAATTATTTGGAAGATTTAACCCCAAAGGCAGAATATGAAAAAATTAAGATGATGCACGATATGATGTTTGAAAAACGCGATTCTCATATCGGTAGACCAACTAAAAAAGATAGACGTAATATAGAAAAATTCAAAAATTGTTAATCCCTCAACACAAAATATAGTCTGTTTTGCGTGAAGACACTTCATTGGTAATAGAACAAAAATTTATTTTGTAAGAAGTATTTGTTCGTTTGCTTGAAGTTCAAGCAAACGAAAATTTACTTCCCTTAAAAAGAAATGATGGATAAGTAGAAAGAATTAGTGAATAGAAGATTTTCTATAAGAATAGTCGCCGGATATTATTATTTGAAAGAATGTATTGATAATAAACAACCCTAATGCAAAAACATAATCTATTTCTATATTAAGATTAAAGGGTGAATATTTATGGGTCTTATACTTCTCTTTCTTATTATCCTATTTTCTTATTCTCTTATTTTGCTATCAATTATTATCGTTACAGGACCATCATTGCATAAAGAGATTTGCATATCTGCTCCAAATTCTCCCGTAGATATTTGCTTACCGAAAACATTCTCCAAACAAAGAACAAATTTCTCATACATAGGACGCGAAAAATCTGCCTTGGAACTTCTTAAATACGAAGGACGATTACCTTTCTTGGTGGAAGCATATAGAGTAAATTGACTAACTACCATAATCTGACCATCTATTTGACGAATATCCAAATTCATTACTCTATTCTCATCATCAAATATCCTCAGGGCGATAATCTTTTTTACCAAAAAATCAATATCTTCTTTTGTGTCCGTATCTTCAACGGCAACTAATATCACCATTCCCTTTCCAATGGAAGAGATTAGTGTATTTGCTATCTCAACTTTCGCTTCCCTGCATCTCTGTATAACTACTCTCATTTGCTTTATAGATAGAATCTTGTTTTATTTAATTCGCTTTACTTTGTTATCTAATAATTGGTATACAAAATTACTTTCCTTCTCTATGGCAATACCATTGCTATCAAAGACTAGTCTGTGCCCATACTCACCTACAAAACCTAATCTAATGGCAGGGTTACCTATCCAACATTCATAATCATTTACGTCTTGCCGAATAACTGCCCCCGCACCAATTAAACAATATTTTCCCAAAGTATGTCCACAAACTATTGTAGCATTAGCACCTATGGAAGCACCTTGTTTGATAAGAGTAGGTTTGTATTGATCTTTTCTGCTTATGGCACTTCTCGGATTGATAACATTAGTAAATACGCACGAAGGTCCCAAAAAAACATCGTCCTCGCATAATACTCCCGTATAGACACTAACATTGTTTTGGACCTTACAATTATTTCCCAAGACAACCCCAGGAGATATAACAACGTTTTGTCCTATATTGCAATTATCTCCTATTATTGCATCTTGCATTATGTGAGAAAAATGCCATATTTTGGTATTTCTTCCGATTTTGCACCCATCATCTACGATAGAAGTGGGATGAGAAAAATATTCTTTTTGATCTGCCATTTTTTTCTGTTGTATTGGTTTGCAAAAGTACAAATAAATTTCATACACATTAACATATTAATAACAAAAAAGATGAAAAGAATTCAATTATCAATACTTAAATTCTAATGGATACACACATAGAAAAAGTTTTCGTATTCATTATATCAATAAGCATTCACAAAAAAATAGTATCTTTGCAATCTCTAACACTTAGGTATATGTTCAAAAAGATATTAAATACATTATTTATGAAGTTTTTTACTGCCCTCACAGGATTTGCAATCATTGTGTTGGTATCTCATCTTTTGGGTACGATGGGTAAAGGACAACAGGCGGTAATTGTTTTTAATATCAATATATTATTACTTATACTTACCTTATTAGGAAATTCCACTTTGGTATATTTAGCACCGAGAAAAAAATTCTCACAATTGTTTATTCCATCTTTTGTTTGGAGTGTGGTATGTACTATAATTATAGCATTAATTAGTCTAATGGGTGGCTTAAAGATATTTGCCGGCACGGAGGATACTCAAAAATATTTTCTACAAACAATAGGTATTTCTTTATTAGCATCTATTACCGAGATAAATTATTATTTCCTAATGGGCAAACAACAAATTATTCAAGCAAATAATCTAAAACTTATCTACCCATTAACTAATCTTGTATTAATTATAGGTATGTGGCTAATAGGACGATTTAATGATATATCGCAATATGTATTCTCGCTTTGGGTGGCATATATTCTTAGTTTGATTTATGGAATCTATATTCTAAGAGAAGAATACAAACAAATATATATCCTTAATAGAAAAGAATTTATTGATAGTAGCAAGATATTATTCAAATTAGGAGCAGTAAAACAAGTAGGCAGTATCGCACAAACTATGGTTTATAGAATATCTCTAATGCTTATGCTATATTTCTTTGGGAAAAAGGGAGAAGTATTTAATGGTATCTATTCTAATGCAACTTCTATTAGCGAGGCAATACTTCTCTTTGGAACATCTTTGGCTTTGGTGCAATATTCTTCTTTATCTAATACTTTGAGTAATGAAAAGGCAAAACAATTAACAATAAAGATGACCATATTGAATGTATCGGTTACTTTCTTGGGTCTTTTGTTTGTGTGTTTATTACCAAAGACTTTTTGGGTATTTCTTTTTGGAGAAGGATTTTCACAAGTTGGTTATTATATTCGTGTTTTGGCTATCGGTATATTACTTTTGAGTAGTACAAGTAATATAACGCAATACTTCGCATCAAGAGGTAATTTTTCAATAACTGCCGTTGCTTCTATATGTTCTTTAATCGTTACTTTAATATTAGGTTATACGCTCATACCTATATATAATATTTTAGGGGCTGCAATTACGGCAGTAGTAGCATATCTTGTTGGTTTTTTAATAGAATTTATATTTTTCTTGAAATGGATAAAAAGAAAATAATCTTAACTCTATGTTTGAGTCTTATTAGTTTGCAAGCAATTACTCAAACAAAATATAATTATAGACCCTTATCTAATAGAGATAAACAGGAAATAGATGAACTTATGTTCAATCGTCAAGTATCTTCTTTCTTAACTACGGAAAGTATTGCGATAGGTCCGATAAATTTTACTAATATTCTGAATACTCTTTCGTATAATCCTATTGAGGGAACACGTATTCGTTTTAGTGTAGAGACTAATAACAAGGCTTTCTCATCTATTAAACCGCTCAAAAACCGTTTAGCTCTTTCTTCTATGATTGCTTACGGCACTAAGGACAATAAAATAAAATACGCTATGGGTATTGCTTTCAATTTTGCTAAAAAACCAAAGGGTGTTTATTCTTTTCCATGCAGTACACTATCAATTAATTGGGAGGATAATACTTATTCTCCTACTTATCCTAATTATGATATTGCTTATCTCTCGTATGGAACTTGGGATCGCTTCTATTTTGCTACCAAACAGCAATTATCGGCGTCTTTCTTGCAAGAATTTGCGTGTCATTTGTCATTACGTCCGTACGCTTATTATCAAAAAATCAATTCCTATATATTATATGATAATGAACACCAAACAGAATTATTAGACCCTAATTATGATTATATCAATAAGGCATTTGGTATGGAGGTGGCATATAGTAAGAGTAATAATTTGTCTAATATTGTTAATGTTCTTTCTTCTCGTTATTATTCTTTGCCCACTCGCTTGTCTATTAATTATTCTTATAATATTCAGTCGTATAAATATAATAAGGAGTATAGCAAATTGGAGGCAAAAGTCCAACATCGTTTTCTTTTTAAGCCGATTGCTTTGGATTTTCAGATTATTGGAGGTGCTATATTCGGCAAATCTAATTCGTATATGTATTTTACTCCAAATTATATGACAAGTACGGTTAGCAATACGTTTGGATTTAATATTTATTCCCCATATAATGTTATGTTTAAGGAGTATTTACAGACTTTTACGCAAATAAATTTTGGCGGAATACTATTAGATAATATTAAATATCTTAGAACATTTCGCCCAAATGAGTTTATTAACTTGAAAACTTTGATAACGCCTAATAATACTCCGTACATGGAGGTAGGAATAGGTATCGAACATATTTTTTCTTTCTTTGGAGTAGAGTTCGTTAAGCGATTGAGTAAAGAAAATCCGTACAATATGCCTTCGTATGCCATAAAAGTTAGATGTAATCTATAATTTGTTTGTTAGTGAAAGGTTAGATTTTTAGGGTTATACTAACGATTAAAATAATATTTGATTTCATGAAAATATTATTTGATTTCATGAAAATAACTTCACATGTTATTTTACTAAAAAGACGTCTTATTAGAATCAAGTCTTAAATATTTTGAAAAGAGAGAGTATCTATTTTAAGATAATAACCTATTGTTCTATGAAAGAGAAGACTTACACGGGTGCTATCATTAATTTTGTACACTAAATTAGTAATCATTAATTTTTTTGTAATTTTGCACACGATTAAACGGACGATTAGAATGGAGATAAATTATATAAATTGGGGAAGAATTGATTACGCTATCGCTTTGGATAAACAAACGAAATTATTTGATGAAAAGGTTAAACAAAAATTAGAAGGTAAAAGAGATATTCAACAAGATTTTATAGTATGTGAGCATAATAATGTATACACGCTTGGTTTACACGGCAAGGGAAGTAATTTGTTGATAAGCGATAGTATGTTAAAGAAAATAAATGCAGAAATATATCGGACAAATAGAGGTGGCGATATAACATATCACGGTCCTGGTCAAATAACTGGTTATCCTATCTTGGATATTGATGCTTTGGGTTTGGGAATTAGAGAATACATAAATTTAATAGAACAAACAATTATCAATGTTATGGCAAATTATGGTATAGCGTGCGAAAGATTGAAAGGTGCTACGGGAGTTTGGATAGACGCTACCACTACAAAGGCAAGAAAGATTTGTGCTATTGGCGTTAAAGCCTCACGAGGAATAACTATGCACGGATTTGCGTTGAATGTTAATACTTGTTTGGATTATTTCTCCTATATAAATCCTTGTGGTTTCGTTGATAAAGGTGCTACAAGTATGCAAAAAGAATTGAATAAGCAATTATCTTGGGATAATGTTGCAAGAGAAGTTTATCAAATGTTTAAAAAACTTATAAATAATAATGAATATTAAACAATTAGTTGATTTAATCAACAAGAAAAGAAGTTTCCTTTGTGTAGGATTAGATAGTGATATAGACAAATTACCAGAGTCTGTAAAGAAAGCAGAAGATCCTGTCTTCGAATTTAATAAACGTATTATCGATGCTACTTTGCCTTATACGGTTGCTTATAAACCGAATTTGGCTTTTTATGAGAGCAACGGAATAAAGGGACTTATTTCCTTAAAGAAAACAATGGATTATTTGCATACAAAAGATAATGAATGTTTTCTTATTGCCGATGCCAAAAGAGGAGATATTGGCAACACAAGTAAACAATACGCCAAAGCGTTTTTCTCAAAAGATGGAGATTATAACTTCGATGCTATAACTGTTGCACCATATATGGGAGAGGATAGCGTAAAACCTTTCTTGGAATACGAAGATAAATGTGTTATTGTATTAGCTTTGACGAGTAATAAGGGAAGTAATGATTTCCAAATGATAGAAGACAAAGATAATATTAGAGTTTTTGAACACGTATTGCGTAAAACACAGTCTTGGGGCAGTGAAGAAAATCTTATGTTCGTTTGTGGAGCGACCAAAGCCGATAGTTTTACGGAGATTAGAAATATTGCACCTAATCATTTCTTACTTGTACCAGGTGTTGGAGCACAAGGTGGCAGTTTGAAGGAAGTTTGTAGGCATGGTTTAACAAAGAATTGCGGTCTTATAGTTAATTCTTCAAGGGGTATCATATTTGCTGACCAAACAAACAATTTTGATAAGGTAGCAATGCAAAAAGCAAAAGAATTACAAGAAGAGATGTCTTCCTATTTGCTATAATTGAGATACAGATAAATAATAAAAAGCAAATATAGTAAGGATAAATAAAGTTATAAACATATATTATTTATCCGAGAGTGGTTGTTATCTATCTCTAAACATAAGAAACTAATATAATTACAATAATAAACAAAAATAAATCTTCATTTCTTATAATGGGAAGTAAGAAAGTTTGGAGTATATATGAAATAAAGTAAATATAGTGTGTTTCTATGTAAAGGAATAGGTATATAGTAGCAATAAAATCAAACAAAAAGAGAATAAAATAAGATAACAACAAAATGTTATCAAGTATTAATTATCTAAAAACACAAAAAAGAAATGCAAAAAAAACAATTCTTAAAACAAAAAGCCTTTCGTTTTAGACGATTTGAGCGAAAAAGTTACAGTGCATACAATTCCATGCACAAAGTAGTAACAATAGGCGTTTTATCTATAATGACACTTGCAAATTCTCTACAAAAGACAGCCAATGCACAAACAATAGACACAGATTCTATTACTATGTATGGCAATCTTCAAGAGGTAAGCATCCAAGATGAGTTAGACGCTCCGATAAATCAAGTAGGTAAAGTAGTAACTATAATAACTCGCCAAGAAATAGAATATCTCAAAGTCCAGAGTGTAGCAGAGTTATTAACCCTAACTGCAGGTATTGACGTACAAACAAGAGGAACCCATTCCATTCAAGCCGATATTTCTTTAAGAGGTGGCAATTTCGACCAAACAGCAATACTCCTTAACGGCATTAATATAACCAATCCACACACAGGTCATTATTCTTTGGATATTCCTATTAATATCTCGGACATAGAAAGAATAGAAATAATCAAAGGTCCTTCTGCAATCATTTATGGTGCTTCTGCCTTCTCGGGAGGTGTTAATATCATAACAAAGAAAGATCTTTCTTCTCCCTTAATTGCAAAAATAGAAGCCGGTGAGCATGGTTTTTGGAACATTGAGGTAAGTAATGCTTCCAAAATACGAAATATGGAAAATTATTTATCACTTGGTCTCAAAAATAGCGAAGGATATATCCTTAACTCCGATTATGATCTCTATAATATAATGTATCAAAGCAGAATCAACCTAAAAAACAATAACAAAATAGATATTCAAATCGGTTATAATAAAAAAAACTATGGTGCTAATACATTCTATTCTGCCAAATACCCTAATCAATACGAAAAAACAAGTTCTCTTCTCGCTTCTATGAAAGGATTATGGAATGTTTGCGATAATTTCACCATTATTCCCTCTGCTTATTATAATATGCACACAGATGAGTTTGAGTTGATAAGAAATATTTCTACTCCAAACTATCATAAATCTAATGTATTAGGAAATAATTGGGCTTTTTCCTATAGATACAAATCCTTTAAGTTGAATTTTGGTAGCGATATACGTTATGAGGAAATTCTCTCCTCTGTTCTCGGCAAAGAGTCCGCTTTGCACGGCAAACATTATAATCATTATATGAATAGGATCAATTTTTCTTACTTTCTTCAAGGTAATTATACTTATAATAAGTGGAATTTTGTTCTTGGAGTAATGAGTTTTCAAAATACATCCTTTAATCAGAGTATTCTTAAAGCATATCCTTCCCTAAATATAAATTATACTATATCTTCTTCGTGGGAAATGTTCTTTGCTTTCAATACTTCATCGCGTCTCCCTTCCTTTACAGAATTGTATTATAAGGACGCTGTCCATATTCCTAACCCATTATTGAAACAAGAGAGGTCCACAAGTTGGGAAATAGGTATAAAACATTTACAACATATTGCAATAACCTCTCTTAATGCCTATTACATGATAGGAAGTGATATGATAGATTGGGTAAAATACTCCCCAGAGGACGAAAAATGGCAAACAATGAACATAAATGAATTAAGGAAATACGGTTTTGATATAGAAAGTAAGATATATTTGAAAGAAATCTTTCCTCTATTAAAGAGAAATACTATTTTGCAATTATCCTACTCATTTATTAATCAAAAACAAGGAGATATAGACTGTATATCACAATACGCACTAAACTATTTGAAACATAAATTCACTACCAAACTTTTCTTGCCCCTAATGGAAGATTTAACTCTTACTTTGGATACAAAATATTGCCTCCGTGATGGTTCATATATAGAATATACTAACACCATTGCGGGAGAAGAGAAATCTTTTGCTCCTTATTTGATAATGGATTGTAATCTTAATTATACTTATAAGTTTGCTAAACGCAACAAAAAACAATTAGATTTCTATATCAACTGCACTAATATAACTAATAATGAGTATTTTGATATTGGTAATATTCCTCAACCAAAAAGATGGTTTATTGGAGGAGTAAAGTTGAGATTATAAGAATATTTATACGAATGGTATCAATATATATAGTTCTTTGATTTAAGAGAAATATAATATTTATCTTATATGTGCTTTTTTAAGGGCAAAGACTATTATTTATAATGTAGTAGTTTTTGCCTTTATAAGTGTTTATGTAGATGATAATTAAAAAAGAAGTATTTGTATCGAAATAATATTCTATTTTATTTGAATAACTATTGAAGTTATTTTGATAACTATTGAAGTTATTTTGATAACTATTGAAGTTATTTTGATAACTATTGAAGTTATTTTGATAACTATTGATTTTATTTTGATAACTATTGATTTTATTTTAATAAGTATTGAAGTTATTTTAATGAAATCAAATATTATTTTGATAAGATGATATACAATAAATTTTGTATTGTTCTTTTTTATATTATTTGTGTTATATTGTGATAAATTTTGACAAAAAAGCACAAGAATACTATCAAAACTCGGCTCCAAATCACCAAACGAAAGAATTTATTTTTGTCAGTCAAATAAATTGTGTTATCTTTGCAACTCAAAATTTTGATAAATTACAATAGTATATTGCATAAATTATGGACAAAAAGACAATTATAGGATTAGTACTAATATGTGCAGTTTTTATGGTATCCTCCTACCTAAATAAACCATCAGAAGAAGAGTTAGCAAGACAAAAACATTATAACGATTCAGTTGCTGCTACACAAAAAAAACTAAACAAGAAGACCAAAACTAATACAACTAATGATACTATAGACGAAACGGCAGAATTATTACAAATTATCAATAATCAATCAAGTAGCGACTCTATTAAATTAGATGCCCAAAAGAAAATAAAAGAAAAATACGCTACTTTTTCTAATAGTGTCTCTTGTAAAGAACAAAATATTACTTTGGAAAACGATGTCTATACGGTAAATTTTACAAATAAGGGAGGACAAATAAGTCAAGTCTCACTAAAAGAATATCAAACACCGAAGAAAAAACCTGTTACCTTCTTTACTAATAAAGGTAATTCGTACGGATTAAACCTAACGGCAGGACAAGTAGTTGTCCCTACACAAGATCTTTATTTTGTCACATTTATAAATGGAAAAAGATGCGAAAACTCCGAAACTATCAAGGTAAGTGGTAAGGATAGTGTCGTGTTGAGTATGCGTTTGTATCCAAATAAACCTGATACAATCAATATTTCTGAAAATGACTATTTCAATGCTTCCAAATCCTATATAGAATATAGATATATCCTTAGAGGAGATGATTATCGTTTGGGTTATCGTATTATTGTCAATAATATGCAAGATGCTATAAGCGATGATTCGCAAATTGAGATGAATTGGACAAGTGATCTAAAACTAAAAGAAAAAGATCTTGATATAGAAAGAAAGAACTCTACTTTATATTATAAACTTTCTGACGATGTAGAGGATCTTAAAGAACAGGGACGCGATGATGAAAAGAATGAAACCGGTATTCCTATCAAGTGGATCTCATATAAACAACAATTCTTCTCTGTTGCTCTTATTTGTAACGATAAACAGTCTTGGTTTGAGTCTGCTAATTTGAAGACTATCACCAAAAAACAAGTTTCTAACGCAGATTATATGCGCACAATGCAATCTCGTATGCTACTTGGCTATGATAGAGAAAAACCTGCCACTACTTATTCTATGGATTTCTTCTTTGGTCCAAATAAATATAATGTAGTTAAGAAATATAAGATAGATATGGAGCGTACTATCCCTTTGGGTTGGGGCTTTTTCTTAATGCAATGGGTTAATCGTTTTGTAATTATTCCTGTTTTTGACTTCTTGGTTAGATATGGTTTGAGTTACGGTTTGATTATTTTGATTTTGACGCTATTAGTAAAGATAGTTTTGTTCCCATTGGCGTACAAATCCTTCTCTTCAACAGCAAAAATGAGAGTTCTTCAACCCGAAATAAACAAAATTAACGAGAAATATCCTAAACAAGACCAAATGCTCCAAAAACAACAAGCCATACAACAATTGTATCGCCGTGCAGGTATAAATCCTATGGCAGGATGCTTACCAATGTTGGTACAATTTCCGATTTTGATAGCAATGTTTCGTTTTTTCCCTTCTTCAATAGAATTACGTCAGCAACCATTCCTTTGGGCAGAGGATTTATCTACGTATGATAGTATTTTGAATTTACCGTTTAATATACCATTTGCAGGTAATCATATATCATTATTCTGTGTTTTGATGACGATAGCACAACTTCTTTATACCAAGATGACAATGAACCAACAGGCACAGACGAATGCTATGCCAGGTATGAAATTGATGATGTACGGTATGCCAATAATGATGTTCTTTATATTGAATAACTTTTCGGCAGCCTTGAATTACTATTATCTATTGTCGTTGTTTATATCTGTTTTGCAAATGTTTATAATACGTAAGACAATAAACGAACAAAAGATATTAGAGCGTTTGAAACAGAATTCCAAAAAGCCAATGAAAAAATCTAAATGGCAACAAAGAATGGAAGATTTAGAGAAAAAGAATCGTAAGTTATTAGCCGAAAGAGAAAAACGCACAAGAAGATAATAACCATAATCATTAGTTTGCTATTATTTGGTAATATGTTTGTGTTATTGAATAATAGCAAATTTTTGTTTCCTATAATTTGAGTATATTCTTATGATAGTATCCAAGAAATAGAGATTAGTATTATAATAAGTGTAATCAAAAAAATTATTAGCGTCGGTTAGAAATATCTATTTAAATAGAATTAGTTTATTTTTAGTAAAATCCCAAATGGAACAATATTCCAAATTCCTTTTTCTCAAATTTTTTTTAAGCATCTGTTTTATTTCGATTTTTCTTACCTTTTTCCTTCCGTGAAACATTGCTTAAATTTTTGCGATAGGGAAAATAGATCATTTTAAAGAAATAGAAATTCGAATAGTATCGCATTTCGTCAAAATAAAATCAGTAACTATTCGAATAACATCAATAACCATTCAAATAACATTAATAACTATTAGAATAAAATCAATAATTATTTGGATGATTTTAGTACTTATCTAACTATTATATAATCAAATCGTTACAAAGGCGAAAAAATTGCCTATTTTTGCTCAAAAGACGGTCCTAAAAAATGACCTTATAGAGAAAATATGACATTTTGGGGCGTGAAACATTGCAAGATTTTGACGGACATTAATATCATTTTATATGGTTGTTTATATGTAGTTGTTTTAATCATTTTTCCTCGATAATATTTCATTTTTTGTCAGAAGTTTTACAAAAAAAACTACAATATCTAATAGAAAACATTTGAGTAGCAAGACAAAAATTACATTATAATAATTATTTGATTGAATATTATTGTAATACAATCAAAACGAATATACAAAAATGGCTCTCAAATAATATAAAAACATCGTATATTCAAAAAAATTTACTACTATTCTCTTTTTTCGTTATCATAATGAGTATTATTTAGCAAAAAATTAGTAATTTTGCACTCTCTTTTGAGACAATAAATTTGTTTCAATTGCAAGGAACAAGTATAATTATAGTAATAATCATTAATTAATTTGAGAAAAAATGGCTAAAAAATATGTTTACACTTTTGGTAATCGTGAAGCTGAAGGTGATGCGTCTATGAAGAATCTTCTTGGCGGTAAAGGTGCCAATTTGGCACAAATGTGTCTTTTGAAACTTCCTGTTCCTGCAGGTCTTACGATTACTACCGAGTGTTGTACCGACTATTATACTAACAACTGCTCTCTTCCAAAACATTTAATGCAAGATGTTTGGAACGGTATGGACAAAATAGGTCAGATAATGGGAGCAAAATACGGCGATAAGAATAATCCTTTGTTGGTTTCTTGTCGTTCGGGTGCGAGAATCTCTATGCCTGGTATGATGGACACTGTTTTGAATATTGGCTTGTGCAGTGAAACAATTCCTGGACTTATTAAACAAACTCAAAACGAAAGATTTGTATATGACTCTTACAGACGTTTGATTATGATGTATGCAGACGTTGTTATGGAGAAAGCAGAAGGTAGAGAACCAGCACAAGGAAAAGGTATTCGTAAGTTATTAGATGAATATTTGGACGCATACAAACAACAACATAACTATACATCCGACACAGATCTAACAGCACAAGATCTTCAATACTTATCAAACAAATTCAAACAAATAGTAAAGAAAGAATTAAAGGCAGACTTCCCTGATGATGCAAAAGAACAATTAGAAGGTGGTATATGTGCTGTATTCAAATCGTGGATGGGCGACAAGGCTGTATCTTACCGTAGAATAGAAAAGATACCTGAGGATTGGGGTACAGCAGTTAATGTGCAGGCAATGGTATTTGGTAATATGGGAGAAGATTCTGCTACAGGAGTTGCCTTCACAAGAGACCCTGCAACGGGTGATAATAAATTCTATGGTGAATGGCTAATAAACGCACAAGGAGAGGATGTAGTAGCAGGTATTCGTACTCCAAATCCATTAAATAATGAGACAAAAAACGCACATAATAAACATTTAGCATCTTTACAAGATACAATGCCAAAGGTATATGAGGAGTTATGTGAAGTTCGTAATAATTTAGAAACATATTACCACGATATGTTAGATATAGAATTTACGATACAACACAAAGTCCTTTATATGTTACAGTGTAGAGTCGGCAAACGTACTGGTACGGCAGCAGTAAAAATGGCTGTTGATATGCTCAAAGAAGGTCTAATTGATAAATCTACTGCTATTTGTAGAGTATCTACTAATCAATTGGACGAATTATTACATCCTGTTTTGGACGCTAAAGATGAGCAGAAAAAAGAAGTAATAGGTCATGGTTTGCCTGCAGGTCCTGGTGGAGTGTGTGGTAAGATTGCTATGACAAGTAGAGAAGCTATGCGACTAAACGACCTTGGTCAAACAGCTATATTAGTTAGAGAGGAGACTAATCCAGAAGATGTGGAAGGAATGCAAGCATCTGGCGGTATCCTAACTGCAAGAGGAGGAATGACTTCTCACGCTGCCCTCGTAGCAAGAGGTTGGGGTAAGTGTTGTATCGTTGGCTCGGAAGATTTATCTATTATGGGCGACAAAGTTGTTAAGATCGGCGACAAAATCTTCAAAGAAGGCGACACAATATCTCTAAATGGTAGCAAGGGTTATGTATATGAAGGCTCCATTAAAATGGTTAGTCCAAAAGATTCTCCTTTGTTCAAAGAATTTATGGCTTTGGTAAATGATATCAAAACTATCGGCGTAGAGACTAACGCAGATAATCCTATAGATACTAAACAGGCTTTGGATTTTGGTGCAAAAGGTATTGGTTTATTTAGAATTGAGCACATGTTCTATGGCAAGGATTCCGAAGTTCCTTTGGCTATAATGAGAAAGATTATTTTGTCCGACACAGAAGAAGATAGACGTTCTTATTTATATGCTCTTTTGCCATACATGCGTCAAAGTGTGAAAGAGACCTTAAAGATTATGAGTGGGCATCCAGTTACTATTCGTTTAATGGACCCTCCTTTACACGAATTTACACCAAAGGACGAAGCACAACAAAAGATTATCGCAAGAGATTTAGGTATTTCCATATTAGAATTACAAGACAGAATCAACGCTTTGCAAGAGGTTAATCCAATGATGGGTATTAGAGGAGTTCGTTTAGGTATCTTATATCCAGAAATATCCAAGATTCAGTTCCGTGCTTTATTCGAGGCTTATTGTGAAGTAAAGAGTGAAGGCTTTGACCCTCATTTAGAGATAATGATACCTTTGACAATATCCATTGAAGAATTGAAGCATCAAAGAAATCTTTGCGACTATATTTATAATAAGGTTACCAAAGAAAGAGATATGAAGATTGACTTCAAATTTGGTACTATGATAGAGGTTCCTCGTGCTACTATGGAGGCAGGTGAATTGGCACAAGTAACAGACTTTTTCTCCTTCGGAACAAACGACTTAACGCAAATGACTTTCGGTTTCTCAAGGGACGATGTTAATCTTATTTTAGCAAAATATACCGAAGAGAAAATATTACCATACGATCCATTCCAAACTATTGACAAAGACGGTGTTGGTATGTTAATTAAGAGAGCAATAGAGTTAGGTAGAGCTGCTAATCCAAAACTTCGTATAGGTGTATGTGGAGAACATGGTGGCGATGGAGAAAGTGTTAAATTCTTCTACAATTGTGGAGTTGATTATGTTTCTTGTTCTCCTTATCGTGTGCCATTAGCACGTTTGGCAGCTGCACAAGCAGCCATAGAACACAGCAAGTAAGCAACATATGTTTTAGATTTTAATTATATTTATTAATAGCGTACGTCAAAAAACAACAAAACAAGGCGTACGCTATCTTTTTCTTCCCTTTTTTCTTTACCAAACTTAACGCCCCTCTCCTACTAAATAAATCTCTTCTGACCTTTTCCTAACAAGTACGCATATTATTTTAATAATTTCAAAAGATATTTTAATAACTTCAAACATTATT
>CAVGDP010000231.1:0-2031 GCA_963627985.1 uncultured Eubacteriales bacterium
GGGTGAATCCAGTAGTCATCGCCCTCGCATAGAGCGTCGTAAGTGCAACCGTCTCGCCACGGCTGGATGTATTCAAGTTTCTTGAAACTCTGTTTCTTGGAGTAGTAATTCTCTTTCAGTAGGAGAATAGCAAAATAACAGTTCTTGTTCGTTTTGTGCTGACCATAAAGAATAGTGGCGTAAGAGGTCTCCTGCTCGTAAGAAGTCTGTTTGTCTTCAAGGTTGAAGTTGGTATTGAAATATTTTCTTATCACCTCTTGTTCGCCGTCTGTGGAGCAGTCATCTACTATACAACAGACAAAAGGATAGTTGGTCTCTTGCATTGTAAAACCGTTCATTGTGTCGGTAATATATGCAGACTGGTTGTATGTGAAACTTCTAACACATACTTTAAATTTAGGGTATTCCATTGATTATTATTTTCTTTTTGGAAATTTACTGTTAAACGTTGTTAAGACAATACTTTTTATCTCTTTGTATTCCGAAAGCTTTGTCGCTTCACACAAAACAATGGCAACGATTATCCCAACGAATATTTGCAACGGCAAGACAATCCAATAGGATAAGGGTAGAAATTTGAGAAAATAAACACTCAAAGCTACTCCAAATGCTATCGCATAATCGGGTAAAACGTCCTTGAGTTGCATCCAGGAAGAATAATGCAAACGCTTTCCTGTGTAATAACTATTAAGAAAGAAAGATATAAAGCCAGTAATGATAGAGCCTATCAACATCCAATAGATATTAACAAAGATACCTAAAAGAATAGGTCCCATACCGACTACTTTCTTTACTATTTCTAAAGCAAGAAACAAATCGCTTCGCCCCTGAATTTGCAACATATTAAGGTTAATAGAATGCAAAGGAAATAACGACATAGAGATGCAAATCAGAGGTAAATAAGTTGTGGCCTCGTGCCATTTTGGTCCGATAAGACAATAAAGAAGAGGTTCGGCAATAGCTCCAAGTGATATCATACAGACACAAGTTATAAGCATCGTTGTTTGGATTACTCTACGATAGGCAGAGACAAGTCTTTCTTTCTCGTCTTGTATCTCACTTAATACCGGATAAGAAACTCTTTGAACTATAGAGGTTAGGTTAGAGGAGAATATATTAGCGTATTCGTGACTACGAGTGTATTGTCCCAAAGAAGCAGGACTATAACATTTGCCAACAACAGCTTGATTGAGTTGTCCCCATAAATTATTTAATAAGCCACTTAACATCATCTTCCAACCGAAGCCCCACATATAAACAAAACTTTCTTTACTGAAACTCATCCTCGGCCACCAACGATTGAGTACCCATAAACATATTGTATATATCAAGGTTTGTGAAAGTTTCTGGCCTACTAATGACCATACTCCAAAACCAAATAACGCCATTGTTATTCCTGTAATGCCACTTATAATGGAGGCGATAATAGAGGCTTTGGTTTTTGTTTTGAAGTCTATTCGTTTGGTAAGTATAGTAACTTGTGTAATAGAAAGGGCTTGAAAGATAAGTATTAACCCTATTGCACGCACAAGAGAAGTTAGTTGCTCCTTATCAAAGAAATCAGCTATAAGTGGAGCAGAGAAAAACAAGACTACATACAAGACAATACTCACTACCATATTGGTTAGGAACATTGTATTATAGTCTTCATCGGTGGTGTTTTTCTTGCGGATAAGTGCAGAAGAGAAGCCACTATCTACTATACCACACAAAACCACAGTAAATATCAGGCAGATACCTATCAATCCATATTCAGCAGGAGAAAGCAATCTGGCTAAAACTAAACCGACAACAAAAGTTATCCCTTGCCCAAGGAATGCATCCGTAGCAGACCAAAAAGTACCATTAATAGTCTTTTGGGTTAATGATGATTTTGTCATTAATATTTTGTGAAGTTATAAAATTAGTAAGGTTATTCTGAACGATAACAACGCCGTTGTGCTTTATTCAGTCTCTACTATCCATTCTTCTAATAGTCGTTTTTCTGTATTGAACGCAACGCCTATCTTAACTAATTGCGTGCCGTTCAAC
>CAVGDP010000232.1:0-7579 GCA_963627985.1 uncultured Eubacteriales bacterium
TCAATTATACTTCTAAAATATAGTTTTTAGATTTTTATCGGACAATAATAATAAATAATAGATTTTGCTAAAAATATTGCATATTTTATTGTCGTTTAAGAAAAATGTTATAAATTTGCAAACAAAAGCAGACAAAAACAAACAAAAGACTAAAAAAATTATGAAAACTAATATTAGATTTACAAAAGATATTCGTTCGTCCGCTATTCCTATTTTTATAATAATAGGGGGGGGTATTTCGTTTATAATAAATAACTTACAAAGTTATAGAATTATAAGATTAGAAAATTATTTTTGTTTTTCCTTGCATTATAAATACAATGTGAGGAATTTTTTGTGTCCGATAGAATATTAATCAAATAAAAATATAAAAAATGAATGAGAGTAATAAAATTTTCAGAATTGTTTCTGTTGTACTGTTTTTAGCATTTGCCGGTGTTAGTTGTTGGGCAACAGTAGAAAGTATTTATTTATCCTTACCAGATTTTCCCAAAATAATCTTTTGGGTTGCAGTAGTCGGAATATTTTTACTAACCTCCTACTTAACAACGGTAGTAGTAAATGCCTTCAATCCTAATATATTCATGGATAAGAGAGGATTGAAACTAATTGGAGGTCTCTTGGGTGTTCTGTTGCTTTGGTTGTGTTTTTCTATGCCAACTAACACTCACACTTTCTTCTACAAAAAGATGGCTAAAGAAGTAGCCCTTAAAGAATTAAACTTCTTGGATGTGGAATTATCAAAACTAACTGATACTAATCTCTATATTGCAAGCTATGAAAAACGTTGGGAGGAGTATGTCGGTAAAGTCAAAAGTCAACAAAAGGCATTTGAATCCGAGATTGATAATTTTCAACAACTCGGACAAGGTGATAGAGCCGAAGAAAGACTACAAAAAGTAGAGCAAACAATGGGTTTGAAGATCGGTGCGTTGCAACGATTAAACAAAGTAGGTGATAACTCTCAAAAAGAGAGAAATCAGATAAAAAAACATTATGATAACCAAATCAACGATCAATTAGAAATCCAAGCAAAAGAACAATTAGTGACTTTATATAGTCAATTAAAAGGGTTTAGAAAAGAAGCAAAAAAAATAAATGGAATAAAGAGCAAAGTTTCTCAAACGCAAAAAAAAATAAACGATCCACGATTCAAAGAAAGTGATGTATTAGATAGAGCAAAAATTGTTGCAGAGGAAGCACATAACACTTTAGATGCAAAATATGGTTACTTAAAACCAGACGATAGTTATAAATCACAAAAAGTCTATACTTTGAATAGATTACGCAGTATAACTGACGTATGGAAAGACTATTTGAAAGGAGAATTCAAAGGCGAGAATTATGGTTTGACTTATTGGATATTACTATCTGTAATTGTAGACCTTGCAGCTTTTCTATTTTTTAATATAGCGTTCAAAAAAGAAGATATTAACTAACAAAAAACATAAACAGACATGCCAAACATAGATTTTGACCAAACAAACATAGAACAAGAGCCAATTATTAATGATATTTCGACAGATGATCCAATATTAGATCCTGTTAGTGAAGTAATAAATACACCAACAGAAAACTCTGATACTGTTGTTGAACAAACATTATCCTCACAAATGGATTATAGTAACCCTAATAATATAATGATTACGGTTAAGGACAGGAAAACTCCTATAGTTATTCTATATGGACCACCTTCTTGTGGCAAGACTATGACGCTCGTTCGTTTGTCGAGGTATCTAAAAAGTAATGGATATACAATTGCTCCAGAAAAGACATTTCGTCCATCCGACGACTCTACTTACATCACAATGTGCCAGGAATTTCCAAATATGATAAATTCTGATCAGGCTGCTCTTAGTACAGGAAATATAAATTTTATGCTCGTAAAAATAATAAAGAATTCTACCTGCAACTGTCAAATTTTAGAGGCCCCAGGAGAATTGTATTTTAACCCAGAAAGACCTAACGAGGAATATCCAACCTATATAGATCAATTAATAGATTTTCCTAATAGAAAGATATGGATTTTTATGCTTGAACCTAATTGGAAAGATGAAAAAGATAGGTTGAATTATGTTGATAGAATAAAAAAATTACGAAGAGACATAAAACCAAAAGATAAAGTTATTCTGCTTTTGAACAAGGTAGATATGGGAGATGATTTGGTATTACAGGGAGGAGTAATAAAACAAAATGCCATAATGAAAGAAATAGCAGATTCTTATCCTGGTATTTTTGGATTATTCCTTAATAAAATACCCATCTCTAATTGGTTTACTAAATATAATTGCGTAGTATTGCCATTCCAAACAGGTAAATATAAAAAATCCGATGATAGACAAATATTATTTACTAGTGGAAACGATAGTTATCCAAGAAATCTTTGGCAAGTAATTAGTAAAATGGTAAGGGGGTAAGATATGAATTTCGAGTTATATATACATGGTGCTACTAATGGGCAAAAAGTCTTATGTAGTAAAGAAGAAGATATAGACTATTGTAAAAGTTTCTACACTAATACAATAAAGAATAACAGTTTTTTTCGTGCAGAGATTCGTCGTGATAATTCCTATTACACTTTTACTAGATATAATCTAATAGGTGGAGACGGTAGATCTGGTGGTTATTTTGGGATTACTTTAAGAATAGATAAAAATTTCTGTAATAGCATAGATAGACTATATTCTTATTTTGCTTTTCTATACAATATATATATTGAAGGCAAGATTATTCAAGGCAATCGCTATTTAGTTAGCGATTTAACCGAACAAACACAAAAAAATATAGAAAATGAATTCGGTAAAATACTCTCAGATCTACAGTATTCCCTTAAACCTATAGACAATTCTTTTAGTAAACAAAAAGGTAACATTCTTAAGCGAAACATTAATGAAGTAAGCAATCACGATTATGTAGCCATACTAAAAGAAAATGGAAGTATCTTGCTTTCGGAGGAATTTCCTACAAAAGATGCCATAGTATCAAGTGCGCAAAAACAATTGAGCGAGTTACAACAAACGGTAGAGCAGTACAAAAACCAAGATAGAATAAAACAAAACGAAATAAACACCTTAAACGAAAAGATGAGAGAATTAAAACAACAAGCAGCAGAAAATAAATCTTTGAAATCTTTTGAAGACAATATCAAAAGAATAGAAACACCTATAAGAGATATTGCCATCTATTTGAAGCAACGCAGAGAAAATGCAACAGGTATTCCTAAAAAAACGATTAAGAAGTTAATAGTACCTGTTATTATTGCTTTATTGTTATTAGCTAATGTGTGGATGTATTATAAGGTTGATAGTAGACTTGAGAATTTAGAAAAAATTGAACAACAAACAAAAAATCCTACAACAACTGAAAGTTCTACTACCGAAGATACTTCAAAAGACAATACAGAAGCGAGAACACAAGAAACAACTAACGAAGATAATATTAAGGAAGAGAACGGGCCATCTCTACCATTGCTTAATTACGATAAAAATAAAAAGAATGGAAATAATAAAAAAGAAGAAAAGAAGAATCAAGGGCAGACTAAGTAGTTTGCTTTTGATTCTATCTTGTTTAATAGTATTTTCCTGTTCTAATAAGGAACCATTACCTCCTATTAGTTCAGGCGACTACGAAGAAACAGACGATACTATAGAAGTACCTTTTACAGAAAGTGGTGGCGTAAAGTATGTAAAAGTCAAGGTAAATGGTATAGATATGCAAATGATTTTAGATTCAGGAGCAGGTACTACATGTATTTCATCAACAGAGGCTAACTTTCTTTATAAACAAGGTCTATTAACAGATGAAGATATAATAGGGATAGAATCCGCTCAGATTGCAGATGGTAGTATTGTGCCTAATATGATAGTAAACCTAAAAGAAATTACTATAGACGACCAAATCTCTTTTACAAATGTAAGAGCAGCGGTTACTCTTTCTATGAATGCACCATTACTATTAGGAAATGAGGACGTCTTAAATACATGTAATTACACAGTAGATAACGATAACAAGGTAATAATTTTTGAAAAGTATTAGGATATGTAGGAATACTGGTTGTCGTAGTCATAACTATTGCAAATATACTTTGCATAAATAACAGAAACATATACACGTGAAGAATATTACGAGGAAGACAAGTACTAAATCTTCACAATGTAATAAAAAAGAAAATAACAATAATAAATAAAAATAAAGAATAATACCATGAATTTCGAATTTTATGTTTTTCAACAGTATCCTGTCTATAAGGCAAACATTAATGACGATACAAGAGAAATATTTTGGCAAGTTGATATAAAAGCAAAAGAACAGCTAAGTTTCTATCACGATGAGAGACTTATTTATTACATCTACACCAATAATGGTATAGGTTTTAGTATTATTTTCAATAGGCAGATTTGTACCGACTTTGCTTCTATTTTTTCTTTATTCAAAGGATTCTATTCCGATATACAACCTATAATTAATAGCAATATAACGGACAAAGATTTTCTGTTTAATACTATTAATAATATGGTACCCTCTTTCAAAGAGAGGACGGAAAATTTGCTTTCCGCAACTACTCATACCTATAATTGTTCCAAAACAGCGGTCGGACTCTCTGACACAGAAGATGCAGTAAATTATGATGCTCATATTCTTTTTGAAGCTGATATTTTACAAACCGCAATTGATAAACACAAATGGGTATATGTTGTTTCACAAACGCAGACACAAGTACAGACACAAGTACAGACACAAGTACAAACACCTACTCCTAATTCTACGATCATTCGGTATAGTAAACCTAAACGCAAACCTAAAATCTTACCAATAGTACTATTTATTTCATTATGTGTCCTTATTGGAGTAGGTTTAATAGTAAGTATTTCAATGGAAGGAGGTGTAGGTAGTAGTACCGTTAGTTTTACTGCTAATGGTGTTTCTTTTAGAATGGTAGAAGTAGAGGGAGGTACATTTACTATGGGAGCCACTTCCGAACAAGGTACAAATTACGAAAAAGATGAAACTCCTACTCATCAAGTAACACTTTCTACTTATTATATTGGCGAAACAGAAGTAACGCAGGAACTCTGGGAAGCAGTAATGGGAAGTAATCCTTCATACAATAAAGGGGATAATTATCCTGTAGAACGGGTTAGTTGGGACGACTGTCAGAAGTTTATAAAGAAGTTAAATAAAATAACGGGTAAAAACTTTAGTTTACCTACGGAGGCTCAATGGGAATTTGCCGCACGAGGAGGTAATAAGAGCAAACAGTATAAATATTCAGGTAGTAACTATATAGATGAAGTTGCTTGGTATGATGCTAATAATACACATACTGTAGCAAACGAATCTCCGAATGAACTTGGAATATATGATATGAGTGGTAATGTATGGGAATGGTGCAACGATTGGTATGGAGATTATTCAAGTAATAGTCAAACAGACCCTATGGGTCCGAGTATGGGGACTTGTCGCGTTTTGCGTGGTGGCAGTTACTATTGCAGTGCCATTTACTGCCGTCTTTCTAATCGCAGCAACCGCAATCCGGACAATAGGGGCCTCATTATCGGGTTGCGTCTTGTCCTTTCAAGTTTATAATTCAAATTCCGTTTGTAAAGAAAAAGATAAGAAAATAAAAAAAAGAAATTAATTGTCTGTATGACAATGAGGGAAGCGGAGCGACCGAAAAGGAATACAGACAATTAATGACACAAAAAGTAAAAATAATAAGAGATGCAATATGCTATTTATTCCATTCCAATAGTGAATGGAGAGATAGAACAGGAGAAAATGAATAAATTTCTTCGTTCGCAAAAAGTAATAAAAGTAGATAAACAATTAGTTCAAATAGGTGAGGGGACGTATTGGTCGTTTTGTATTCAATATATAGTATCTCCGTTGGCAATAGAACAAGATCAAAGAAAAGAAAAAGTGGATTACAAAGTTGTTTTAGGAGAAGAACTTTTCAAAAAGTTTTCTATTCTGCGTAATATTCGCAAACAACTTGCAGACAAAGATGCCGTACCTGCATATGCTGTATTTACAGATGCAGAATTGTCGGAGATTGTGAAATTAGAGCAATTAGATATTGAAAATATAAAGAAGATAAAAGGAATAGGAGAGAAAAAAGTAGAGAAATATGCACAACCTATGCTTCAAGCCTATGAATTGCAGATACAACAAACCGATCAATGAAAAGAAGAGGATTTTTGATAGAACAAATAGCTCAAACGGATAATTTACTACTTGCTTATTACAAGGCCTCAAAAGGTAAACATACTAAACATGAAGTTATAGAATATGAAAAGAAATTGGAAGAAAATATTTCAAATTTGCAAAATAGACTTCTTTCTAATAATGTACATATAGGTGATTATACATATTTTCAGATACATGATCCTAAATTAAGAACGATTTGTGCTGCAAGTTTTTCTGAAAGAGTTTTACATCATGCAATAATGAATATTTGCCATCCTGATTTTGAGAAAAGATTAATAGATACTACTTATGCTTCAAGGAAAAATAAAGGAACATACGTTGCAATAGATAGGGCAAAAAAGGCAGTTAGAAAATATGAATACATTGGTAAGTTTGATGTAAGACATTATTTTGACTCCATTGACCATAGAATTCTTATAGATATGCTTAATAGTATGTTCAAAGACGATAATTTAATGCAACTATTAGAGAAAATAATATCAAGTTATCATACAAGTAAGAACAAAGGATTACCTATTGGGAACCTTACAAGTCAGTATTTTGCCAATCATTATCTTTGCAAATTTGATCATTATTGTAAAGAGAATTTAGGAGTACAAGAATATATAAGATATATGGATGATTTTTTAGTTTTCTCTGATACAAAAGAAGAATTGTTAGAAAAAACGAGAAAAATAGAAACATATATGCAAGATAAATTGCGGTTAACAATTAAACCACCAATTATCGTAAAGACTACAAAAGGAGTGTGTTTTTTAGGTTATAAACTTTACAGAGAGAAAGTATTTCTTTCTTATAGAAGCAAGAAGAGATTGATAAAGAAAATGAATTTGTATTTTGATTTATTAAGAAAAAATATTTGGGATGAACAGACTTATAACAGTCATATTGTGCCATTGATAGCTTTCTCTTCTCATGCCAATAGTAAAGGATTAAGAAGAATGATTTTGAGCAAACAAATATAGGGACTTATCGCGTTTTGCGTGGTGGCAGTTACTATAACAATGCCATTAACTGCCGTCTTTCTAATCGCAACAACAACAATCCGGACAATAGGAACAACAATATCGGGTTGCGTCTTGTCCTTTCAAGCTTATAACCAAACGGAATTGTGTAATAAACAATTTGTTTGCTTTTTTGTATCAATATATACAAAAGAAGACTATTTCATTAAAGGATAAGTGTTAGTAAAATATTTTGAACGCTCTTGTCCTTTTTAGATCTTTTCTAAAAAAAACTTTAAGTAGAAGTTTTATTATGATTTTTCTAACCTTTTTCGTTCTGTGCAACATTGCTTAAAATTTCACGATAGGGAAAATAGAATATGTTAAAGAAAATGAAATTATAATAGTATCGCATATTATCAAAATAA
>CAVGDP010000233.1:0-9116 GCA_963627985.1 uncultured Eubacteriales bacterium
TTGTTATTAGATCTTATTGATTTTATTTTGATAACTATTGAAGTTATTTTGATAAGTATTGATTTTATTCCAATAACTATTGATTTTATTCCAATAACTATTGATTTTATTCCAATAACTATTGATTTTATTCCAATAACTATTGATTTTATTCCAATAACTATTGATTTTATTCCAATAACTATTGATTTTATTCCAATAACTATTCATTTTATTTACCAATAACGTTTTCGTATGTAGCTTGTGCAGAAATATAATTATAAATGGCTTGTTGATAATTCAATTTACTTTGAGTTAGTGCTAATTGACTATCATTAAGTTCCAATATAGTTCCACTTCCTGTTTGATAACGGACTTTTGCTATTTCATAACCTCGTTGTGCTTGAGCAATTGCTTCTTTATTCACTACCAATTGTTCTTTTGCGGCTTTCATACTTTTCAATGCACTAAGAACTTGAATATTCATTCCGTCTGCTGTATAATTTCTTTGCAATTGCAATTCTCTTAATGAGATTTCTACTTGTTTTTGTTGATTAAGATATGTGTTACCATTAAAGATAGGTATAGACAAAGTCAAACCTATTGAAGCAGAAGGCACCCAATCATAATCGGAGAATTTATAATCTTCGGCTTGTGTTTGATAGACATATTGTCCAAAAGCAGAAAGAGTAGGTAAGTGTTGATATTTAGTAGTTTTTAGTGTATGTTGCAAAGAGGCTATATTCAAATCTAATTGTCTCAATTGAGAATTATTAGTTAAGACTTTATTTGCTTCAAAATCTTCCAACAAAGAAAGGTTTTCCTCATAATCTTCTAAATTCTCTATCACTTCTATTTCTTGTGATTCTGGTAAAGAAAGCAATATCTTCAATTGTAGAATAGCTAACTCTACACTATTTTTGGCACTTATGTAAGAAGGATTTAAGTTATTGACCTGAATTTGTGCACTCAAATAATCATATTCACTTGTTGAACCATGTTCATACGCTGTTTTGGTAGTTTTCAAAGATTCTTTGGCATTTTGTATACTTTGTTCCAAAACTTGTAATGAAGACCTCGCTAATAATACGTTATAGTACGCGTCTTTTACTTGTTTGGTCATATCCAAAGAAGATGAACGTGATTGTTCAATAATCAAATCTATTTGAGTTTGTTTTGCTTTGATAGATTCCCATAAAGAGAAGTTAATTAGTGGCATTTGTGCCGAAATAGTACTAGTAAAAGAGTTTTTGTAACCAATCTCCATATAGGATTGACCACCCATCATAGCACTCATACTTGCTGGCATAAACATAACGGACTTCATTATACTATTAGTATATTGTCCGGTAGCAGAGACTTTTGGTAGCAAACTGCCAATACTTTCTTTTTTGGAATAATCCATTCTTTGAATCTCCAAATCTGCTATTTGAAGTGTAGGGTTATTATCGTGTGCAATACTAAGTGCAGTTTTTAGATCCAAACGCAAAACTCCATTAATGTTTTTGTTTGTCTGTCCCATATCTGTATTAGATTCTTGAGACATAATACTGCCATAACCTAATATCGCAAAAGAAAGAAATAAGGCACCGAATATTCGTGTTCTTCTTTTCATTTGTTTGATTATTATTTTTATTTATTTATTAATTACACTTATTATGTACTTATTATTTATAAAAGGTAATAATTATATTTTCTCAATAATATTTTCTTTTAGATAAGCATCAAAAACTTGTATTCCTTTCAACGTTGATACACCTCTTATTATTGTAAAAAGATGCACAGTAAATAGTTTTATAGAATCGTATTCTTTGTTCATAAAAGTAATCTTTTGGCGTCCTTCGTGCCTTTCTCCATTAAAAAGCAGTAGAATCATAAAATCAGGGTCTATATCGGGGAAAATATAACCTTCTTTTTGTGCTTGAATATAACATTTAGAAACAAAGTCCAATTGAAAATGTATACTCTCTTTTATTAATTTTTGTGCAATTTCGGGATAATCTCTTTTTAGATTATAAATTTGAGCAATTTTCACATGCTGTACATTTTTTATAATCGTTTGACACAAGATCAATATCTTTCTTAAAGGATTTGTTTCTTTTTCACTTGCCTCTTTTAATTGATCTCTAAGTACTCCTTGATAGTATAGAAGAGTTTTTTCTATTATTTCAGTTTTGGAAGAGAAGTTTTCATAGATTGTTCTTTTACTTATGCCAAGATTTTCTGCAATTGCATCTATTTTAATCTCCTTGCAATCTTTTTGCATAAACAAATTAATACACTCTTCCATTATTTTCTCTCTATAATTCATCTACTCTATCTTTTTTATTATTAGTATATTATACTCTTTTATTATCTTTCCCTTTTCTCTTTAATCTTTATTTGAACCTTTCTTAATCTCGTTTTATTAAGATCTAATTTCAGAATGCAAAATTATACAAAACTTTTTAAACGAAAAAAGTTTTTTCAGTTTTCTTTTGAATTTTTATGAAAAAAGAATATTTTTATAGCAAGATTGTCCATTATTATTTCACGCAAATAATACTTCCCAAAGATTTATTCTCTCTTGTCTTGCTTTTTTATAATAATGATAGCTCTATTTATATTATTCAAAAATATTCGAGTTTTATTAATAACTCTTTCTTATCTCAAAATTTTTGTATAATTTTGCAAAACGTTCTTTTGTAACGAAAAGAAGTAAATTTATTTTACTAACAATCTTTTAGATATAAATAAAAAAACAATATTACCGAACAAATAAAAAACAACTCAATAAATGAATGTTCTAATCAAAGACATACAACATAATAACACTATTTGCGATGTTCTAATTAGCGGAAATAAGTTTCTAAAAATAGGTAAGATAGACTCTTCTACTATCAAAATTGATAGAATTATACACGGCAACAATATGGCTATTCTACCTGCTTTCTACAATCTTCATTGTCATGCTGCGATGTGTCTTTTGAGAGGATTTTGTGAGGACCTTCCGTTGTTTGCTTGGCTTGATAATATATGGAAAAAAGAAGCGACACTCACAGGTGAAGATATTTATAACGGTACTCGTCTTGCTATTTTGGAAATGATAAAAAGTGGTACTGTGTTTTTTGCTGATATGTATTGGTTTGAGAAAGATATTCTAAGAGCATGTGAACAGATGAATATAAGATGTAATATTGGTGTTACTTTTATGGATTCTCTTCCAAAAGAAACAATAAATAACAAATTATCTTTACTTGATGATTACGCACACTACGATAATGAATTGATTTCTTTTGCACCTGCTCCTCATGCTATCTATACTTGTAGTGGTGAATTGTATGAAAAATGTTTTAATAACGCTACAAAAAATAATCTTTTCTTACAAACGCATCTTTGTGAAACACAAAACGAAATTATCAACTGCAAAAAAGAACACAATAATCTTACCCCAGTAGAATATTTAGACAAGTTAGGAGTACTAAATAATAAAACAATTGCTGCACATTTGGTACATATTACAGAGAAAGATGCACAAATTCTTGCCGATAGACAAGTTGTCGCCGTACATAATCCTTGTAGTAATATGAAATTATCTTCGGGTGCTTTCAATACACCTCTTGCCAAGAAATCTAAAATAAATGTTTGTTTGGGTACTGATGGTTGCTCATCGAATAATAATTTGAGTATGATCGAAGAAATGAAAATTGCTACTTTGCTTGCCAAACTTGCTTGGAATAGTGCAGATAGTCTAACGGCAAATGAAGTCTTTGATATGGCTACTATCAATGGTGCCAAATCATACGGATTGAAGGCAGGTAAGATAAAAGAAGGATATTTGGCAGATTGTATTCTTGTAGATCTTAATAATGAACGTCTGACTCCATCGTGGAATCTTATCTATGATATGGTATATAGTGCGGATAGTTCTTGTATTGATACCGTTATATGTAATGGTAAAATACTTATGGAACAACATAAAGTATATAACGAAGAAGAAATTATAGCAAAAGCACGAAAATTTCTCTCCAAATAATATCTTACATAAAATTTGAATAATAATAAGGTATAGAAAAGAAAATACAGTAAAAACAAAAAACAATACCATGAAAATATTATCACAAAACATATCAATAAACTCAAATACGAGGAAAATAATATCAATAAATAATTTTCTATTTACTAATCTTATTCTATTGATATGTTTTCTTATTGCCTCACCTTCATTATTTGCTCAATTTGGTGATGATTATTGGGTAAAAGTTGAGGGAGGTAGTTTTGTTATGGGGTGTAATGAAGGTGATAACGATTGTTATCCTGACGAACAACCGAGTCATAAAGTTACTATCTCCACTTTTTATATCGCAAAATACGAAGTTACCGTAAAGGAATATAGAGATTATTGCAACAAGACTAATAAACAAATGCCTATAGAACCAAAATATGGCTGGCATGACGATTATCCTATTGTTAATCTGACTTGGCAAGACGCCTATGATTATGCTAAATATTATGGTTGCCGTCTTCCGACAGAAGCAGAGTGGGAATATGCCGCAAAGGGAGGTAAGAAATCTAATGGTTATATCTATTCGGGGAGTAATATTTGGGATGAAGTTGGTTGGAGTTATGAAAATTCTAATAAAACGCCTCATGCTGTTGCTCAAAAGAAACCTAACGAATTGGGTATCTATGATATGAGTGGTAATGCGTGGGAATGGTGTGGGGATAATTACGAAATATTCTATTATCAAAACTCTCCTGCCAAAGATCCGCAAGGTCCAAAAGAAGGTTTGGGTAAAGTTAATCGTGGCGGTTGTTTTGCTTTTGATTATGCGTTAATGAGTGTGCACCATCGTAGATGTTTGGCTCCCGATGCTATTGGAACAGGTACAGGTTTGAGATTAGCAAAAGATATAAAGAAAAAATAACCAAATGATGTGTATTTCAATTTATTTTGTTACTTTTGCAAAACGAAATTTTAATAAATTCATTAATTTGTTATAAAATATTATTGCTATAATGAGAAGAAATTTGTTTTTTAATATATTGTTTATCATAGTATTTAGTTTTTCTATTCACGCACAAAATGAATGGAGATACATAAACAAAGAGAATATTAATTTCAAAATGCCAGAGAATTGGAAAATGATTAATTCTTCCAAACCACATGGTGATATTTATATAAAGATATACGATCCTAATAGTGCTCAATTTGTAGAAATTAGAGGAATTAACTCCAAAATCAACCTAAAAGTACGTGTTAATGATATTGCTACCATTAGAAGTAATCAGCAATACTTCGAATATATGCAAATTGACAAAGTTCAAAAAAGCACATTCAATAATTTTGATGCTCAACTATTAAATTATACTAATACTTTCTTAAATGATGTCTATAAGGGTAGTATTTATTCTTTTGTTAAGGAGGGTTATACTTATTCTGTGGAATATTATGGGGAAGATCTTCCCAAAACACAAAGTTTTTTGAATAATATCGCCTCTACTGTTAATATTAATTCGGCAGATAAGAAAGAAAATATTACCAAGAAATCGGAAACATACATAGAAAATAATTGGTCTACGATGGAGATAGACAATAGTGCCGAATTAGCCGCTATGGAAGAAGCACGATTATTGAAAATAGCACAAAAAGAAGAGCAAAAAGCACTCAAAAAAGAGAGAAAAGAATTAGAAAAACAAGAAAAACAAGAGAGAAAACAAGAAAAAGAATTAGAAAAACAACAAAAACTTTGGGATAAACAACAAGCCAAAGCAGAAAAACAAGCAGAAGCGTTGGCAAACAAACAAGCCAAAGCAGAACAGAAAGCTCTAAAAGCAGAACAAAAAAGAATAGAAAAAGAGAATAGTCTTCCTCGTTTGAGAAAAAGAAATAAGAATATTGACAAAGAGCTAAATAAAATTGCAAATAGACAATTGAAACTTAGCGAACAATATGGTAAAGTACAAATGATTGGAGATGAAAAGAAAATGGAAAAAATCCAAAAAGAACAATCAAAACTATCCGACCGAGTTAATAAACTTACACAAGAAAAATACGAGATAGAAGAGAAGTTATCAAAATTCTAATCTTCTATTCATTCTATTTTAATTCTATCATAATTAGAGATTTGAATAAGTACTCAAATCGTCAAAATAAGTGCAGTATTTATTCAAATAAGATCGATAGCTATCAAAATAAAATCAATAGTTATAAAAATAACTTCAATAGTTATAAAAATAAAATCAATAGCTATTAAAATAAAATCAATACTTATTAAAATAGAATCACATATTATTTTGAAAGAAGTTATTTTGAGGAAAAATACTAACTAATCACTCTCTAAAGCGAAAAAACTATATTAGGGAGGTGAATAGTTTTCTTTTTTGGTATTAATGATATGAAATATTTTAGGTAGTGTATCAAATCTTATTCTATGTACAATAAAAAACCTTTTAAGTAATCACCCTCAGGATGAAAGATACTTTGCGGATGATCAGAGTTTTGGAATAATCGTTTAACAATTCTTACATTTCGTTTAGAAAGTACCGCACAAGAGAATAACATAGTTAAAAAATCTTCTTTGGATACTACTTGCGAACAAGAAAAAGTGAACAAAAATCCACCACTCTTAATTTTCTCCATTGCTTTTTGATTAATTGTACGATAACCTTTTAGGGCGTTATGTAGATCTTTGTTGTGTTTTGCAAAAGCAGGCGGATCCAAGATTATCAAATCGTAATAATTTTTTTCTATTCTATCAATATATGTTACAACATCCTCACATTTAGTTTGATGCACCGAAATAGAGTTATCATTCAAACCATTAATCTCTACATTTCTACTACACAACATTAACGCACGTTTGGATATATCAATAGAATCTACTCTCTTTGCATTACCAGCCAATGCAGCAACACTAAATCCTCCTGTATAACAAAAACAATTCAATACTACTTTATTATTACTCAATTCTTTAACTAATTTCCTATTATATTGTTGATCTAAAAAGAAACCTGTTTTTTGTCCATTTAGATAATCTATTTCATATATGCAACCGTCTTCTTTTGCTCGCCATAAAGTAATATCATTCTTACCGAAAAGAATTTCATCTTTTGGGAGAATATTTGTTGTATGTGGCAGTGTATTAGAGGATTTTGAGTAGATAACCTCAACCTTTAAGTTTTCTTTAATCGCCGTGGCAATCATATTCCTCAATAAATACATACCAATACTATGAAATTGTATAACTATCTTATTATCATAATAATCTGCAATCAAACCAGGCAAGAAATCTCCTTCGGCATTAATAAGACGAAACATTGTATTTTCTTTATCTGAAAACCATCCCAAACTTCTTCTATACTCTATGGCGGAAAGTACTCTTTTATTGAAAAAATCTTGATTTATTTCTTCATTTTCAAAGGTAAGTATCTTAACTGCAATACTTTCATCTTGATAATATCCACTTGCTAAATATTGCATAGAAGAAGAAAAAAGACAAACTAAATCTCCTTCCTTTATATCTTTATCTTTTGTTTTGATAGCACCAGAGAATAACCAAGGATGTAGACGATTTAAGGATTTTTCTTTTCCTTTTTGAAGTACGATAGATTTCATTAATATTTTGTTTATTAAGATAAAAGACTGTTTTATTTATAATTTTTTCTTATTTCTATATGATTTATTTATCAAAAGTAAATTAGTGAGGACAAACAAATTATGGTTCATCCTCACTTGATAGTTGTATAGTGTTTTCTTATTTCTTGTGATCTATATTAAATTGCTTTACTCTTTGAGCAAATATAGGTAGCATATCGTGAGGAATTAACGAAACACACGCTCTTAAACCTTGCTGATCGGAACCTGTAATATCCAAACAAATAGCAGATATTCCATAATAAACCAATTCGTTAAGAGTTTGTTCACCTGTCATTCCAGGATAATTAAATGTGAAATAGAAACCATCTGCAATAGGAACGTTTTGATCTTTATCGTAAACAATCTCAAAACCATTATCTACCAATGTATCTTTCATAAATTTCGCCTTCTTTTCGTAATCTCTCAAACCTTCTACTATATTATATGTGCCGTCATTACATGCTTTCATAATAGCAGCAAGTCCGTATTGCACACTATGAGATGTTCCCGAGGAAAGAGCGTAAATAGACCCGAACACAATAGCACGACCAAAAGTATCTTGAGAGAAATACTTTTTCATATAGTCTGTATGCCAATCATATAGATCAGGAGAAATAATAATTACTGCTATTCTCTCGCCAGCGTATGAAAATGCCTTTGAACCAGATATCATTAATATATATTTCTTTGCCCATTTTGCAACTGTAGGTTGGAAAGGTGCAACGCCGGGTTTTGAAATATCTTTTCTGAAATCCATTCCAAAATAAGCTAAATCCTCTATTACCACAACATCATACTTATTTGCCAAATCAGCAATGATTTTCAATTCTTTCTCATCAAAACAGAACCAAGCAGGATTATTTGGAGACGAATAGACAATACCTGCAAATTCATTTGTTTTAAGATACGATTCTACTTTGTCTTTTAATTTATCTCCTCTGTAATTATATACATCGAAATGTTCAGTCTCTACACCAAGAATTTTACATTGTTGTTTTTGAACAGGAAAACCTGGATCAATAAAAAGAAGTTTATTTTTCTTTTCATCCATTTTGGTGATAGTCATAAAAGATGCAAAACTTCCTTGCATAGAACCTGTTACAGGAACACAAGCGTTCTCGGGTATATCTATATCCAAGAAATTCTTAACAAATCTTTTAGTCTCTTTTTTTAATTCTGCTGTGCCATAGATGTCTGGATATATTGCACTTACACCTTGTTTTAAAGCTTCTATTTGTGCTTCTACTCCTATCTTTACTGTTGGTAGTCCGGGTATACCCATCTCCATACGGATAAATTGAAAATTAAAAGACTTCTCTATATCATCTATAATTTTCTTTACCTCTCTTATTGATGCTCTACCTACACTTTTTATTTTATTGTCGGCGATTATCTTATCAACTTTCGCTCTGTCTAATGGTACTGTATTCATTATTTTATTTATTATTTTATTTATTATTTTTATTATTGATTTTATTTTATTCTTTATTGATTTTATTTTATTCTTTATTGATTTTAT
>CAVGDP010000234.1:0-6886 GCA_963627985.1 uncultured Eubacteriales bacterium
TTCTAACTCCTTTCACTACGTGAAACATTCATTAAAATTTTACAATAGGAAAAATAGAACATCTTAAAGAAATAGAAATTCGAATAGTATCGCATTTCGTCAAAATAAAATCAATAACTATTCAAATAAAGTTAATAACCATTCAAATAACATCAATAACTATTCAAATAACATCAATAACTATTTTGATGATTTTAGTATTTATTTCAACTGCTACATAATCAAATCATTACAAAGGTAAAAAATTGCTCTTTTTTGTTCAAAAAAAATACTTTAAAAAATAACCATATAGTAAAAATAGAATATTTTGAGGGCGTAAAAGATTGCAAGATTTTGGCGTTTTTATGATAAATACGGACAATATTACCAAACATTACTTTTTTATTTTTTTCAATACTGATAACAATATTTTTTCTTCGCTGTGCCAATTCAATGTTTTTTGTGCTGTTAGGCAATTGTCTGATAGTGTTTGTAACAGGCTGTTATTGTTTATTATTGAATTTATTTGCTTTGCTAATTCCTTACTGTTATAACTTAACAACTCTATTCCGCAACAATATTTTTTTTCTATTTTTTTTATTTCTTTTAGGGGTGAGTACAATACGGGAGTTGCTACATTTATATACTCAAAGATTTTATTGGGTAACGATATTGCATAATTTTGGTTAGTGGGTTTATCTATTGAAATTCCCAATGTTGCGTTTTGTGTGTAAGACATCATTGTTTGGAAATCTACTTTACCGGGTAATTTTATTTTATTTTCTAAATGATTGAGTTTTATCATCTGTTTGAGTTTTAGAAATATATCACCATCTCCCAAAATCAAAAGCCTGCAATCTACGTCCTTCATCGCTATTACTAACTCCTCCAAACCTCTATCTATATTGGTGGAACCTTGCCAAATTATGTATTTATCGGAGAGTGGAAATAGTTTTCTTTGTTGATTTGTAGGAATATAATCGGGGACATTACGAACTACGACGCTATTTACCTTATATTTATCTTGAAAATATTCTTTAATTGGCTGACAAACTGTTATTATATACTCCAAATTTGGGACAATAAATTTCTCTATACTACACCATACTTTTTGTTGTACGGAATTGGGTCTCAATTCAGCAACAAAACAAAACATTTCATGTGAATCGAAAATCAAAGGTATTCGTTTTAGTTTACTAATTAGATAGTTTGGTAATAGCGTATCTAAATCATTTGCCCATAAAATGTCTTGATGAAGGAATAATAATTTGAAAAATAATCTTAGATTCAGTTCTGCATAGTAGAAAACGTTCTTTTTGAATAAGAATTTCAGTCTTATTGCCCTCAAAAACTTATGTTCTGTGGCGAATGATAGATATTGTTTTTGTCTTTTCGTAGTTGATTTTTTGCATATTACGACGACCTTATAACCGAATTTGTTAAGACTTTTGCAGGTTCTCAATACTCGGTTATCATTATACAAATCATTACTGACAGATACGGCAATTGTTCTCATACTCGGTTGCAAAAATACAACAAATTAGTTGTTTATAGAATTTTCTTAAAACTTTTTTAACTCTATCTCATATCCCTTCATTAGAAAATGTTTTCTTTAGTTGGTCATTTCTTTACCTATAAATAATCCTCCAACAGAAAATAACTTTATAGTGGAATTACCTTTTTATATAAAAGGAAAATGAATTTGAATATCAAAAAATTAATATAAATTTGTCTTTTACTTAAAGAGAATTAACACAAAACGTAGTTATAAGAATAAAAATTATAGTAACTTTGCGGTAGCAAGAATAAAAGAATAATACGTGTACGAGGTATTTAGCAACACAAAACACAATAAAAACTATTCTTACAAAGAAAATATAAACAATCAAGAAAATAACCATTCATTGAATAAAACAAATATAATAATATGGTAGATTTTACGCATTTGCATGTACATACACAATATTCAATCTTGGACGGGGCGTGTGCAATAAATAAACTTGTTGATAAGACAAAGGAATTAGGTATGGACTCTTTGGCAATAACTGACCACGGAGTAATGTACGGTGTATTAGAATTTCGTAATACTTGCGTAAAGAAAGGCATCAAACCTATATTGGGTTGCGAAATGTATGTAACCCCTAACAATAGATTTGATAAGAACGATGGAAGAGGACATCATCTTATTTTGTTAGCAAAGAATTTTACGGGTTATCAAAATCTTATCAAATTAGATTCATTAGGTTTTGACGCCAAAGCCTTTTATTATAACTCAAGGATAGATAAACAATTATTATTTGAACATAGCGAGGGTTTGATTTGTTCGTCTGCTTGCGTGGCAGGTATTATACCGAGATTATTATATTCTAATAAATTCGACGAAGCAATGAAAGTCGCTATGGAATATAAAGAAGTCTTCAAGGATGATTATTATATAGAATTACAAAACTTTTGTGGCAAGAACGAAATACAACAGGATGTTAATCCGAAACTAATAGAATTAGCAAAGCAATTAGATATAAAGGTAATAGCAACTAACGATGTACACTTTATAAATAAGGATGATTTCTTTGCACATCGTATCTTAATTTGTTTAGCGACTACACAAACTATTAATGCTCAAAACAAATTAATGTATTCAGGTGAGGAATATTTGAAAACACCTGAACAAATGGCAGAACTATTCAAAGATATACCGGAGGCGATTAGCACGACGAGAGAAATTGCCGACAAAATAGAAGTATATGATTTGGCAAGACAACCAATACTTCCTGTTTTCGATATACCAGAGGGTTTTGGCAAGATAGAAGACTATTATGAGAAGTATTCCGAGAAAGATATAAAAGATAATCTCCTTGAACAATTAACCAAAAGGAATAAAATATCTTTGGATGCTACCGAAGAAGAAAAAGAAAAAATCGTCAATGAAACATTAGTAAACAAAGGCGGTTATGATAAGGTTATTCGCACAAAATTTGATTTTGATTATTTAAGACATATTACCTATCAAGGAGCAGAAAAACGCTATCCAACTCCATTAGAGGATAAAGTAAAACAACGTATAGATATGGAGTTAGATACAATCCAATGGATGGGATTTCCTGGTTATTTTCTAATAGTACAAGACTTCATTAATTACAGTAGAGATAATTTAGGGGTAATTGTTGGTCCTGGTAGAGGTTCTGCTGCTGGTAGCGTGGTAGCGTATTGTTTGGGTATTACACAAATAGAACCTATTAAATATGATTTATTGTTTGAGCGTTTCTTAAATCCCGATCGTATTTCTTTACCTGATATAGATGTAGATTTTGATGACGAGGGTAGAGCAAGGACACTTAAATATGTACAAGATAAATATGGCATAACACATGTAGCACAGATTACCACCTTTGGTACAATGGCTGCCAAAATGAGTATTAAGGATGTCGCAAGGGTATTAGAATTGCCGTACGCTACTTCTAATAAGTTGGCAAGTTATGTACCTACCAAACCGGGAATAACTTTGGAACAAGCGATGAAAGAATCTCCCGAATTGCAAAATGTAATGGAGCACGGCACAGATTTAGAAAAGAAAGTTCTTAAATATGCTATGGATTTGGAAGGTTCTATAAGAAGTACCGGAGTACATGCTTGCGGAGTAATTATCGGTCCGGATGATATTAGCAATTATGTCCCTCTTGCCAAACCAAAGGAAAGTATAATGATGGCAGTACAATTTGAGGGCAAATTAATCGAGAGTGTCGGAATGATAAAGATGGACTTCTTGGGATTAAGTAACCTATCAATTATCAAAGATGCTTGCGAAAATATTTACAAATCACGTGGAATAAAAGTAGATATAGACAATATTTCTTTAGAAGATAAACAAACATTAGAATTATTTGCTGCCGGCAATACAACTGCTACCTTCCAGTTTGAAAGTGAGGGAATGAAGAATCACCTCAAAGATTTGAAACCTGATAAATTCGAAGATTTAATAGCAATGAACGCTTTGTACCGTCCAGGTCCTATGGCATACATACCCGATTTTATCAAAAGAAAACACGGACAAGCAAAGATAGAATATGAATTTCCTCAAATGGAAGCTTATCTTAAGGACACATACGGTATAACCGTTTATCAAGAACAAGTTATGCAACTATCCAGAAAACTTGCTAACTTTACACCAGGTCAAGCCGATACACTACGAAAAGCAATGGGTAAGAAACAAGTAGATGTTATGGCGAAAATGAAAGAGAAGTTCGATAAAGGTTGTGCCGAGAATAATTTGGATCCAAAGAAAACCGAAAAGATTTGGAATGATTGGGTAGAATTTGCTAAATATGCTTTCAACAAATCACATGCTACTTGCTACGCATACGTTGCCTTCCAAACAGGATATCTCAAAGCTCATTATACTCCCGAATATATGTCCGCAGTGCTTACTCATAACGCAGGCAATCCTAAAAATATTACCCTTTATATCACCGATTGCCAAAAAATGAACATAGATGTATTAGGTCCTAATATCAACGAATCGGATGTTAATTTTATGGTAAACAAAAAAGGACAAATATTATTTGGTCTTAATGCAATAAAAAGTGTTGGAGAGAAAGTAGCAAATTGTATAGTTAAGGAAAGAATCGAAAACGGAGACTACTTGTCGGCAGAAGATTTGATTAAGCGAAACCTTGGAGTAATTAATAAAAAAGCATTGGAGTCTTTGATCCTAGCAGGTGCGTTAGACTGTTTTGCAAATGTAGATAGAGCACAATATTTTGTCAAAGAAAATTCCGAAATAACTTTCTTGGAAAAATTACTCAAGTACTGCCAAAAAGAAAAAGAAAACGAAAATTCTGCTCAAGCCTCTTTATTCGGAGCAGAACAAACAGCAGAAGAATATAATCTCGCTTTCCCTCAATGTGAGCCGATGAACCTATTAGAAAAACTAAAAAATGAAAAAGAATTAATCGGTTTCTATATTTCTGGACACCCTTTGGATAATTACTTGGACGAAATAAAAACATTTGCTCACAACTCTTTGATAGAATTACAAGACTTGCCCGGTTTATATAAGAAAAGTATCACATCTCCTTCATTTGCCGGTATAATAACTAAACAAGAACAAGGAACACAAAAGAATGGTAACAAATACGGTAAATTTACTATAGAAGACAAAAGCGGATCCTATGAATTCTTTTTAGGTGGTAAGTCGTACGTTACTTTTGCCCCTTATCTAAAAGATAATCTCTATGTCTACATTGAATGTTACGTTGGACCAACTCCTTATATTACCTCCTCAGAAAGTGGTCAGGCGGAGATCCGTTGCCAAATCAAAAAGATTGAACTCTTGGAGGATATGTTCAAAAGTTATGCTACGGGAGTTAGTATTATGATTGATATTCACAAACTAAACGACACTTTGATAAATAATCTAAATGAGATAGCAAAAAAGAATAAAGGTAAGGCAGATATTAATTTTGTCGTCTTCGATAACGATACCAAAATACGTGTTACTTTGGAGAGCAAAAAATACAAAATAGATATTGCATCCTTTGTTGCAGATTTGAAAACTTTGGTTAAAAAAGGTGAAATATGTGAATATAATATCCTTACAAGAACACATTAAATGAATTACATTTCTTTTGATATTGTAAGAAAATTAGCCGAAAAGGAAGGTTTTGCTTCTTGTGGAGCAACAAAGAGCCAACAACTTGACCCAACTGTTTTCAAACATTGGTTAGACAAAGGTTATAACGCCTCTATGTCTTATTTGGAGAATAATTTTGATAAAAGACAGATGCCCGAATTATTATTCAAAGACACCAAGACGATATTTTGTTTTCTATGGTCTTATAATGATGAGAATATTACCGAAGGACACCCCTTCAAAATAGCATCGTATGCCCAAAGAAAAGATTATCATTATGTTATAAAGCAAAAATTGAATAATATCATCTCTATTCTACAAACACAGTTCAACGATTTTTCCGCTCGTGCCTTTGTAGATTCTGCCCCTATTAAAGAAATAGAATGGGCAATTAGATGTGGTTTGGGTTGGAGGGGGAAAAATTCTCTTTTAGTCAATAAACAATTTGGTAATAAGGTATTTATCGGAGAGATCTTGTGCAATTATACAAGTGATTACTACAAAGAAGACAACAAAAACAAAAAAGATTATTGTGGCTCGTGCAATAAATGTCTTAACTCTTGTCCTAATAAGGCTATCCTACCGAATAGAAACATAGATGCTAATCTTTGTATCTCCTATCAAACTATTGAGAACAAGGAGAGTATTCCAGAGAATATCAATCTAAACAACTATATTTATGGTTGCGATATATGTTTGAATGCTTGTATTTGGAATAAGAAAGCAAAGAGAATTGATAGGCAAGATATGGAAGTAAAAGACCTTATAAATAGTATCTTATCCAAGATTGAGAGAAATGAAGATTTCAAAGAACAATGGCAGAAACTCAAAAAGTTATCTCCTATGGGGAGAGTGAAATATCAAAAATTTCTTTCCAATATTGAGTTGGTAAAAAAGCAAAGTGGTCTTAATTAAAAATGAGAATCATACACTTACAAATAAGAAAAATATTTATTAGTGTCCGCTAAAATATATCTATTTGGATATAACTAATTTGTTTTCAGTAAATTTTCCAAACATAACAATATTCCAACCCCCTTTTTCTAAAAAAACTTTAATCACTCGTTTTATTATAATTTTTCTAACCTTTTTTACTCCGTGAAACATTCATTAAAATTTTACGATAGGGAAAATAGAACATTTTAAAGAAATAGAAATTCGAATAGTATCGCATTCCATCAAAATAACATCAATAACCATTCAAATAACATCAATAACTATTCGAATAACATCAATAACCATTCAAATAACATCAATAACTATTCAAATAACATCAAT
>CAVGDP010000235.1:0-14728 GCA_963627985.1 uncultured Eubacteriales bacterium
TCAATAACTATTTTGATAACTTCAATAACTATTTTGATAACTTCAATAACTATTCAAATAACTTTAATACTTATTTGAATAACTTTAATAACTATTTGAATAAAATCAATAACTATTTGAATAAAATCAGTAATTATTTTGATAATTTTAATACCTATTTAACTATTATATAATCAAATAGTTGCAAAGGCGAAAATTTTACCCATTTTTACTCAAAATATACCCCTAAAAAATGACCATATAGAAAAAATAGAACATTTTGGGTGCGTGAAACATTGCAAGATCTTGGCGTTTTTATGATGATCTTATCTTATTAGTTTTTCTATTAAATCGGAGACAGAAGTCAGTAATATAGGTTCTATCTTGTAACGATTAAGGAGATTGTCTTTGTTATATTTGCTAATAAATATTTTCTCAAAACCCATTGCCTGTGCCTCCCATATACGCCTGTCTATATAAGGAATAGGACGTATTTCTCCACTTAAACCTACTTCGGCAGCAAAACAATATTTATCCGAAATAGTTACATCTTGATGCGATGAGAGAATAGATGTTATAACCGACAAGTCCATAGAAGGATCGCTTACACGTAATCCCCCTGCAATATTCAAAAAGACATCTTTATTAGATACTTTAACTCCTGCTTTTTTTTCTAAAACAGCCAACAACATATTCAATCTACGAATATCAAAACCATTACTTATTCTCTGCGGAGAAGAATAATATGTGGGCGATACAAGTGCTTGTGTCTCTATTAAAAGTGTTCGTCTACCTTCCAAGGTTGCACAGATAGACACTCCGCTTAATTGTTCTTCTCTTTGCGAAAGCAAAACTTTTGAAGGATTATCAACGTCTTTCAATCCATAAGAAGTCATCTCATATATACCTAATTCATTAGTAGAACCAAAACGATTCTTTATGGAACGCAATATTCTATACCCATAATTCTTATCTCCTTCGAATTGAAGAACGGTATCTACCATGTGTTCAAGTATTTTAGGTCCTGCTAATGTACCCTCCTTGGTTATATGTCCGACCAAAAGAATAGGAATATTATAGCATTTGGCATAGTCTATAAGTTTGTCGGCACAAGTTCTTACTTGGGATATACTTCCTGCAAAGGAATCTACCTCGGTAGTAGTCATAGTTTGAATAGAGTCTATGATAACCATACGGGGAACAATTTCTTTGGAAGTTTCTATTATTTGGTCTATATCAGTAGAGGCTAAAACCAGACAATTATCCGATACGGACTGCATGCGCATTTGTCTTAGTTTGATTTGCTCCAAAGACTCCTCCCCTGTAACATATAATATTTTATCCTCTTTACAATTTAGTGCTACTTGTAATAATAATGTACTCTTGCCGATACCTGGTTCTCCGCCAATAAGTACAACACTTCCCATAACAAGTCCGCCCCCAAGTACACGATTAAACTCTGTATCCTTAACATCTAATCTATAAGTTTCTAAATATTCTATTTGGGATATAGGTTTTACGATAGATTTCTCTACTACTCGTTTGCTTTGCGTAGGATTAGAGGTAGATATGGTTTTCTCTTCTATTGTTCCCCACGAATTACATTGCGGACATTTGCCGAGATAATTAGAAGATTGATAACCGCAATTAGAACAGATAAATACTTTTTTTTCTTTTGCCATTGTTGATAAGTAAGTTTTAATCAATACTTTTAGGGTAGAGATTTTTTAACTTGGTCTAACATTTATTTTGTATTTAACATCGCTTTGATTAGAGAATCGTTTCTTATCTTTCTTATACTTTTTATGATAAGGTCCCAAAGGAAAATCCTCAAAAGCATAGATTTGCATTTGTTCCATAACTCCCAAAGCATAAACTTGCTCTTTGTCTAATTCTAAATCGTTGTTATGATATTCTTTTGGAGGAATAGGAGTATCGTAATTAAATTCTAATTGACGATGGAATAGAGTATCAAGTGTTTTAGTAGAGATCAAAGTATAATGAGCAGAGGCATTTGTAGAAGTTGTCCAATAAGGATTTTCAAATCTAAATATAGTTATAAACATTATAGCATCGGCATTATATTGTCGTCCTAATTCTTTAACATCTTTTATTTTAACGTATTGAGAAGAGAATGTAGTATCTTTTTTGTATTTCTCCATATTAGCAATAACAGAATAGACATAATAACCTTTCTTGCCTAATTCTTTGGTTGCCATAATGTAAAGCATTTGACTACTCTTATCAAAAGTAGATCTATTCCAAGGATAAAGAATTAAGATATTTTTAGGATCTTCATCATAAAAATTCTTGTAAGTTATATCTCTATTTATCTTTTTAGGAAATAACTTGTGCCAAGTTCTTTTAATGAAATTTTCTTTTTTTGTAGAATCGTAATAAAGTGTTGGATTAGGTTTATCTTTTGTTGTATCTGTAATATTTTGCAACTGTTGTTTAGCATCCATCATATAAACGACCTTATCCATAGTAGTCATTTTCTTTTGAGAATCTTTCTTTTTGAATTTTTTCAAAAACTCCGGGGTGTTATCCTCTTCGGAAAGATTATGTTTTACTATTGTAGTATTATCATTAGAGTTGGTAGACAAAACATCTTGCAGGGTTAATGTATCTAATGAAGTGGATAATGTATCAATGGGTATTGTGTTTGGTGTTGTTTTTATAGTACTTTCGTCCTCTTGGTTATCTTGATTTTCTGATAATATTTGGAGAAGATTTTCTTTTTCTTTTTTTCTTTCTTCTTTAATACGATCTTTTTCTTCTTTTGCTGCTTTTTTTATTAATTCATCTTGTATTTTTTCTTTGTTTTTCTTCTCTCTCTCATCTTTTCTTTTTTGTTTTTCATTTGCTTTCTTTTTTTTCTCGGCTTCTTTTCTTTGTTTTTGAGCAGCCTTTTGCCTTTCTTTTGCAGATTGTTTATTTTGAGCAGTTATTTGTTTATTATCTTTTGATTGTTTGTTATTATCTTTATTTTTATCGTTATTATTATTTACATTAATAGTGTTGTTATTTAATCTACTAATGTTTGGTTCTACTTTATCTAATTTTTTAGAAGTAGTAGAACAAGCAGATATTAACAAAATAGCAACTAAAATATATAAAAATACCTTTTTCATAGACCTAATTGTTTTTTTATGTTATCAACTGCTGTTTTGCTCTCTGGAAATAACTCTACTTCCTTATCTAAATAAGGTATTGCCTTATTCGTATCACCCTGTATAAGTAATAATTGTGCGTAATCTATACACAAACCTGGTGGAATTTTATTTTTGTTTTTGCTTTTTTGTTTTTTTGTTTTTTTCTTATCTGTTTCTACTATTGACTTATATGCTTTAACTGATTTTTTGACATCTTTTTCGTCCAAAGCAACACCATATTTGTATGCTGCCTCATCATAACTCTTGTATTTGTATAAAGGTTTAGTGCAAGAAGCACATATTAATAATAAAGATAGGGACAAGAAAATTGTTTTCATATTTAATCTCATTATATTCATTGTGCAAATTTATGAATTTTTAAGAAAAAAACATCTTTTTATTAGAAAAATATTTCACATGCTCTATTAAAAATACCATTTACGTAAGCAATCGCCATCCCATAATTAGTAATAGGTATATTTGTCTTTCTGTATGGTTCTAATCTATTTAATATTTGTTTTGGTGTAGCAACACATCCGCCACATTGTATCACAAGGGAATAATCTTGTATGTTGTTTTCTGTTTCTGTTGTGCCGGCTACTACTTTGAAGTTAAGTTTTTTGTTAGTATATTTCTTAATCATATTTGGTAATTTCACACGACCAATATCTTCGCAAGTAGGTTGATGAGTACAGTTTTCTAATAATAATATTGTATCATTATCTTTCAAATCATCTATCTTTGGAGTACCTTTTAAGTAATCCTCAAACGCTCCTTTTTCCTTTGCCAAAAGAATAGAGAAACTAGTTAATTTTATATTCTTATCTAATATTTTATTTACAAAAGCAAAAACTTGAGAATCGGTAATAACAAGTTTCGGTGAAGGGACAACATTTTTTAGAGTATATTCCAATTGTTCTGGTTTGACAACAATACTAATTGCGTTATTATCCAAAACTTCACGTATCATCTTAACTTGCGGAAGTATCATTCTACCCTTTGGAGCAGAAGAGTCTATGGGAGTAACTAATAAGACAACATCTTGGGAGAATATAATATTCTTTAATACTCCTTTATTACTATAAGGATTAAAGGAAAGATGATTTTTTATTAAGGTAGTTATTTTCTCTTTTGTAGTTTTATCCGTTTGACTTACTATAACAAAATCTTTGGAATACTTTTGTATTATTTGTCTAGTTGTTTGATTTAGAGGAAAGGTATCTTGCTTATTATAAACAATAACGAAAGGAATTTTTCTATCGTTGAGAATATCAATTAATTTTATTTCTTCCAATTGAAATAAATTCTCACTAAGAACAATTATAGCCAAATCTATTAGATTAATGATTTGAAGTGTTTTTTCTTTGCGTTTCTCTCCCAAAGTTGTTGTGTCATCCAATCCTGCAGTATCTATCAAAACACATGCACCAATGCCAAACAATTCTATACTCTTTTTGACGGCATCTGTTGTAGTACCTTTTAGGTGAGAAGTTATAGCAACATTCTGACCCGTTATAATATTTATAAGAGTACTCTTTCCTACATTGCAACGTCCAAAGAAAGCGATATGTGGTTTATTCTCACGATACTCATTCATAATAAGACAAATTTATTTTCAAAATAAAAGGTCTGAATCCTATACAAATTAAAAATAATAATAGAATAATTAAATATAGGACTCAGACACCTCCTAAATAGATTACTATATAATAGACTATATAATAGACTATATAATAGACTATATAATAGATCTTATTTTGATTTAGATTTTAGAAAGAACCATTGAAGTGTATTGCTTTTCTATTTCGCAAGCCTCATCTACAAGTTTTTGTCCTTTTGCTAATATATCATTTACAAAATCTTTATCCTCTAATGAAGCACAATTAATTTTCATATTCATAAATGCACCAATACAAGCAGCTTTTGCACACAAGATACCTACTGCTCCATCTGTTATAGAGTTAGGATTGCCTGTCTCTATCATAAGTTGACAAATCTTGAAAGTCTCTCTTGATTTTTGTAAAGTACGATAAGGAACCTCTATGGCGTATTTAGTAGCCTCTTGGATAGCCTCTTTTCTCGCTTTTTTATCTTCATCTGTTTTCTTTGGCAAACCAAAAGCGTCCATTATCTTATTAAAAGCAACAGTGTCCTCATCAACAAGATGCAATAATTCATCTTTCAATGCTTGTCCTTGTTCAGCAGTATCAGAAAACTCTTTCCATCTATCATCCCAACCAGGTTTGTGTGAAGAAAGATTAGCAACCATTGTTCCCAAAGATGCAGCTAATACTCCACAATATGCAGCAATACTTCCCCCACCAGGAGCAGGACTCTCTGAAGCTGTTTCGTTAGCAAATTCTTTGCAAGTTAAGTCTACTAATTTCTTTGTTGAGTGGTCTTCTATTAAATATTCTATTACTTTCTCTTTTGGATCGAATGGCTTCAAATCATCTAATCCCATAGATTTAATAGCTATCTTTACTAATTCTTCTTCACTAACTCCCAAGCTTCTTTCTTGTTTAGCTAAATAGTATTTACCTGCATCTATTAAAGTCTTTTTTGGCACCAATCCTACTACTTCTACGCCTGTAACTCTTACGCCCCTCGCTCTCGCTTTCTCTGATACTTCATCAAAACATATATGCAAAGGAGTTTGAGTAGCGTTTGTAATATTCATTGATACTTGTGCAATACCATACTCCTCTATATACCAACCTATTGCTTTAGTGCCTTTAAGTGTTCCAGGTATCCATATCTTATTACCTTTTTCGTCCAAAACAGGTTTACCATTAGGTTTGCCTCCTTCTCTTTTCATACGACCTTTTTCTCTTACATCGTACGCAATAGCATTAGCACGGCGAGTAGATGTTGTGTTTAAGTTGTAATTAACTGCCAACAAGAAATCTCTTGCACCAACAGCAGTAGCACCTGATTTAGCAACTTTCTCATTCCATATCTTTGGACCAAAATCTGGTGATTGACTTTCATTAGATAATCTATCTTTCAAAGCCTCGTATTCTCCTTGACGACAAACAGCTAAATTTTTTCTCTCCGGTTTATATGCTGCCGATTCGTAACAATAAACTGGTATCTCCAATTCATCTGCAATTCTTTTTGCTAGTTTATGTGCCAACTCTACAACTTCTTCCATCGTTATGTTAGCAACCGGTATCAATGGACATACATCTGTTGCTCCAAAACGTGGATGATCCCCATGATGATTACGCATATCTATCAATTCTTGTGCTTTCTTTACTACCAAAAAAGCACTTTGACAAACTTGCTCTGGCTCACCTACAAAAGTTATTACTGTTCTATTCGTAGTCTTACCAGGGTCTACATCCAAAAGTTTAACACCTTCTACTTTTTCTATTTCACTTACTACTTGATTTATTATTGCCTCGTTGTTACCCTCTGATATATTAGGCACACATTCAATAATTTGTTTCATCTCTTTTCGTATTTTTATTTGTTTAATAATCTTTTTTATAACTAAACTATATATTATACGCTAAACCGTTCTATATATGATAGTATATAATATACTCTTATTTTTCTCTTACACCAAAAACTTAATAATGTTGTATATCAATCAATCTAACACCGTCCAACCAAACAGCAATAAAGCCAATAATATTCTTACTATCTTCTTTGTTCTTTATAGGTTGCAAAGTATCGCCATCAGCTAAAATAAAATACTCTAACTCAAAGTCTTTGTATTTCTTAAATTCAGTTTCCACAAAAGAAACTATTTGACTAGCAGATAAAAATTCGTTTTGCTGATACGATTTAGTCAATATCTCATGAATTTTAGGAGCCATATTTCGTGCTTGTGCAGAAAGACGTTTATTGCGTGAAGAAGCCGCCAAACCATCTGCCTCCCTATAAATAGGACAAGGAATAATTTCTATTGGAGATTGCATTTGACGAACCATATCTCTAATGATAGCAATTTGTTGATAGTCTTTTTCTCCAAAATAAGCACAATCTGCTTGCGTCCATTTGAAAAGACGAGAAACTATATTAGCCACACCGGAAAAATGTCCAGGTCTTTGCTTACCTTCCATTACTTTTTCCAAAGAACCAAAGGACCATTTCTCCAAAGTACTGTCCTTATAAACTTCTTCTGCATTAGGAACAAACGCTATATCGCATCCATTAGCCTCTAATATATCTATATCAGCTTTTTCATCTCTTGGATACTTCTCGAAATCCTCTTTATTATTAAATTGTACAGGATTAACAAACACACTTGCGATAAAGACGTCATTTTCTCGTCTTGCCCTTTTGAATAATGATACATGACCATCGTGCAAAGCACCCATAGTAGGTACTAATCCTATTTTCTTGCCGTCTTTCTTTACTTGACTAACTGAGTTTTCTATTTCGCTAACCGTTCTACAAATATTCATTTTTTTTGTTTTGAATATATCGTTTTTTCTGCGTAATTTATTATTTATACGCTTTATATTATTGTTTTTATGTTATTTATCAATATCTTCAAAGTCGGTATAATTCTTCTCCTCGGGGTTATCATTAAAAGGATCATCGTCAAAACGATTAGAAGATTCATTATTACCATTATTATACTTATTCTCATTCACACTATTATACGAATTTTGCGAATTATCTTCTTGATTAAAAATACTATCGCTAACTCTTTTGATTTTTCTTGTCAAGTTCATTAAAAAAGTCAGAACAGTAACAATAATAGAAAAGAAGAAAGCATTCCAAAATCCCGTTACCTCGAAATGAGGAGAGAGTATATGACTCGTTAATAGAATAATCAAGGCATTAATTATCAACATAAAAATACCAAATGAAAAAATAATTAATGGCATTGAAATCAATGATAGAATAGGTCTCAAAACAGCATTCAAAAGACTTATAATAATAGCAGCCAAAAGTGCATAAAATGGACCATCGGTATGTTCTACCAACCCAGTAAAAGAAACTATCCAAATAGCAATAGTCATTATAACTATCTTAATCCAGAATTCTTTACTAAATATATTGAACTTGCCATCCGTTTCAATTCTAAAATGTGCCATATCAAAAATTTTTAATTCAAACTGCAAAGATATATCATTTTTTCTTACTAACAAAAATAAAAACACTAACAATACTCCTATAATCGCAGTAAAACGTTTAATTACTATTTAATAAGTTTTGTTTATTAGTGTATAAAAGACATTAGATCTTTGTTTTGAAGTTACTTATTTCGAAGAAATTGAAATAACTTCAATAGTTATCAAAATAATATCAATAGTTGTCAAAATAATATCAATAGTTGTCAAAATAATATCAATAGTTATCAAAATAACTTCAATAGTTATTCAAATAAAATCAATAGTTATTCAAATAAAATCAATAGTTATCAGAATAACTTCAATAGTTATCAGAATAACTTCAATAGTTATCAGAATAACTTCAATAGTTATTAACATAACTTCAATAGTTATCAAAATAACTTCAATAGTTATTCAAATAAAATCAATAGTTATCAGAATAACTTCAATAGTTATTCAAATAAAATCAATAGTTATCAGAATATTATTTGATATTATTTTATCTGTATACAAAAAGAACGACTTATTGAGAGAAACCCAATAAATCGTTCTTTATAAGAATACTCGTTTTCTACTTACCTTGCATTTTATTTATCAATTCCAAATCGGCATTTGCTCCTTTAACATCTTTAAGTGTTTTCTTGCACATATAACGAAGTTGTAAAGCTTTCAATTTTGTTTTATCGTCTACTTTTTCGTTGGAGATAATTTTATCCATATCGTTCATAGCCTCTTTGTAATTCTTTAGATTATAATATTTTGTACCTCTATTGTATAGAGTACGCAAGTCATTAGGATCAATTTCCAAAATTTTTGTACAAGCATCTATCGCACCTTGATTATCTTTCAAAGCATTGCAACACATATATTTATAGTTGTACAATTTTGCGTCTTTAAGACCTAATTCCTCACTCTTATTAAAATCTAATAAAGCAGCAGTAATAGATTCTGGGGTTTTCAAAGAGACTTTACACGTAGCACGTTCATAATATAAGTCAGCATTAGAAGGATCTAACTCTATAGCCTTATCGTATGTGGTTATAGCTGAATTATAATCCTTTTGAAGAGCATAAGCAGATGCCATATTCTTGTAAGCAGTCTTATCGGTACCGTCTATTGAAGTAACTTTTTTCAAATCTTCGATATACTCTCCATATTGACCCAAGGCTAAATGAGAAGTTGCTTGTTCCATATAACCATTTTTATCATTAGGTTCTTTGGAGATATAAGTAGCCAAATATGTTAAGGCATCACCGGGTTGAGATAAAGCATTGCAACTTTTTCCCATCATAAAATAAGCAACATTCATACTCTGATTTGTTTGAGTAAAGGTAGCCAAATCTTTCAATGCTTGAGAATAATTTTGTTTATTAAACTCAGCCATACCTTTGTAATAATAAGCCATATCCCATGTAGGAACTTCTGAACGACAAGCCTCAAAATTGCTTATCATTGCGTCATAATTCTTCGCAGTACTTAATTCATTATAAGTAGTAATCCACTTATTGAGAATTTCTTCTTCACTCTGTGCAAAAAGTACTAAACTAGAAAAGACCAAACTTAATGTTAAAATAGTTTTCTTCATTATTGTGTATGTTTTTAATGTTATTAATAATTCTATGTTACAACTTAAACCTAATATATGTGATTGGTTTGCCCTCATTTAAGAACCTTTTTTCATAAAAAGTCTGTATTTGTGTTGCAGGTCCGATATAATCACTCGAATACAAATCTTTATCGGCAAATAATATGCCATGACCGTCTTTTTCTAATATCTCAAGTGTATAATCGTACAATTCTTGACTATCTGTTTTCAAATTTAAGATAGCATTAGGTTTTAGAATTTGTTTATATCTATCCAAAAATCTCGGACAAGTCAAACGTCTATTTTCATTTTTCGGTTGAGGGTCGCAAAATGTTATCCAAATCTCATCAACTTCGTTATTAGCAAAAAAACTTTCCACCATTTGCACATGAGTACGCACAAAAGCAACATTAGGCATCTTTTGCTCAAAAGCAGTTTTGCATCCTCTCCACAATCTTGCCCCCTTAATATCAATACCTATGAAGTTCTTTTCGGGATATAACTTCGCCAATCCAACAGTATACTCCCCCTTGCCACATCCTAACTCCAAAACGATAGGATTATTATTTTTGAAATATTCTTGTCTCCATTTACCTTTCAAAACAAAATCATTCTCCTTAATTTGTTCAAAAGTTACTTGAAACAAATTATCAAACGTTAAGTTTTCTTTAAATCTCGCTAATTTATTCTTACCCACAATTATTCTCTGTTTTATGATCTTGATTAGTTTTGGTATCTTTATTTATCTAATTATACAACCCTTTGATTTTACTTTTGATAGCAACAAATTCTTTTAAGTAATAAGGCTCGAAATAAGCCACATCTTCGAATTCTTTTCTATTATACTTCTCAAAGGACAACAAAGCCATATTTTTTGCTTGCAAATAAATCCCATCATCTAAGATATAACGCTCGTCTTGTAAGATTTGTTTACTTTTTTCTGCTCCATCACCGATTAGAATTATCTTTTCAGAAGGATAATTTGTATAAATATCTCCCTCTATAATATCTGCCGATATAGGTTTTACACAATTCATTTGATTATCATATATAGAGGTATAAACCTCCATACGTCTTGCGTCTATCATAGGTAAATAGAGACAATTTTTGTATTTTCTACTTGCCGTTAGTGCTAATATCTGCAAAGTATTAACTGATATTAACGGAATATCTTTCGCATACGCCACTCCTTTTGCCGAAGAGACTCCAATACGTAACCCTGTGTACGAACCAGGACCTTTACTTACTGCAACGGCATCTAATTCATCCATTGTATAATAAGTATTTTTGAAAAGTTTCTCCAATAAGATTGCTAACATTTTAGAATGTGCGTTTTTTTCTTTACTTTCCAAGGCAGACAATACAGTATTACCCTTTGTCAAAGCAACAGAGCAAACATTCGTTGCAGTTTCTATATTTAGTATTAATGGAATTTTTGCTATCACCTCACATTATAAGTTTTTATGATTTGCAAAGATACACAAATTTTGTAATTTTAATAAATCTATTCTCAAAAATATTATCTTCTTCTCAAAGAAAGTATCCTCGTTATTTGCTCCAAATATTGTTTATCTATCTCATCGAAGGTATTAATTCGCTCGCTATCTATATCTAATACAGCAATAATCTCATTATTTTTGATAATAGGTACAACTATTTCGCTTTTGGAAAGACTACTACACGCAATATGACCAGGAAATTCCTCCACATTAGGAACAATTATAGTTTGTTTTTTCTCCCATGCACTACCACAAACACCTTTTCCCTTCTTAATCCTTGTACAAGCCAAAGAACCTTGAAAAGGTGCGAGAATCAACTCCTCTCCTATCACTCTATAAAAACCAGTCCACAAAAAATTAAACTCATAATGTAACATAGAGGAAATATTTGCCATATTTGCTATAAGATCTACTTCCTTCTCTATAACAGATTGTATTTGTGGTAAGAGGGTTTCGTATTTTTGTTTCTTTTCTTCCGTATTCATGGTATTCTTTTCTATTATAATTGTCTTATATTGTTGTTTTAAGAATGCAAAGTTATAAAAATTTTTATTAGTCTTTACTAATCATACTTTGTTTTGTTCTTATTATGTACTATAAGTTTTCAATTATTTTTTCAAGAACAATCTTTCATTTTTATTCTTTTCGCAATATCCTACAAAAATGTAATAAAGAATCGTTCTTCTAACGACAAAACATAGTGAGAATAATTTTTATTACAAAATTGTCCCATTTTGGAAAATTATTTTTAGGAAAAAAAATAGCGATATGGAAAATAGAACATTTTTAAAAATCCATAATTTTTATGATAGCACATTTTGTCAAAATAGAATCACATTTCATTCAAATAGAATCAAATTCTATTCAAATAGAATCAGATATTATTTTGACGATTTTTGCACTTATTCTAATTATTATATAATCAAATAGCTACAAAGACGAAATTTTTACTCATTTTTACTCAAAAAATTACCCTAAAAAATACCCTTATAAGGAAAATAGAACATTTTGGACTTTTCATATAATGTAACATTTTGGAACTTTTATGCTACATAAAAACAAATAATCCCTTTCTTTTATCCAAAATAAATAATGTTTGCCAAAGATATTGATTTAACTTTTTTTGTTTCGTTGTCCTTATTTTGATGAGTACTAATGAAAAAAAGATGTATTTTTGCAAAAAATTAAATCATTATGTTATTACGATTATATGAGGATGATATTGCACCAAAACAAGTTAATACCATTGTGAATATATTAGAAAATGATGGTATTATTCTTTTACCAACAGAGACTCTTTATGCTTTTGTTTGTGATATTCATTCCAAAAAAGCAGCACATAAACTTGCCGAAATAAAAGGTAAGAAATTAGAGAAAAGTAATTTTTCTATTCTTTGTTCTTCTCTTTCTATGTCTTCGTCTTATATCAAACCTATTACTAATCAACAATTTGCTTTTATTAAATCTCTTCAAACAGGTTTATTTACTTTTGTTATGCAAGCAAGTAATCTAACACCAAAAATATTTCAAAATAAGAAAAGGACAATAGGTATTCGTATTTTGCAAACTAATATAGTAAATACGATTATTGAACAATTAGGACACCCTTTACTTGTTACTTCTGTGCCGAGAGAAAACGATAAACAAGAGATTTATAAGAATGCCGAATTGATATATGAAACTTATTCTTCTATTATTGATTTTGGTATTGATATTGGAGAAATTGCTTCTATACCTTCTACTGTTTTGAATCTTACCAATGGTAATGATTACGAAATTATTAGACAAGGTTTGGGCGAAATTTAAGAAAAGATGCCAAAATACATATTATATATAATCGTTTTGTTGGGTTGTTCCTTTAATCTTTGTTCGCAAGAGGATAATAATTATCGTTTGTCTATGCGGAAGGCTACTAATAATGGTAATTACAACATAGCGATGAAAATATTCAATGATGCCAAAGAAGATGATTATTATGATATGGAAAGTTTGGAAAGAATTCAAGCAGAAATTTATTATCATGTGGAAGAATACAACAAAGCTTTTCTTGTTTGCCAAAAATTATACAACGAAGACGAAACAAATACTCTTACTGATATAATATATATGTGTCTTTTATCTAAACAAGGTAAGGATAACGATTCTTTGATTTTTGAGATAGCACAACAAACCATTGAGAATAAATTTGATAGAAATATCTTGCATAATATGAAGATTCTTTCCCATAAAGATATTGAAAAACTATTGAACTCATTGGAGGATTATCAAAAGAAATTGATTTTAAGAGAAGAATATAAAGACTCCAAAAGTGTTAATTCTTTGCTAACATTACTTTACTATTATAACAATAGATATACTGACGCCTATAATTCATCTATGGAAAATCTTACAAACGAAAATAATTGTGTTATATATTATATTCTTGGAAATTTGAGACAAAAAAGACAAGAGTATTCTTCTGCTATTTCTTTTTATACGTTAGCAATACGAGAGGGATACAATCATTATGATGCTTATTTGAATAGAGCTATTTGTAAGGGGTGGAATAAGGAATATGTAGAAGCTAATAAAGATTTGGATACTTGTCTTGCGATAGATAGTAATTATTTTGTTTTCTATCTAAAAGGAGTTAATTATTCTCATCTGTATCAATATCAAGATGCTATCTTACAATTTGATTATGCTCTTACTTTGAATGATACTTTTTCTACTGGATATAATTATCGTGGCGTTATTTCTACTAATTTGAAGGAATATGAGTTTGCTGTTTTGGATTTTAAGCATGCTATAGACATTAATTACAAGACTCCTTTTGCACATAATAATTTGGGTATGGCATACGAACAATTAGGTAAGATAGAAAATGCTATTGAGGAATATAAATTATCTACCAAAATAGAACCTAATTTTGAGGGAGGTTGGTATAATTTGGGCAGAATATATACTCAACTGAACTTTACTTCAAAAGCGATTAAATGTTTGAGAAAAGCATCTACTATTGCCCCTGAAATACCGGATATTTTCTATTTATTAGGTATTAACTACCAAAAGAAAAAAGACAAGAATAAAGCCTGTGAATATTATAATACTGCTTTGGGACTGAATCACACAAAGGCATTAAATAAGATAAATAATTACTGCAATAAAGACGAAAAAGAAGATAATAATCTGCAACAAGAAGAATATAATAATACAGAACAAGAATATAATACCTCAAACGAAGAATATATAGACGAACAATATTACGAATAAAACAAACGAATATTAGATAAATAATTCGTTTCAGTCTAATAATATGTACACTTATTGAAATAATGTCAAACGTTATTGTGTTTTCTTCTAAAAAAGATAATCTAATGATATTGTATAGAAAGAGAATATTAAATTATTAGTGTCCGTTAAAATATATTTATTTAGATATAACTAATTTATTTTCAG
>CAVGDP010000236.1:0-18882 GCA_963627985.1 uncultured Eubacteriales bacterium
GAATAACATCAATAACTATTTGAATAAAATCAATAACTATTTGAATAAAATCAATAGTTATTAAAATAATATCGGAAGTTATTAGAATGATATGGGATAAAAAATTAAGTACTACAATAGGTAACTTAAACTTTAAGAATATATAGCTGATAATTATGTATTTGGTGGTTTTGTGATAGATAAAAATATTTTTTTATTGTAATGCTGTCGGTTGGATTATTGAATTTGGGTTGATGAAATGTAGAGTATGAGTAACAAAAACTATACTTAAAACTATCATATACAATAAGAATACTCTCTTTTTTATAATTATGGTTGTTTTAATTTTGTTCTTTTTTATAAAAATGAATGAAAAATTTTAATAAAATATGATTATACTTTGTAAATATATATTTTATGAGAAAAGTATGAATATTTTGTAGAATAAATTCTCTTTGTAAACAAAAAAAATGTAACTTTGCAAATCAAATATAAGGTGAGATTTCTAAATAGATAATAATAAAAACAAAATAATATGAATAGAAAAATAATTATGGGGGCATTATGTGCAGTACTTGCCATAACAGGTTGTCAACAAAAGAGTGTAAAGGATAAGGATGCAATAGGGAAGCCTCAAATTGAAGTAAAGGATGGTAAATTGACACCAGAGGTTTTGTGGGCGTTTGGTAGAATTGGAGACGTTAGTGTTTCGCCCGACGGAAAAAAGGTACTTTATACGGTAACTTATTATGATATAGAGAAAAATAAGGGTAATGCCGAGGTATATATTATGGATTCGGACGGCAAAAATGTTAAACAATTGACACAAACCAAGAATAGTGAGTTTAATGTTATATTCAATCCAAAAGGAGATAAGATTGGTTTCATTTATGCAGACGGAGACGATGTGAATATCTATGAAATGGACTTGGAAGGTAATCATAGAACAAAGATTTCTTCATTCAAAGAAGGTGATTTGGAAGGTTTTTCGTATTCTCCCGATGGTAAACATATTGTTTACGTAAGAGCGATTGCCAAGAGCGATAAATATGCTTATTTAAAGAAAGGTTTGGACAAGACTACGGGAAGAATCAATGATGATTTAGCATATAGACATTGGGATAATTGGGTTGATAATATTCCTCAGCCATTTGTAGCAGATTTTGACGGCAAACAAGTAGGTGAAGGTATTAATCTATTAGATAAGACCGAATTTGAATCTCCTATGAGACCATGGGGTGGTATGGAACAGATTGCTTGGAGTCCGGATAGCAAACAAATTGCTTATACATGTAGAAAAAAAGTCGGTAAAGAGTACGCTTATTCTACTAATAGCGACATATATATTTATGATATAGAGAAAAAAACTACCGAAAACATATCTCAAGGTATGATGGGCTACGATCAGAACCCTGTTTTCTCTCCTGATGGCAAGACTATCGCATGGGAAAGTATGGAAAGGGATGGTTATGAGGCGGATAAGATAAGATTAATGGTTTATGATTTCTCTTCCAAGAAAGTTGATTACTTAACAGAGGCATTTGATCAGAATGTAGGGGGATTACATTATTCTGCCGATAGTAAGGATATATATTTCGTTTCGGATCATTTTGCAAAAGATAATATCTATAAAATAAACATTTCTTCCAAACAAATAAAGCAAATCACGTCTTCTATATGTGATTATACAGCAGTTATTCCTACAAAGGACAAATTAGTAGCTACTCGTATGAGTATGAGTAATCCAGTGGAGATATGGACAGTAGATGAGAAAAATGGTAAAGAGACCAAGATTTCTACTGTAAATGATGACTTAATGGCAAAGATCAAATGGGGAAAAGTTGAAGAGCGTTGGTTGAAAGCAACAGATGGTAAAGATTTGCAAACATGGGTTATTTATCCACCTGATTTTGATTCCACAAAGAAGTATCCTACTTTGCTTTATTGCGAAGGTGGACCGCAGACTACTGTATCTCAATTTTGGTCTTATAGATGGAATTTCCAGATTATGGCATCTAATGGATATATAATCGTTGCTCCTAATCGTAGAGGCTTACCTGGTTTTGGTCAAGAGTGGTTAGAGGAGATTAGTGGCGATTATGGTGGACAATGTATGAAAGATTATTTCACTGCAATAGATGAAATTTCCAAAGAAAAGTATGTTGATGTAGATCACAGAGGTGCTGTTGGTGCTAGTTTCGGAGGTTATAGTGTTTATTGGTTAGCAGGACATCATAACAAGCGTTTCAAAGCTTTTATTGCTCATAATGGTATGTTTAATTTGGAACAACAATACTTGGAGACCGAAGAAATGTGGTTTGTTAATTGGGATTTGGGTGGTCCTTATTGGGATAAGAATCTTAAGACACAAAAATCTTACGCTAATTCCCCACATTTGTTTGTAGATAAGTGGGATACGCCGATTATGGTTATACATTCTGAATTTGATTTTCGTATTGTTGCCTCTCAAGGTATGGCTGCTTACAATGCTGCTATAAATAGAGGAATTCCTGCTCGTTATCTCTATTTCCCTGACGAAACACATTGGGTACTAAAGCCACAAAATGCTATTCTTTGGCAGAGAAATTTCTTTGATTGGTTAGATAAATGGCTTAAAACTAAATAATATAATATTAGGAAGTTATCTACAAGAATTAATATTAAGTGTAGATAACTTCTTAAGACATTTGTATAGATTAATAAATAATTAAAAAACAATAAATATTATGGACATAATAGGAAAATTAATACAAGTACTCCCAGAGCAAAGAGGCGAAAGTGCCAGAGGTGCTTGGGTTCGTGGAGGTTTTGTTATTCAAACAGAGGAACAATTTCCTAGGAAAATAGCCTTTTCTATTTGGGGTGAGGATAGAGTTTCGGCTATGAAGAATATAGCAATTAATACTTCGGTTAAGGTTGTATTTTCAATAGAATCAAGAGAATATCAAGAAAGATGGTATACTGAATGTCGTTGTACTGATATAGAAGTATTTACTTCTGCAATGCCACAGACACCATATATTCAAGGTTCTGTAAATAATCAAAATAGTGGTATGCCATCAAATACTACTATACCAACACAACCAAATTTGGCTTCCCCATCGCAAGATACCATAGAGGCTACACCAACTACTGATACTCAGGCAACATATCAACAACCGCCACAAGCACCTGAACAGAAAGGAGGCGAAATAGAGCAAATGGATTCAATGGAAAATAAAGATGATTTACCATTCTAAAGTAACTATAAAACAAATATTTGCACACAAAAGAAATATAATTTTTTTGTGTGCAGTTTTTCTTATTTTCTCTTCATTTCCATCTTTGTTATTATCGCAAAACAGACAATTTTCTTTTGAAAATAATTTATTCATATCAAATAATATTGAAATAAATACTGATAATAATTTTCTCTTATCGCAAGATATCACAACCTTATCACAAAATAATCTTTTCTTAACACCAAGAAATTTTCTTTTATCACAAGACACCCTAACTGTATCACCCAAATATAATAGATTACTTGATAGCAAAATAATAAATTCTACATACATTGCTTTATCGCTTATAACTCAAAGTATTATGTATAAGAATTACGATGTGAATACACGAGATTTGCGTTTAAGGTATTTGAATAATTTCTTGTATGATTATGATACCTATTTACAATTTGCACCTGGATGTTTAACATTCACTTTGAAAGGTTTAGGTTTTGAAAGTAGGAGTACATGGTCTGAATTAATAGTGGCGTCTGCTTTATCGTATGGAGTTAGTTTTGGTTTTATTAAATTATTGAAAGGGAATGTGAAAGAACTTCGCCCAGATGGTAGTGCGAGAAATTCATTTCCCTCCGGACATACGACAGCTGCTTTTGCGGGAGCAAGTATTTTGGCCAAAGAATATAAAGATAAGTACGCTTGGATTAGTATTTTAGGATATGCGGCGTCTTCTGTTACCGGTATTTCAAGAATAATGAATCATCGTCATTGGTTACACGATGTTTTTTTTGGAGCAGGTTTGGGTATGTTATCAACAGAATTCTCTTATGCTTTAACTGATGTGATTTTTAATAAAAAAGAAAATTTTCATTATTCATTTAATAACTCTGATTTTGAACAAAATAAGCCTTCTTTCGCAAATCTATTTTTTTCTTACAATATTCTTTTGTCCTCCTCTACCAAAAAATTGAACGATAATACAGAATACACTATTAATAATGGAATTGGAGTTGGTATTGAGGGTGCATATTTCTTTAATAACAATATTGGAGTAAATCTTAGGAGCAAAATGGATAGTTATATAATAGATTATCAAAATATTAATTCATTGGAAGATTCTGCTATGTTTATTAAATCCATTGAACTCGGTCCTACTTTTGCTACTTCTATATGTGATAGATGGATTGTGGGCGGTAGATTAGGTTTTGGATTGAATCATCTGGATGAGAATCAATTACAAGACGATATTCCTATACAAAATCAAATTAATTTTCAATTTTCTTGTGGCCTCTATTCTAATATTTGGATGGAGAAATATACTTATTTGCGTCTTTTTGCTGATACTCAATTTACTACTATAAAAGTAGAACACAAGAAGCAACGTTTTAATAATCTTTGTTTAGGTGTAACTATTGGATTGCATTTCTAATGTAGTCATTAGACTCATTACCCAAATTAAATAATAAATCTAATGAAGAAAGATTAGTCTGAAACTTAAATTTTGCGTCAAAGCATTGATAATAAGGATTTAGATTTATTCCATCGGTAATTCTATTTTTCGGTAATAACATATCCCTATAATTATTTTCTTTTCTATCTATATAATGAGAGGTAATATTCAATTGACTTTGCAAATTCATTGCTTTTTGTACAAAAAGAAAAGTCTCTAAATTCAAATCAATTAGATATTTATACTTTTTGAATAGAATTTCTTTCACTTTATCAGCATAATAAATAAAAAAAGGACTTTTCCCATAACAAGAAAAAATAGTACGCCACGCTTCTATATTCCATTTTTCTGAATATGAAATCTCTACATCTTTCATTAGTATTTTTTTTGCACCATTATTTTTTGTAGGTACAATTATATTCAACAGACCTTGCGAAGACAAAACAGTGGCACGATTGCGAAATGTTTGTTTTGGAAAATTCTCAAAAATATCGACTGAAACGTTTTTTAGTTTCTCAAACAAAATTATCTCCTTTATACAAGGAAAGAACTCCAAATGTACAATTGGCAAATCGTTGTTAGTATTTAATTGTTGTATGTTCATAATCAAGTAAAAAATCCAAGATTTTATTTTTCTTAATCAAATAATTTCCACGACAAACCATAACGAAAAGTAAATCCTTCGGCAGGATATAGAGGTGAAGAAAAATATTTGTGATTAATTAGCCCAGAATAAGGGTGCTGTAACATAACAAATAAGCAGAAACGCTCAATATTAATATTCAAATACACATCTGCAAAAATGTAATTGCCTATTTCTCTATCTGTTTGATAACAATACATGCCCGTTAAGGTATTATAAGTATCTGCGTTATAAGAAGAAAAATAATTTGCATCAACTCCTACTTGCGATTTGAGTTTTCCTTTCATCCAATTAAATGAATAAGCAAATCCTTGCGTAATAGCAACTACTGGTAAGTGCAAAACATTCTCATTTTCTACCTTTTGAAGATTCCAACTGCCCTTCAAACGCCATTTTCCGCAACTAAAATCATTCTGTATTTGCAAAAGAAATAGACTAGTATTACCTTTGCGAATAGTATTAGAGTAAGTGAGAAAATATAAATTCTCTACATTAATATAATTTGCCTTTACAATTATTTGATTATTAAGATTAACACCCAAACTTAACCTCTTAGCTGAGGTTTTATTCACATTATTATCCCAATATAAATTTTCTACCAAATAATGTTTGAAAATATAATCCGGTTGACATTTTTGCAAAAAAACTTCGGCGAAAACAAACTTATTAGACAATTTTTTATTCTCTTGTTTGCTATCACCAAAAAAGTATTTTGGTATTATAGAGATTTGATAATCATTCTTATAACTTTCATCTGTTAAGAATAATGAAGCATGTATATCCAAATTGAATTTTTTGTACAAAAGACCTGTTTTTATTTCGCTACTAACCAAATGATAAGTCTCATTTTGAAGAGAATCATTAAAGTTCAATAAATCATAATTCACTCCAATAGAGATAGGTATGAAAATAGTAGAGTAATAACTATTAAACTTATTTGTCCAAAACAAACTATTTCGCAGAATATTACTTCCCAAAGAATCTTTTATTGTTTTGTTCTCATCGTTGTACAATCTTGCATAACGACCAAACGAAAAATTATGCTTTAAGGCTCCTTTATTGAAAATTTTGTTGTTATGTTCCTTATCATTTTCTATTCTATATGATTGAGAGAAAGTATATTCGGATGTTTTCCACTTGTTCCAACCTTGAGATAAGGAAGTAGGGTAGGAGTTAGGTTTGGAATATTGTTGATTAATGAAAACACTATCATTTAATATACCTCCATTATCCTGAGTATAAGCACGATTGTGAATAAAAGCGAGATTATTGTAATAACGGCCCGAAGGGGAGATATAATTCAAAGTAAAATTGAAGAATTGATTCATTATCTGCGAATTACTAAACTCTCCATCGGCATAATTGACGAAATATTCTGTTTGAAGATTCAATCCCTTATACAAATTTTTAGAGAAATTGATAGTAAAGAATTGATTACCATTCAAAGCATTGGAATAAGAAAACAAAGTCCTTGCTTTACGATTTTGATAGTATTTAACATTCTGTTGGCTATATATATAAGGTTCATATACATTCTTTTGACGCTCATAAGAGTAGATATCTGTGGTATGAAATATTATATTTTCCGTAGGAGAGCCCTCGTTATTTAGTTTGAGATAGAAGTTGTCTAAAGGTATTCTTGCCTTGTTGTAGTAATGATAGGAAAAAATATCAAAGGAGGTATCAAAAATAGGATCTATTACATAATCCATTTTTGAATTATAGTAATATAATGTTGAATCTTGGGCAATTACGTCCTTGATACCACACAATAATGTAACGCAAATAACAAAAATTTTTATTTTGCTTAACATTCCAAACTATTATTTAGTTAACGGATTTTCCATTAACCATCTTTCACAATCAATAGCAGCCATTGCGCCCGAGCCTGCTGCAACTATTGCTTGACGATATCTATTGTCTTGCACATCTCCGCAAGCGAACACACCCTCTACTGAAGTGAAAGAAGTATGAGGTTGAGTTATGATATAACCATTACTATCCAAATCGATTTGTCCTTTGAATATCTCTGTTTTTGGTTCATTACCGATAGCAACGAATATACCTAAAATATTGATATCTTGTATTTTTCCGTCCTTTGTTGATTCTATTCTAACACCTGTTACTCCTGTTTGGTCGCCTAATATCTCTATTGGTTTTTCTTGCCAAAGGATTTCAATATTTTCTTTGCTTTTTACATTTTCTCTAACGATGGATGTAGCACGTAATTGATCCCTGCGGACGATCATATAAACCTTTCTGCACAAAGTAGATAAATACAAAGCCTCTGCACAAGCCGTATCTCCGCCACCAACAACTGCAACGTCCTTGTTACGATAGAAAAATCCATCACAAGTAGCGCAAGTGCTAACGCCTAAACCTCTGAATTTTTTCTCACTCTCCAAACCGAGCCAACGTGCTGTTGCTCCGGTAGATATAATAACCGCCTCGGCCAAATAAGTATTGCCCTCTTCGTCTTCTAAACAAAAAGGACGATTCTTAAAATCTACTTTTACGATTACTTTGCTACGGATACTAACGCCAAATCTTTCTGCCTGTTTGCGAATATCTTGCATAAGACCATCGCCACTTATTCCTTCTGGGTAGCCAGGGAAATTATCTATTTGTTCCGTCATTGTGATTTGTCCTCCTGGTGCTTCACCCTCGAAGACAATTGGTGCGATACCTGCACGTGAGGCGTAAATAGCAGCAGTATAACCTGCGGGACCTGAGCCAATTATGGCACATTTTATTTTTTCTGTTGTCATAAAGCAAAAATTCTCTGTTCTTTTATATTGACTTGCAAAAATACAAAAAAAAGATAATACTTCAATTATTGTTTCTCTTTTTTCAATCATAGTCAATCATTTCTCAATTATAGCTAATATTTTAGGGAGAGATATAAATATTCTTTTTATGATTATTAATATCTTCTTGGTTATTAAAGATAATTTTCTGTAATATATTAATATTCTTCTGTGTACAATTAATATTCTTTTGTTTATTATCAATCTCTCCTTAATATTTCATATTTTTATAGCCATATTTAATCTTTTTATTACCACAAGCCATCTAATTTTTGCCACTTGCGATAGTAATGTTTAAAAATGGGATTTTTTTAATAACGAAATCAAGAGTGGCAGAATTTAAGTGCCTTGTGGCGAAAATTCTATTAGGAGTGGCAGAATTTTTATCAACAGAAATAAAGTTATTGTTAGTTGTTGATAAGTTGAGATTATGCTTTGGTAAGATGAGATTAGTCGTTGATAGGGTATGACTGGTAGTCGGGAGAAGGATAAGAAAAAGAAATAAATTTTTTTTGAAAATAATCATTTTAATGCAATAAAAAATAAAATTTTGAGTTATACAGACATAATTATATAACAAAAAATATAAGGAGTATAAAAAATGGCAGATTTTAGAAAAGAATCAGATTTGATAGGAGAGTTAAACGTCCCTGCTCAAGCACTTTATGGTGTGCAATCTTTAAGAGGTTTTAATAATTTTAAGATAAGCGGAATACCAATGAAAGCTTATCCTAATTTCATTAAAGGTTTTGCTATCACAAAGCAAGGTGCCGCAATCGCTAATCACGCACAGGGTAAATTAACTGATGAACAATTCAAAGCTATGAATCAAGCATGTGAAGAAATGAAGGAAGGTAAATTAGACGAATACTTCCTTAGCGATATGATTCAAGGTGGTGCTGGTACAACAGTTAATATGAATGCTAACGAAGTTATTGCTAATAGAGCATTACAAATAATGGGTCACAAACCAGGCGAATATCAATATTGTTCTCCTAATGATCATTCTAATGCTTCTCAATCTACTAATGACGCATATCCAACAGGATTCCATTTTGGCTTATATTTAGAGAGTGAAAACTTGATTAAGGCAATTAATGATTGTGCTGCATCTTTGGAAAAGAAAGCAGAAGAGTTCAAAAATGTTGTAAAAATGGGTCGTACTCAATTACAAGATGGCGTACCTATGACATTAGGACAATCTTTTGGTGCTTTTGCTACAATGTTAAGAAAAGCTGCTAAAGATGTTTCCGTAGTTAGAGATCATTTATTAGAAGTTAATATGGGTGCTACTGCAATTGGTACTGGTATCTGTGCAGAGCCTGGTTATTCTGAATTATGTATTGGGGCTTTGAGAAAGATTACTGGTTGGAATGTAACTTTGGCAGAAAACTTAATAGAAGCAACTCCTGATACTTCTGCATTGGTTGGTTTGTCTTCTGAATTGAAACGCACAGCATTAAGAGCAATCAAAATTTGTAACGACTTACGTTTGATGGGTTCTGGTCCTCGTTGCGGATTAGCAGAAGTTCATTTACCAGAAATGCAACCAGGTTCTTCAATTATGCCAGGTAAAGTTAACCCAGTTATACCTGAGGTAATGAATCAACTTTGCTACAAAGTAATAGGTAATGATACCGCAGTTATGTTGGCTTCCGAAAACGCACAATTAGAATTGAACGTTATGGAACCAGTTGCTGTTTATTGCTTATTTGAGTCTATTGATTTGTTAACTAATGGTTTCAATACATTACGTACATTATGTATTGACGGAATTGAGGCTGACGTAGAGAATTGTAAGAATTATATTGCAAAAGCAATCGGTACAGTAACGGCATTAAATCCTTACATCGGATATAAAAATTCTACTCGTATAGCAAAGATTGCTAAGAAAACAGGTAAAGGTGTTTATGAGATAGCATTAGAGAATAATGTTTTGACAAGAGAACAACTTGACACTATCTTTGCTCCAGAGAATATGATTAAGCCAGTTAATCTACCAATTAAAGCAGATCAAGACAAGATAAGAAAAACTCTTGAAGATATTCTTGCAAAACTTTAATAGAAAATAATTAAAATTTTGAGGGGTTCTTTGAAGAAGAGAAACTTTGAAGAACCTCTTTTCTTATTATCACATAATGCTTTCCATACTTGTACCTATATATAATTATGATGTGCAATCGCTTGCGAAACAATTGTTGTCGCTTTGCGATAGAGGGAATATATCCTGCGAAATATTGTTTGTAGATGATTGTTCGACGAATATATCTATACAAGAGAAGAATAAAAATCTTCTTAATAGCACCAAAATCAATTATATAGAGATGAAAGAGAATATGGGACGCTCAAAAATTAGAAATTTTCTTGCAAATAAAGCAAAGGGTGATATTTTGCTATTCTTGGATTGTGATAGTGGGATAATAAGAAAAGATTTTATAGAAAAATATCTACATTTTGCCGACAAATATGATGTTCTTTTGGGAGGAACTACTTATTGCGACAAGAGGAAAATAGATTTTCCACACCTTTTGCATTGGAAATTTGGCAAAGAAAGAGAAGAAAATCAGAAACATTTCACAACTAATAACTTTTTGATAAAAAAAGAAGTCTTTAACTCCATAAAATTTGATGAACAAATCAAAGGTTATGGACACGAAGATACGCTTTTGGGAATGGAATTAAGCGAAAATAATTTTTCTATTCACTTTATAGACAACCCAGTAGAGCATTTAGGATTGAAAACAACGGAAAAATTTATTTCGGATGTACTTTCGGCCTCTCGAAATCTTGCTCTATTGTATCAACAGCCAAAATACAAGCACTATTTACGCAATATTACCTTGATAAAAGCATATAAAAAATTACGATTATTACATTTGCAAAAGATATATTGTAATGTTTTTGAGTTAATTAGCAAATATATTGATAAGAATCTACACTGTAATAGACCAAAGTTAAGGTATTTGGATATGATTAAACTCTATACATTTATAAAACAAATTAATTAGAAAAGGAATAATCTTCTTCTTTAACTACTAATTGAAAGTAATTTTTTCTTATCGCAAATCATTGAAATAATATTTGATATTATTAGAATATCTATTGATGTTATTAGAATATCTATTGATGTTATTTGGATATCTTCCGATATTATTTGGATGATTGGGGTAGAGAGAAAAAAATTACTGATAAGAGAATTTTCTTATCAGTAATAAAAAACAAAAGTTTAATATTAAAAAGTTATTCCTCTATCTTACCATTCTCACAAGATATAATTCTTGCACGAAAATCATTAATAATCAAGTAATCATGTGTTGCCATTAGAATTGTAGTTCCTTTTTCTTTGTTGAGTTTGAATAACAATTTTACAATTTCTTCACTTGTTATAGGATCCAAATTACCTGTTGGCTCGTCAGCAATAATCATTTCGGGGTTATTAACAATTGCCCTTGCTAGGACTATTCTTTGGCTTTCTCCTTCTGATAACGTGTAAGGAAATACATGTGCTTTCTCCTCCAAACCTACTAACTTTAGAGCGTTGATAATCTTTTCTTCTATGATTTTTTTGTCCTTCGTTCCGGTTGCTCTTAATACAAAGACAAGATTATCATATACCGTTCTATCGTTAAGCAATTGTATATCTTGAAAGACGATACCTAACCGTCTGCGTAACATAGGTATATCTTTTTTGGCTATATTTTTTATATCAAAACCACAAACTAATCCTTCGCCACTACCTATAGTAACATCGGCATAAAGACTTCTAAGAAGAGTAGATTTACCTGCCCCTGTCTTACCTATTAAATAGACAAATTCACCTTTTTTTATTTCTAAATTAACATCCGCCAATACTGTTTTGTCGTATGCTATACAAACGTTTTTTAGATAAACAGACAGTTCTTCTTTATTGTTTTTATTTTCCATTTGTTTTGATAGTTTGTTTGTTTATTTGACCAATCCTACTTTATCAAAATGCTTTTTGATATAAATACTTAATAACTTAACATATACAAACCAAGATATAATAATTAATGGTATGCAAATATTATCATTGAACAAGAATGCAAGTACAATACCTAATGCAGAGATACAAAAAGATATAGAAAAAGTTGTAAGTGTGCATCTTTGGTGAGAGAAACCTATACGAAGAAATAGATGATGTATGTGAGTTTTATCGGGATGAAATGGACTCTTGTCGTGTCTTGCACGATTGATAAATACTCTTAATGTGTCAGCCATAGGTAAGTAGAAAATATTTAGAAATGGAGCAATGGTAGCTTTTAGTTTTAATCCAAAAAATGTATAGTTGGAGGTATGATTTAGTGTATCTATTTCATTACTTACGATAGCGTATTTCATTGATACTATAATAATACAAGTAAGCATAGTACCTATAAATAAAGAACCTGCATCGCCCATAAAGATTTTTGCTTTTTGCCAATTATATCGTAGAAATCCCACAATAGCACCTGACATAGAAATACAGCATACATAAAAGAAAAAGGCATAACGAAGTCGTGGGTTATGGTTATGTACTCCTATAACGGTAAGAAGAAATATTACACAAAAGAATAATACATTTATTGCTTGCATACCTGCTTGTCCATCCACGCCATCAATTAAATTATAGGCATTGACAACAACAATAAAAAAACAAGTAGTAAACAAATAGCTAAACCATAAAGGTATATGATAGATACCTAAAAAACCACCCAAACTTTCTATTCTTACGCCGATATAAGATAAGAATATTCCCACAAATATTTCAATAAACAATTTACTCCACGCAGAAATATTGTGCAGATCATCCCTAATTCCTACAATAAGCATAATTAGAACGATAGTTGTAAGAAAAAATAGATTATCCAGTGGAGTCTCGTGCCTAAAGAAAAATAATACTGCGATAGTTGATAGAACGAAAGTAATAAAGATAACTATTCCGCCCATGTGTGCCGTATAACCGGTATGGATATGACGACCTCCTGCCTTATCTAAAATATGGTATTTCTGCATTAAGGTAATAAATGGAGGCATTAGTAGAAAACTAATACACAAAGCGAGCATGAAAGTTGTTATTGTTAATCCTAAAATCATTTTTGTTTGTGTTTTTGTTTTGTTTATAACTTTTTGGTGTTGCAAAAATACAAAAAAAATTAGAACTACTACCTTTTTGTTATAAAAATAGGAGATTTAAGACAAAGTTAATGGTATTTAGATTAGTATTAATTCTTGTTATGTAATTGAAACTGAAAGTTAATTAGATAATTACACGAATTATCAAAGTAATTACACAGATCATTCAAATAACTAAACAAATCATTTAAATTTTAGTGTATTTCCGTATTAAAAGGAGAAAAATAATTTGAGAAGAATTAGATTTTAATTCCGTAAATACTTTTAAGATTGTTTTCTATTGTTGCTTTATGGTCGTTATCAACCATCAACTTGATTTTATTTGCTTCCAAATAAGAATAATCTTCCTTGGTAAAATTATTATCTTTCAGAAATTTATTCACTTGTCCCATAATAACAAAATCAAACGAAAAGACTATTGGCGATTTAGGTATTTGAAGAATTATTTCTGCCTCTTCAATAGCATTTTGTGCTGCTTGGCGATAGGCTTTTGCCAAATTGGATGCACCTAATTTGATACCACCAAAATATCTAACCACAACCACCAAAATATTCTTTAATTCATTAGAATCTATAGCAGATAGAATTGGTACTCCTGCGGTATTATTTGGCTCTCTGTCGTCATTAGTGCGATAAGTGGCGATATTTTTTTCGTTTTTATTGATATATTGTTCATCTAATCGCCAGGCAAAACAATGATGTCGTGCATCAAAATATTCTGCTTTCAAATTATCCACCAAAGGCTTAACGTCCTCCACACAAGATATAGGATAAGCAAAAGAAAGAAACTTACTTTTCATTTCTTTGTACTCCGAACAGGAGGGAGTGCTTATAGTTTTGAAAGCAGACATATACTAAGATGCTTATTTGTTGTTTGTAATACGTTTTCTTCTTATCTTAATATACTTATTGCTTTATTAAGTGATTGGATAAATATATCTATCTCCTTTTTTGTTGTATAGGCTGCAATAGAAAGACGATCCGTCCCTTCAATACCGAACCTTTGCATAACAGGTTCAGCACAATGATGTCCGGTTCGTATTGCTACGCCCATAGCATCTAATAAAGTTCCTAAATCTAAATGATGTATTCCTTCGACAAGAAAAGAAATACAAGAGGAATGTTCTTTTGCAGAACCAAATACACGAACGCCTTTTATCTCGTGCATTCTCTCCAAAGCATAGTTAAGTATTGTGTCCTCATATTCAAATATTGCTTGCCGATCAATACCTTTTAACCATTTAAGAGCTTCACCCAAACCAATTATATCAGCAACAGACGGCGTACCTGCCTCAAATTTATAAGGGAGATCATTATATGTCGTCTTCTCCATACTAACCTCCTTAATCATTTCGCCACCACCTTGATAGACGTCCATATCTTTTAGGATATTTGCTTTTGCGTACAAGACACCAACACCCATCGGTGCATAGACTTTATGTCCCGAGAAGACAAACAAATCAACATCCAAATCCTGTACATCTATTATCTTATGACCTATACTTTGTGCTCCATCAACAAGTACTAAAATACCGTGTTTATGACAGAAACTAATTATTTTTTTTATATTATTTACCGTGCCTAATGTATTAGAGATGTGACAAAGTGATAATAGTTTTGGCTTCTTTGCTAATAGTTTCTCTTCTACATTCTCCAACTCGCCATTATCATCAAAAGAAAGATAATCCAAACTAAATCCAAAATCATCTCTTGCTATCTGCCAAGGGACAATATTAGAGTGATGTTCCATTTGAGTAATCATTACGCAGTCTTCTTTTTTTAGGAAAGTTTTTGCAAAACAATGTGCAACCAAGTTAATACTTTCCGTTGTGCCTCGTGTAAAGATTATCTCTTCTTTTTGTTTGGCACCGATAAAGTCAGCAACTATTTGCCTACTTTGTTCAAACATATCCGTAGCAAGCGAAGATAGGTAATGAACACCACGATGTACGTTAGCGTTATATTTAGTATAGTAATCAACAAGTGAATTAATAACCGCCATAGGCTTTTGTGTAGTAGCGGCATTATCCAAATAAACCAATGGATATTTATCTCTTACTTTTGTTGTTAGTATAGGGAATTGTGAACGTATAAAATCAATATCAACCATAAAGCATTCTCCATTTTATATACATATACAAGAAAAGAATAAGTGCAAGTGCGAGGACAATATAGAATATCCAACTACCAGTTTTACTCAATCGTACTTTGCCTTCCCATTTTGTTTTCTTTGTTTGTTTTGTATCCATATTCTTTTCTTATATAATGAATATTTTCTAATCTTTAGATACATTTTTTACTTAAAAGAGTTGCAAAGATACAACTTTTTTCCAAACCTTTGTCGTAAACAAAGATTTTGTTTCCTTTGTTAAAAAAATCATTGCGAATAATAATTCGTTTAGTACACAAAGATAACGTTAATTAAAAATTATTAGACACAACAATAGACATTCGTAATTTAGAATATCGCCAACTGTCTAATACTTATTATTTCTTTTCGAAAGAAATATAGTAAGTATTCTCTTTTTCGCTTATATTCTTTACAGAAAATCCATTTTGTTTGTAGAAATCTAACTTTTTACTAAGTTCTTCTGTACTTTTCGCTGTTGTTTCAAACGAAGAAGTCGCCAAATTCTTTTTTATTGTCTCGCCTCTCTCTATTATTAGGTATTTGTTCTGTCTATCTTTGTCCACTAATTGTGGTAATTGAGAGACTTTATCTTTTGTTACAAATAAAGTATCGTGTTTTAGTGTAGAAATCGTTCTTAAAGATTCGTCCTTTTTTGCTTTTCTTGTGTTGGTTTGTGCATTAACGCCAATAGCAATAGATAAACATGCACATAATAATACTAACTTTTTCATTTTTACTAAAAAAATAATTGGTTTAACATTTGCAAAATTACAGTTTTTTTTATTTCACAAATTTTTTTTCAAAAAAAATGAAAATAAACTCTTTTTTTGTTTTTTTACACTTCGTCAAATGCCGTTAGAAGTCTATTAATAGACTCGTCTATTTCTGCTTTGGTGATAGTTAGAGGTGGTTTGATGCTCAAACAGTGTGGATTAAATAGGTGGGTACCAGTTATTATACCGTGATTATAACAAGAGATAAGAACTTTCTGCCAATCCACATCGTCATTAAGATATATTGCGTTGAAAAGTCCTATACCTTCTACACGCTTGATTATTCTGTGCTGTAACTTATTACGATATATCTCACCTTTCTGTTTGATGGTTAGCACGGTATCTGTCATTCTCTCTTTCTCTAATATATCTACCACACAATTTAGTTGAGCCAAGGCAGCCGATAAACAAACCGGATTACCTCCGTATGTAGTTGCATGACCAATTAGTGGATGGTGATTATTCAATCCTTGCATTATATCTTCCTTACCAATAAATGCACCAATAGGCAAACCTCCTCCCATAGCCTTTGCTATACATAGTATATCTGGTACGAAACCAAACTGCTCAAAACCAAACAAAGACCCCGTACGTCCAAATCCTGTCTGAATCTCGTCCAAAATCAAGACAGCACCTACTTCTGTGCAACGCTTACGAAGTTTGATTAGGTAATCATCTTTCGGTAGTTGTACACCATCGCCTACTGCTATCGTCTCGGCAACAACACAGCAAGTATTCTCGTCTATTTTCTGCAAGTCTTCTTCACTATTGAATCGGATATTATCGCAACATGGCAATAGGGGTAGGAAATCTTTGCGAAACTTTTCCCCACTCAACATAGCAACACAACCAATAGTTGCACCATGATAAGAGTTTGTGAAACTAATTATCTTATCTCTATGATTATATAGTTTTGCTGCTTTGATAGCTCCTTCAATTGCTTCGCAACCCGTATTAACATAGAAGATTTGAGTTAGACTTTTGGGCAAGAACTGCTTTAATCTTATGGCGTAATCCATTTGTGGCTTTTGTATAAACTCACCATATACCATTACATGAAGATATTTATCGCACTGTTGCTTAATAGCTTTGACTATTTTAGGATTACGATGCCCGGTATTCAGCACACAAATACCCGAGAGTAGATCAATATATTTTTTGTTGTTAATATCTGTAACCCAAACGCCTTCTGCTTCCTTTGGCTCTATAACAATTTGATCTATCTCCTCAATTTGAGCAACATTTTTCTTAAAATCCTCTAATCTTATTGCCATGATAAGTAATGATTTATTGATTTTACAGATTTATTTCGTCCATTTGTGCGAATGCTTTGCGATATTCCTCTGGTAAAAGTTTTGATTGTTTAGTTTCTACGTCAATTGCACTCAATACACTATAACATGTTGTTTTCACTTGCTCTGTTTTGCGGTCTATTATTCTTTGAAACATCTTAACGCTCTTATTTCCAAATGATATAGTCTTAGATTGAACTAATATATCATCATCTCCTTTGACTGGTGAAATAAAATCAAACTCTGTATGCACCAAAACAACATCTATTTTGGAAAGATCTATTTTCTTGTGTAGTGAATCTTGTAAGTAATGCACTCTTCCGACATCGAAATAGTGACATTGAAAACCATTATTAACGTGATCCAAAGCGTCTAAATCGGCAAAACGTATTTGAATAGGAACACTGTGATGAAATGTAGTTGTATCAAAATTGTAATTCATAGTATTTTTATAAATTTTTGTGCAAAAGTACGAAAAAAACTTGACATCCTAAAAATAACTCTCGGCACCATTCTAATAACTTCCGACACTGTTAAATAATTACTGATTTTATTAAAACGATTATTGATTTTATTTTCATAATATAATAGGTAGGGGAGGTAGAAAGAGGAAAAAATAGTAAATTTGCAAAAAAAATGGACTTTTATGGCAATTATAGTGTACGATGATGCGTATTTTATGCAACAAGCATTAATAGAAGCAAAAACAGCATTATTAGAAAATGAAATACCTATTGGTTGTGTGATTGTTTGTAATGATAAAATTATAGCAAGGGGGTATAATATGACGCAACGATTACAAGATTCTACCTCGCATGCAGAAATGATTGCTATAACTTCGGCACAAGAGTATTTGGGAAGTAAGTATTTGAGAGAATGTACGATATATGTTACAATAGAGCCTTGTATAATGTGTGCAGGAGCAATAATGTGGTCGCAGATTGGTCGTTTGGTTTATGGGGCAAGAGATGAGAAGAGAGGATATAGTACGATTGGCAATCCATTTAATAAGAAAATGCAGATAACAAATGGTGTCTTGGAGATGGAGTGTAAGACTCTTTTGCAAAATTTCTTTCTTAATAAAAGATAAAGAATTATTAGTGTCCGCTAAAACTGTGTAACAAATAATTTGTTAGTTAAAGGGAATATAATAAGTAGAATTTTCAAATACATGTATGTTTTCAAAATAAGTAGATAATTTCTTACTATAATCTGTCATAAAAACACAAAAATCTCACAATGTTTCACGTCCCCAAAATGTTCTACTTTTCCTATAAGGTCTTTTTTTAGGGTTATTTTTTGAGTAAAAATGAGCAAATTTTTACTCTTATAACTATTTGATTATATAATAATTAGAATAAGTGCAAAAATCGTTAAAATAGTTATTGATGTTATTTGAATGGTTATTGAAGTTATTTGAATAGTTATTGAAGTTATTTGAATAGTTATTGAAGTT
>CAVGDP010000237.1:0-2686 GCA_963627985.1 uncultured Eubacteriales bacterium
GTATCACTTATTTCTACAGGTCTTTGACTGACTAAATCTAATATTACACCATATTTTCTTCCTTCTTTAGCGATACGTTCGAATATATTGTATCCTAATAGGAAAACATCATTATCTTTAACTACATATCTATGTGCTTCTTCTATAAATAAATGGAATGGTATACTTGCTCTATCTGTTCTAGATTTTGCAAAATCAAATAACATTTTAGATAGTATCTTAACAATAACTTTAGCTAAATTATCATCTATTCCCTCTAAATTTATATTTATTATTTGACTACGTTTATTATTATTCATAATTAAGTTTGAAATATATGTATCTAAGTTTGTATATTCAGTTACGTTAAAGAATTCTTTATTACTACTATTTATAATTGAATTTAATCTAACCTTTAAAATTATTGCTGCATCTTGAATAAGTTTATTTTCTTGGAATCCTTCACCAATAAGTGTAAAATTCAATGCATTTGCTAAATCTACTAAAGTATAGAATGATTGATTAGGTATTTGTATGCTTCTTTCAAAATCATCATCTATAAATTTATTAAGATATTCATTTAATAAAACTGATTCTCCGAATTCACCGTTTCTATCAATACCAAAGCATTCACTAAATACTCTTGTATATCCTATACCTTGTAATTCTGCTTTTAAATTAAATTCATCAGTACTACATGCATTAACTATAGCAAATATATCACTTTTCTTTGCTGTTGAACTTTGATTTGAGAATAATATATTCATAATTGCTTTTGCAACAAGATGATTTTTTAATTTTTTAGTAGTATCATCATTTCTTGAAAATATTCTAACAAGTTTATACATTCTTTCGATAATAGTTATTTGTTGATGATCTGTAGCTTCAAGTAAAAGTGCTATATCATCTATAGATAAAAGGTAAATTGGTATCGCTAATTTAGCATCAGTTGGATCTTGTGGACTTGTTGTTAAAAATTTATATTGATAATTTGGGTTTATACTAGATAAACTCTTGAATGCATTTTTATATTCACCATATGCATCAAAGAAAAATAAATTTGCATTATAAGTTAAAAAGTTTTTATTTAAGAAAACATTTTGTATTATTCTTGAAACACTACAACTTTTACCACTTCCAGAGTTACCAAATATTGCTAAGTGATTTGAAAATAAATCATTTATATTTGAATATATATTTTTACCTGGATATATTGGACTTTTTCCTATATATATATTTTCTTCATTATTTGTACCAAGGATTACATTTAACTCTTCTTCATTAATAACTCTTATTTTACTAGATAATGTAGGTTTTTTTATAGTTCCTGCAATAAATTTTTCTCCTACAAATTCCCCCTTTAAATCTATGCAAATAGAATTATCTTTAATAGAATGAACTTCGCCTAATAATTTTGAATTATCATCGAAGAACACTACATGTAAATTCATTAAATTAGGTATAATTTTGCCAGTTTTAATTAATTCAACTTCAACTGTACTATCAGTAATATTTAAAATTTTTCCAAACATATTTTCACTCCTTTAATTTATGACAAAACAATTTATATCATCACTAGTTAATTCAATATTTTTATTTGTATAAAGTGTTGCTAAAATGTCTCCTTTTTTTATTTCATCTCCAACATTTTTAAATAATTTAATACCAGCAGAATAATCGATGTGTTCATGGTCGTTTATTTTTCCTGCTCCTAACTTTAATGATAAATTACCTATTTTATCTGCTTTAATTTTCTTTAATGTTCCACTATGTTCACTTCTTACAACTTTTATTTTTGCTGAAATTTTTAATTTATTTAAATCACCATTTTGATTTTTTACAAACTCTTTAAACTTTTTATAAGCAAGTTTAGTTTTTATGGAATTTTCTACCTCATCACGTGCTTCTTCCATAGTTATATCTTTTGCTAGTGAAATTAGCATTGTTGCAATTTCTTTTGATGTTTCTGCTAATCTACATTCTTCACCTTTTAAAACTCTTATTGCTTCTTCAACTTCCAATCTATTACCAACACTATTAGATAAAGGTGTATTCATATCAGTTATTAGAGTAACTATTTTTTTATTATATTTTTTTCCTATTGCTTTCATCCATGAGCTTGCTATTATTGCATCTTTTTTTGTTTTAATTAATGCACCACTTCCAACTTTAATATCAATTAATATTATATCGGCTCCACTTGCTATTTTTTTACTCATAATACTTGAAATAATAAGTGGAAGTGATTCGGTGGTTCCTGAATTATTTCTTAAATTATATACTAGTTTGTCTAATGGAACTAATTCTTTTGTTTGTGATGAATCTACAAAACCTACTTTTTTTAATGCATCTATAAATTGTCTTTTGTTTAGATTTACGTTAAATTTTGGAATACTCTCTAATTTATCAATTGTTCCACCTGTAATTCCTAATCCTCTACCACTTATTTTTGCCATTTTTACGCCGCATGAAGCAACAATTGGTCCAACAACTAATGTAGTTGAATCTCCTATTCCACCAGTTGAATGTTTATCTACTACTTTAGTATTTAAACTACTTAAATCATATACTTCTCCACTTTTAATGAAAATATCAGTTAGATTTATTGTTTCTTCTAAACTCATTCCATTGATTACGATAGCCATTAATAAACTACTCATTTGATAATCTTCTATTTTTTTATTTAGAAAACCAGTAAATGCATAAT
>CAVGDP010000238.1:0-6576 GCA_963627985.1 uncultured Eubacteriales bacterium
GAATTTCTACTTATTTAAAATGTTCTATTTTTCTTATCGTAAATTTTTAATGAATGTTTCATAGAACAGAAAATATTAGAAAAATCATAATAAAACGAGTGATTAAAGTTTTTTTAGAAAAAGGAGGGTAGAATATTGTTATATTTGGAAATTTTACTGAAAAGAAATTAGTTATATAGATAGGTATATTTTAGCAGACGTTAATATCTTTTATGATATTGTAATTTTTCGCAAATATATTTAATTAGTAGTTTTTATTTGCGTATTTTCGCAATAGATAAGAATATTTTTTTCTTTTTCTAATTCAATAGATTAAGGTATGGAAGAGGAAGAAAAGATTTATATTTTTAGAAAAATTATTTCGTATTTTAAACAAAATTCTATAATTTTGCAGACCGAAAAGTTAAGAAATAATGGAGCAATAATACCCTAAGAAAATAAAATTAAAGTATATAAATAATAATTTCAAACAATGAAAAAAATGTTTTTAGGGTTGCTCATGGCTGTTATTCTTAGCATGAGCGGTTATTCGCAGGACACCATAACTATTGGTGGACAGACTCCTACGGATTCTTCTAAGTATGTACCATTGTATAGTTATTACAACTATTCATATTCTCAAACTCTATATACAGCAGATGAGATTGGACAAATCGGTACAATTACTTCTTTATCGTATTATTTGAAGAATCTTCCGAGTGCATCTTATGGTAATACCATATCAATAAAAGTTTATATGGCTCAAACCGAACAAACATCTATCACAACGGAGAATTATTTACAAAAAAGTGATCTTACGTTGGTATATGATGGTACCCTTGATTTAGAAAACAAAGAAGGGGTTTGGAAAGAAATTGCCTTGACTACTCCTTTTGAATTAGAGGAGGACAATTTGGTTATTGCCGTCGAGGCATCTATGGGTAATTGGTTTACTGCTCCTTCTTGGGGAGCATACGCAACCGCATCTCAATGTAGATATAGCAATAGCGATGATAATATGCCAACATCGGTTGATAATTACTCAAATTATTCTCCCGCTATAAAATTGGCAATTACTACACCGACAGGTCCTATTTGTTATTCGGTAAAGAAAATACAAGCTTATAGCGATGATTCTCAAAGTGCTACTGTTTCTTGGTTAGAAGCAAATGGTTCTACGAGTTATCAATATCAATTGAAACTTGCTTCTCAAACTTGGGATGATGTAACTGATGCTGATATTAATACTGTAACTGACACCACGGTAACTATTACTAATCTAACAGCAAATACTTATTATGATATAAGAGTACGTAATGTTTGTTCTTCTGATTCTTATTCTTCTTGGAAATATTCTTCTTTCAAAACGGCTTGTGATTTCTTAACGGAGGATAATATTCCATATATAATGAACCCTGATTATGAAGAAAAGGGTACAGCAAAACTTCCTTCTTGTTGGACAAGACTAAACACTACAAATACTAACTATCCATATCTTAATACCTCTGGTGAGTTATATATGTACTATAATAACGCTGTTGCTTTGAATGGCTATACGGGAGATATTACTGCTTTGCAATTATCTTTCCTTACAAAACCGGGCAATAATACTTTTCCGTTTGGTTCATTAGAGGTCGGCATTATGACAGATTTAACGGATAGTAGTACATACACCTCTATTAAGACTCTTATTGCAAGCAATATGACTACAAATTGGATAAAAGTAGAGGCTCCTTTTGATACTTATACTTTGTCGGACGATGTAGAGACTTATTATGTTGTTATCAAACATATAGAACCTAATAACGATGGTTATAGTTGGTATTTGAAAGATATAACATTGGAGCATATACCAGATTGTAAAGTAGCAGAAAATCCACAAGTAACAGAGATTGCTGCCGAGAGTGCAACACTTACTTGGACTGCAGGTGATGAGACTACGGATTGGACTATCTATTATTGGAAAGATGGTGATACAGATACTTTAACGGCGGATGCCTCGGATACTACGACTATATTGACTAATTTAGAACCTCAAACAGAATACAATTATTATATTGTAACAGATTGTGAAGGTTATAAACCAAAGACTATGGTATATTCTTTTGAGACAGAATGTAGTGTAGTAGAGGTAAGTAATGATAGTTCGTTTGATGTTAATTTTGCATCTAATGTTGATTTCTCTTGTTGGGATAAAGGCAATTGGTATGTTATAGATTATAAAGGTATCATAACTGTTTCATACGCAAATAATGATTTAATACTTCCTACTCTTGATATAGAGAATGTAACAACTCCTTACTTGAAGATTAAACATCAAAATGCAAGTACTCAAATAAAAATTTTGTATCGTACTTCTTCTTCTGCAGACTGGACAACAATTACTACATTAGAAGAAACGAACGATACTGTTACAGATCTTATTAGTTTGCCTAATGCGTCTTCTACATATCAAATAAAAATCACTAATACGGCGACTTCATACGCTAATATTTCTGAGTTGAAAGTATATAATGAAGAAAATCCTCCTTTATGTAGCAAGGCAACAAATCTTAACATAAACGCATCTGCAACATCTGCAGTTATTACTTGGTCTCAATTAGACGATGCTTCTTCTTGGATATTATATTACAAGTCAGATGCAGACGAGTCTTATACTGCAACAGAGACATTATCTAATCCAACATACACTCTATCGGTAGAGCCTCAAACTACATATTCTTTTTATGTTGTAACTGTTTGTGGAGAAGATGCAAGTAATTATCCTACAACAAACACAAAAACATTTACTACTCCTTGTATGGGCTTAACCTTAACAGATTTACCAAAGACTTGGGATTTTGAGTCTAATAATGTAGCACCTAATCCACAATATTCTACATATCTATTACCAGACTGTTGGCAAAGATTAGGAAGCAATAATGTTCCATACGTAAAGGAAAGCTCTTCTTACGCTCATAGCGGAAATGCAAGTTTGTATTCAAGTGGTTCTTCAACGGGAGGAAATTTTGCTATATTACAATCTATTGATACTACAGAGATAGCAATGAACAATTTGCAGATGTCTTTCTATGCTAGAAGTACTAGTGGATATGGTGGTGGTGCTGTTTCTCTATCTGTTGGTGTAATGACAGATCCTACTGATAAATCCACATTTACTATTGTTGATAGCATACCATTAACTACTTTATACAAACAATACGAAGTTTCTTTCTTATCTTATCAAGGACAAGGAACATATATTGCTATGAGAATGACAGGTAGTAGTTACGCTGCTGCGTATATAGATGATATTATATTGGATACAATTCCTGGTTGTACCAAACCACAAGACTTAACAGTAAGTAATATAACTACTTCTTCTGCTACTCTTTCTTGGTCGCAAGGTGGTACAGTTTCTACTTGGAATCTTTATTACAAAGAATTAGGCAACGACACTGCCTATACCGAAATAACAAATATAGCAGAGACATCTTATGACCTTGATCTATTAGATAGTAGGACATACAGTGTTTATGTTGCTGCTGTTTGTGAAGATACTATACTTAAAACAGATTCTATAACTTTTACCACTCTTTGCTTACCTTTAACAGAGGATGATCCATCTTATACAATGAACTTTGAGAATGTAACCGATGGAGAACTTCCTATTTGTTGGACAGGTCTTCAAATGTTTACAAATCCATATAGTAAATACCCAAGTGTTAATAATAATTCTTTTTCTGCATACGAAGGAAATAAGTTTTTAAGAATGTACGGCAATAATAGTATTGCTTTGAGAGGTTATCAAGGAGATATATCTGCCTTACAAATATCTTTATGGGCAAAACCAAATTATAATTCCGCTTCGTATGGAACATTAGAGATAGGTGTTCAAACAGATTTATCAGATGCAACTACTTACCAATCTGTTAAAGTTTATAACGCTACAGAATGGGCAGAAGATCCAGAATATAAGAAATTAATTGTTCCATTTAATATAGAAGCAGACGAGGATAATACATATTATGTAATTATCAAACATACCGAACCTTCTCCTACTGGTTATTTCTGGTATATCGATGATTTGAAATTGGAGATTAAACCTTCTTGTGCAGAGGCTACTAATGTTACTGCTACTAATATTACAGGTACTACTGCAACTATCTCTTGGACACAACCAGATGAGACTACCTCTTGGACATTATATTACAAAGCAGATACGGTAGAAGAATATCAATCTGTAGTAGTATATGATGATACTACATACGAAATAACTGACTTAACTCCTCTAACTAACTATTCTGTATATATTCAAACAAATTGTACAGGTAATCAACCTTCTACTCCTATAGTTACTTTCCGTACAGATTGTTCAGATGAGGGCATAACCATATCGGAAGATTATACATACGTAGAAGATTTTGAGGGAGAAAATGGTGATTTCCCTGAATGCTGGTTAAAACTAAATACATCTTCATCGAGTAAGACGGAAATAGTAGTTTCTCCTTATTCTGCACAATCTAACGCTGGTTACCTAAAGATAAATGCAACAGGTAATACAAGACAACCTATAGTTATCTTACCAAAAATTACTAACGACTTAACTACTCTAAGAGTACAATTCTATGGTAAATCCGAAAGTAGTGCTAATTCTGGTAATTTGGAATTAGGTTATATGACAGATATTGCAGACTCTACAACATTTGTTGCTTTGACTTCATTCTCCAAAGCACTAACTAATTGGACAAAACATACAGTAGATTTAGATGAATATACAGAACAATTATCAGACGTAGAGAATCCTCGTTTGGCGTTCCGTCATAATGATTCTACTATAACTTATTCTTATTATTACTATGCTTTGGATTCTTTGGCAATTATGTTACAGCCTTCTTGTAAAGAACCTAAAAATATAATTATTAATCCACAGGCAACGACCGCTTCTATTTCTTGGACTTCTAATGCTTCTTCATTCAATATAAGTGTTACAGACGAAGATAATACAGAGATAGCAACAGAGACTAATTACACTACTACTCAATATGATTTGTCTGAATTATCACCTAACACAACTTATACAATATCTATTACAGGTATTTGTTCGGATAACTCTCTAACACCGACAACTACTGCTACATTTACCACTCCTTGTATTGCTCTAACCGAATTGGATTTACCTTATGAGATGAATTTTGATAATGTAACGGCAGGGTATAATAATCTACCTTCTTGTTGGACTAAACTATTAGGTAAATCTAACTATCCTTACGTTAGTAATTATTATAGTGCATATTCTGGCTCTAATGTTTTGAGTATGTATTACAATAATACAGTTACCTTACAACCATACGATGGAGATATTTCTGCTTTGCAATTATCAATGTATCTAAAACCGGCTGGTACTTCTATGTTGTATGGCTCAATAGAAGTGGGTATTCAAACTAACCTATTAGACACTAATACTTACACAAAGATTGGCGAAGCAATGTCAACAGATTGGACAAGTTCTTCTTGGCAGAAGAGAGAATTTACTTTTGATACTTATCAAATGTCTTCTTCTGCAAATACATATTATGTAGTTATCAAACATACTGAGCCTTATAACAGTGGTTATTATTGGTATATAGACGATGTTAAATTAAGTAAAATACCTGCTTGTAAGCAAGCTCAAGATTTGAATATAACAGGTATTTCTACCGATGGTGCTACTATTTCGTGGACACAACCTGGCGAGAGCGTTACTTCTTGGATTGTTAGATACAAAGCAATAGATAGTGATACTTGGCAAGAGCAGACGACTATCAATGCCGATACTACTGCTACATTAACTAACCTAACACCTGCTACTACATACGAGTTAGTAATAGAAAGTGAATGTTCGGACGCTGAACAAAGCAATCCTATTTCTGATACTCTTACTTTCACTACTTCTTGTTCTGCAATAACGATTACTAATGATAACCCTTATACACAAGACTTCGAATTTACAGAAATAAGAGAGGTTCCTTCTTGTTGGGTAAAAGTAGCAGAAACGGATAATAATACTGTTACTTATTTAAGTGGAGTAAGCACAGAGTCTTATATTGGAGGTAAAGGTCTTTCATTAAAAGCAAGTCCTTCTTGTACGAGAGCAATAATTGCTTTGCCTGAATTTACTAATAATCTATCTAACTTAAAGGTAAAATTCTACGCTAAATCAGAAAATGAAACTTTCTCTGGTAATTTAGAATTAGGTTATATAACAGAAGTTATGGACTCTTCTACATTCGTTGTTTTGACTTCATTCCCAGATACTGCTACCGAATGGACGCTACGTGAGGTAGATTTGGGTATTTACGCTACACAATTATCTTCTCTAACTAATGCCCGTTTAGCTTTTGCTCATAATGATACTAAAACAATGTCTACATGGTATGATTATGCAATAGACGAATTAGAAATTAGTTTAGGAACTATTATTCCTGATTGCCAAAAGCCAACAAATATAACCACAAGTAATATTGCACAAACAACGGCAACTGTTTCTTGGGAGGGTAGTGCTTCTTCTTACGATGTTCAATTAGATAATAACGAGATAGAAAACGTAACTACTACAAGCAAACAATTCACCGGCTT
>CAVGDP010000239.1:0-6356 GCA_963627985.1 uncultured Eubacteriales bacterium
TTATGTAGTATTTAGAATAAGTACTGAAATCATCAAAATAGTTATTGATGTTATTTGAATAGTTATTGAAGTTATTCAAATAGTTATTGATGTTATTTGAATGGTTATTGATTTTATTCGAATAGTTATTGATGTTATTTTGACGAAATGCGATACTATTAGAATTTCTATTTCTTTCAAATGTTCAATTTTTCCTATCGGTTATTTTTTTTACTATGATAATTTCTATCATTATAGATAAGAATCCTTTCTTATTCAACCTTTTCATTATCATTAATCTTGTTCATTAAATAAAATTTCTTCTATTTTATTAGTTGTTTATTAGAAAATTGTTATAATTTTGCAACGGAAGAGAGAGTTTTCTCTTTTGATTGACATAAAAAAGCATTTCGCTTTCCTTTTGGCATCTGAAGTCTGGACAATTTCAGAAAAATACTCAAAAGTAAAGTTGTAAATGTTCACAGCCTATACTGTGAACTTTACTTATTTGAGTAAAAAGGATGTCCAGACCCTCAGATGCCGGAATAAGAAAGAGTTCACAGTTTTTTTTGCCATTCTATAAATTTATTTAAGATAAGGATAAATAACGATTATATTCTATCTACGATATAAGGAGAGAGAATCCGAGTAGAATAAATATAATGGTTTTTATACGTGGATTAAATATAAAGAAAAAAGTATAGAATAAATAAAGATATAAGAAAATGAAAAAATTAATTTCATTGTTGCGTTCAATTTGGCAACCTAATGATGCTAAAACAGAAGAAAGTTTTTTTAGTTATAAATATAATGGCAGAACTCTTTCATTTGGAAGAAGTTTTGTTGAGGGTGTTGCGTTATCTAATGATGAGGTAATGGTAGTATCTCCAGAATGGATAGAATGGCAAAATGGTAAGGTGAGTTATTCGGTCTTTATAGAGCAGGAAGCGTATCATAGTCAAGTATTAGGTGACGTAACAATACCCTCGCAAGTTATCCACGAGGGAAAAACATATACCGTTAGGGGTATATATAAATATGCTTTTAATAATTGTGAGAATCTTATGGGGATTACTCTTCCCACGACAATTACTTATATTGGTAATTCTGCTTTTTGGCGTTGTAATAATTTAACAACTATAGATATACCCCCTTTGGTTGCTTATATTGGTAGGAAATCTTTTTATGGGTGCAGTAATTTATTAAGTATAGAAATACCATCTTCGGTTGCTTTTATAGGAGATGAAGCCTTTTGTAATTGTAGTAGTTTAACAAGTATAGTTGTACAAGCAGATAATACCAAATATGATTCCAGAAATAATTGTAATGCTATTATTGAGACCTCTACCGATAAATTAATCATAGGATGTAAAAATACTATCATTCCTTCTACTATTACTACAATAGGAGAAGGTGCTTTTATGGAGAGTGGTATAGTAAGTGTGGATTTACCTAATTCTATTATCTCCATTGGACATAATGCTTTTGAGAATTGTAATAATTTGGAGCGGATCAATATACCTGACTCGGTTATATCTATTGGGAGTGATACATTTCAAGGATGTAACAGTCTAACAAGAATAGATCTTCCTTCTTCTGTTGCTTCCATCGGAGGACATGCTTTTTCTAATTGTAGCAGATTAGAAAATATTGTGATAAATGTTAAAGATTTGTCCAAAATAGAACCTATTATTACGAATTGTAGAAGTCTTGTAAGCGTTACATTAGGATATTCTGTTGATAGTATGATACAAAATTTTGCCGGATGTTATAATATTGAAAATATTTTCATAGAAAATAATAACCCTCCGACTTATTTTGAGCATAAGAGATTACAAATTATTCATAAAGATGTTTCTCGTGCTATTAATGTCTTTGTTCCCAAAGGTAGAATGGAAATATATAAGAAGTCTTGGTATTGGAAAGATTTTAATATACAAGAATATGATTTTTCGGCGTATTCTTCTAAAGACAAGAATACGAATAAGGATGTTAAATTATAATTTAGAGATAAAGAATCATCAATAGATTCTTTCGGGCAGACAACCAATGTTAATTTTTTCAAAGACTGATATTTTTTTATCGGTCTTTATTTTATTTATTCAAAACAAAAGCAAAACAGACATACCTCTCAAAACTATTATTAGAGAGTTAAAGATATTTTATTTGCATATAAATCGCCTCCTATTAGTAAATTCCCAAAAAGAATAACATTCCAATTTTTTCCTTTTCAAAAACTATTAAATTTTCTTCTTATCTAAACTTTTTGAGGTGTTTTTTTATTCCGTGAAACATTGCTTAAATTTTTACGATAGAGGAAATAGAACATTTTAAAGAAATATAAATTTGAATAGTATCACATTTTATCAAAATAAAATCAATAACCATTCTAATAAAATCAATAACTATTCGAATAACATCAATAACTATTCGAATAACATTAATAACTATTCGAATAACATCAATAACTATTTTGTCGATTTTAGTACTTATTTTAACTATTATATAATCAATAAATTACAAGTGTGGAAAAATTATCCATTTTTACTCAAAAAATTACCCTCAAAAATACTCTTATAGGGAAAATAGAACATTTTTCAAATGTTAAAAAATTGAGTTAATCGAAAAAACGTTCCTTAAAAAAATCGGTAATTTCGTTCCTTAACCAACGAATACTGATTTCGCTGAAATAATTACTGATTTTATTCTAACGATTACTGATTTTATTCGGATAATATTAACTTTATCAAAATAATATCTAACTTTATTTTAATGTTCTCTAACCTACCCAAAATAAAACGACGAATTATCGGAATAAATGGTCGAAATATTTTGATAAATGGTCGAAATAATTTTGTTATTCGACGTAATTTTTGAATGTTATTAATCAAAGAGTTAGAAAGGTGGGAAAGTAGGACGATTAGGAGGAAAAAGAGAGAAAGGATGGGAAGAAAAGGGAAAAGAAGGAGAAATGAGGAAAGGAAAAGGGGCAATAAAAAAGAAGAGAGTGATAGAAAACGCTCTCTTCTTTTAGAAAATCTCTTAAAGAAATTTATTCTTAGAAAAATCTCTTCTTACTTCGCTTATGCACCTAACTCTAATCTAGCAAAAGCAACTATTTTCAAGTCTTTATCTACAGATTGTAAATAATCTTGAACGCTTATTTTACTATCAGAAAAATATGCTTGAGAAAGAAGTGTATTCTCTTTGAAGAATTTCTCTAAACGTCCCTTAGCAATATTTTGTATCATTTGCTCATTAAGGTTAGCAAGTTTCTCATCGGTTGTTGCTTTGATGATTTCTTTTGCTTTTGCAACATCTTCTGCAGTAATCCAACCTTTAGCCATATTGCTTTCCATGTGATCTTCGCTATCTACATGAGCAGGGTTGATACCGGCTTTCTTCAAAGTAGCCTCTACTGCCTTTTGAACTTGCTCTTGTTTAGTCTTCTCTATATTAACCTTCAACTCCTCATCTATTACATTTTGAGGTATATCCTCTTTTGTAAGGGCTTGAGGACGCATAGATACAACTTGGAAGTTTAGATTCTTACCACATTCATCGAAACCAGTCTTATTCAAACCAACGATAGAAGCAGTACGATTGCCTGGGTGAATGTATGAATAAACGATAGAAGCCTCTACTGTTCTGTAATCAGAAAGAGTTATCTTCTCACCGATTTTTGCTAATTGGTCAACAACCAAAGTCTCAACTGCAGTACCATTAACTTGTAGTTTATTAACCTCATCGATTGTCTTAGCTTTTGCTTCTACAGCTACATCCAAAACGCTCTTTACGAAATTAATAAAGTCTTGGTTTTGTGCAACAAAATCTGTTTCGCAGTTAATCATAACTACTGCACCGAAAGTCTTATCTGCAGTTGTTTTAGCAAGAACAACTCCTTCATTCGCTGCTCTATCTGCTCTCTTAACTGCTAATTTTTGACCTTTTTCTCTTAGTATTTCTATCGCTTTATCTACATCGCCTTCAGCCTCCATTAAGGCTTTCTTGCAATCCATAATACCTACTCCGGTACGATTTCTAAGGTCATTTATATCTTTAACTGTGATATTTGCCATAAGTTTTTTCTCCTTTGTTTTGCTTTATTGTTTATCCACAGTTGGTTTCTTTGCTACACTTCTTCTTGGTCTTACCTTTGTGGCTCTTTCGCTTTTTTTCTCTGTAGCATCACTATCTGTTTTCTCTTGCTTTTCTACTCTTTCTTGTGCATCTTTATCAAGTTTTCTTTCTTGTACACCTTCTTCTATTGCTTTACACATATAGTCAACAATCAAAGAAATAGAGCGAGAAGCATCATCGTTGCCAGGGATAGGAAAATCTATCAATTCAGGATTACAATTAGTATCTACTATTGCGAAAGTAGGGATATTTAATCTTCTTGCCTCTGCGACAGCAATATGTTCTTTGTTGATATCAACAATAAACAATGCGGCAGGTAAACGATTCAAGTTAGCAATAGAACCTAAATTCTTTTCTAATTTAGCTTTCTCTCTTGTAATCTGCAAACGCTCACGTTTGGATATTGAGTTATTGTTTTTGTTGTTAAGCAAACTCTCCAAAGATCCCATTTTCTTTACCGCTTTACGAATTGTAAAGAAATTAGTAAGCATACCTCCCGGCCAACGCTCTGTAACGTATGGCATATTAGCCTGTTTTACTCTATCGGCAACAATATCTTTTGCTTGTTTTTTGGTTGCAACAAATAGGATTTGTTTACCAGATTTAGCGATTTGTCTTAATGCAGCAGCAGCTTCTTCGGATTTTGCTGCTGTTTTATACAAATCTATAATGTGCATACCATTATGCTCCGTAAAGATATAAGGAGCCATCTTTGGATTCCATTTTCTTTTTTGGTGTCCGAAATGAACACCTGCATCCAACATTTTCTCGAATTCTAACATTTTCTTTTTTGTGTTTACTTTCCTTATTATTTTTATATCAACTGGCAAGTAGTCGTTTATTAGTACTCTAATTTTGTTTTCTTCTCTTTTTATGATACTCTCCACTTTGATACGTATCTATTGATCAGAGTAATTTCTTTTAATAAATAAACAAATCTTACCAATTTGGATACTAAACAACTTTTATTTCCTTTGTATAATATCCTAACGTTTTGAGAATTGGAAACGCTTTCTTGCTTTCTTTTGTCCAGGTTTCTTTCTCTCTACCATACGTGAATCTCTGCGAAGAAGACCTTTGCTCTTTAATGCAGATCTATCCTCTGGGTTAGCCTCACATAATGCTCTTGCGATAGCCATTCTTAAAGCTTGAGCTTGTCCTGTTATTCCGCCACCATCTAAGTTAGCTTTAATATCAAACTTACCCATCGCCTCTATTGTTTCAAATGCCTGACGAACTATATATTGCAAAGGAGCAGTAGTAAAATACTCTTTGTAATCACGTCCATTAACTACTATGTTACCATTGCCTACTTTCATATATACTCTTGCAACGGCTGTCTTTCTTCTCCCTATTGTGTTTATTACGCCTTCCATTATCTAATCGTATTAATGTTTACTACTTCCGGTTTAACGCTATTGTACTTGCTGTAGTCCGGTCCTACAACTACTTTTAGATTTTTGTACAACTTTGCACCTAATTTATTCTTTGGTAACATACCCTTAATGGAATGTTCTAACACTCTTTCAGGAAACTTACTTAACCAAAGTTTAGGTGTAGCAAATCTCTGACCTCCTGGATATCCTGTATGGCGAACATATTGCTTGTCGTTGAGTTTATTTCCAGTAAATCTAACTTTTTCTGCGTTGATAATGATGACATTGTCTCCACAATCCATATTAGGAGAGAATGATGGTTTATGCTTTCCTCTCAATATGTTGGCAACTTTTGTAGACAAACGACCAACAACTTGGTTCTCGGCATCAATAACTATCCACTTTTTCTCTTTCTTAATAGTACTTGGTTTAACAATTAGCGTTCTATAACTTAATGTACTCATTGTTATTTTTAAATCCCTTTTTAATTTGTTTATAATTATTAATAAAAGAGTATTGAATGTGTCTCGAAGGCCAATAAGAAACATATTTTGCACCCTTTATTATTATTCAAAATGCTTATCGGTTGTGGATTTAACGGGTTGTACCGATAGCCACTTTTGAAGTTGCAAATTTACAATCAATTACCGACATGGCAAAATATTTCTTAACTTTTTTCAAAAAAATATTCATTTTTCCAAACCACTAACATTGTTTTTCTTCCCTAAATAACAATAAATTTTTAGGAATACACCTACTTAAGAGACGATAATAACTCTAAATTCTTCCCCTTATCAAATCGCCAAAATAACTTCAATAACTATTTTAATAACTTCAATAACTATTTTAATAACTTCAATA